>NZ_CAXBOD010000013.1:0-95591 GCF_963977235.1 uncultured Albimonas sp.
ACGAATGTCGCCGGGGTGGCTGGGCGAAATCGACGCATACCGGCCGGCGGCAGGCGAACTCGCCCGGCAGACGTCGCCCGGACCCAAGCAAGAATCGCGCCGCGCGCAGGACGCGGCCCGCCCCGCTTGCGGCGGCGCGCCGCGTCCTGCGCGCAGCGCGAGGCCCGCCCTTGACCTCGCCGGCGTCCCCGTCTCTGATCGCAATGCACTAACGCCGAATGCAACGAGGCAGGGGACGGACCGTGTTCAACGAGATGTCCGGATCGGACGGCAAACTTCGCGACTCCTACGAGGAGGTGGCGAAATGGCTCGAGGCCACGGGCGTCGAGCTTCTTCATCGCCGCTCGGAAGAGGCCGAGGCGATCTTCCGACGCATCGGCATCACCTTTGCGGTCTATGGCGAGGGCGGCGACCCGGAGCGCCTGATCCCCTTCGACCTGATCCCCCGCGTCTTCGCGGCCGCCGAGTGGCGCCGGCTCGACCGCGGCATCCGCCAGCGGGCCCGGGCGCTGAACGCGTTCCTCTATGACGTCTACCACCGCGGCGAGATCCTGCGCGCCGGCGTGGTCCCCGCGCAGCTGGTCTATCGCAACTCGGCCTTCCTGCCCGAGATGATGGGCGTCGAGCCGCCGGGGAAGGTGTATTCGCACATCGTGGGCATCGACATCGTGCGCACCGGGCCGAAGTCGTTCCAGGTGCTCGAGGACAACTGCCGCACGCCGTCCGGCGTCTCCTACATGCTGGAGAACCGGGAGATCATGATGCGCATGTTCCCCGAGCTGTTCGACGGCGGCCTGGTCGAGCCGGTGGACGACTATCCCGACCAGCTGCGCAAGACGCTCGAGGAGGTCGCGCCGCCGGCCTGCACGGGCGATCCCAACGTGGTGGTGCTGACGCCGGGGCCGCTGAATTCGGCCTATTACGAGCATTCCTTCCTCGCCGACCTGATGGGCGTCGAGCTGGTCGAGCCCCAGGACCTGTTCGTCGACGAGGGCAAGGTGTGGATGCGCACCACCCGCGGCCCGACAAGGGTCGACGTGATCTACCGGCGCATCGACGACGACTATCTCGATCCGCTCAGCTTCCGGCACGACAGCCTGCTGGGCGTGCCGGGGATCTTCGACGCCTATCGCTCGGGCGGGGTGACGCTGTGCTCGGCGCCGGGCGCGGGCGTGGCCGACGACAAGGCGGTCTACACCTTCGTCCCCGACATGATCCGCTTCTACCTCGGCGAGACCCCGATCCTGGAGAACGTGCCCACCTGGCGCTGCGCCGAGCCCGACAGCTGCAAATACGTGCTCGAGCATCTCGACGAGCTGGTGGTCAAGGAGGTGCACGGCTCGGGCGGCTACGGGATGCTGATCGGGCCGATGTCCACCAGGGAGGAGCGCGAGGCCTACGCCAGGCGGATCGAGGGCGATCCTTCCGACTTCATCGCCCAACCGACGCTGGACCTCAGCGCCACGCCGACGCTGGCGCCGGGCGGCGTCTCGCCCCGGCATGTCGACTTCCGCCCCTACTGCCTTGTCGGGCAGCAGATGCGTCTGGTGCCCGGCGGTCTGACCCGGGTGGCCCTGCGCGAGGGCTCCCTGGTGGTCAACTCCTCCCAGGGCGGGGGCGTGAAGGACACCTGGGTGCTGAGCGAATGACGCGCCGGGACCGCCGCGAAACGGGCGAGGAATTGCACGCATGCTGAGCCGGACGGCCGAGAACCTCTACTGGATGTCGCGCTACATCGAGCGCGCCGAATCCGTCGCCCGCCTGATGGAGATGGGCCAGCGCATGGCCATGCTCCCCGGCGCGGGGGAGCGGGACGAGTGGCGCTCGGTCGTCGCCTCCTGCGGGTGCGGGGACCTGTTCGGACCGGGCGAGCGGATCTCGGAGGTGCAGGCGGCGCGCGCGCTGGTGCTCGACCCCGAGAACCCGAACTCGATCCGCTCCTGCCTCGCTCAGGCGCGGGCCAACGCCAAGGCCGTGCGCACCGCGCTGACCCGCGAGATGTGGGAGTCGCTCAACGACGGCTGGCGGCGGCTGGAGTCGGTGGACGACAACGCGGGCTCCCTGCGCCGGGAGCTGCCCGAGCTGCTCGACTGGACCAAGCGGCGCGCGAACCTGCTGCGCGGGGCCGCCCAGACCTCGATGCTGCGCAACGAGGGCTGGGACTTCATGCGCATCGGCGGCTGCGTCGAGCGGGCGGACATGACCCTGCGGCTGCTCGACGTGAAATACTTCGTGCTGCTGCCCGAAACCGACGTGGTGGGCGGCGGACGCGATCATCACCAGTGGACCTCGGTGCTGCACGCGACCTCGGCGACGCGGGCCTTCCACCATGTCTACAAGGGCGACTACGCCCCCTGGCAGATCACCGACTTCCTGTTGCTGAACCGCAAGTTCCCGCGCTCGCTCAGCTACTGCTACCGTCAGATCCTCTCGGGGCTGAACAGCCTCGACCGGGAGTACGAGGCCCGCCACGGCTGCCACGAGACCGCCGCGGCCATGGTCGCGCGGCTCGAGGCGGCGCGCATGGGCGAGGTGTTCCAGCAGGGGCTGCACGAGTTCGTCAGCGACGCGCTGAACGTCAACGCCCGCCTGTCGGGCGAGATCAGCGCCGCCTACCATTTCTGAAGGGAGAGGGCGCATGCGCCTGAGCATCCGTCACAAGACGGTCTACGCCTTCGAGCCCGCGGCCCTGAAGCTGGCGCTTCGCCTGCGGCTGTGGCCCTCCGAGCACGAGGGGCAGAAGACGCTCGCCTGGAAGGTCAGCGTCAACGGCGCGCCGGTGACCCCGCTTCTGACCGACGACTTCGGCGACGCCTGCGGGCAGTGGCACTCGAAGGGCGAGGTGGACGGCGTCGAGATCCTGGCCGAGGGCATGGTCGAGACCGCCGAGACCGCGGGCGTGGTCCGCAATCTCGGTCGCCAGCGCTCCACCGGCGTGTTCCTGCGAGAGACGGCTCTGACCGAACCCGACGACGCGATCTGCGAGCTGGCCGCCGAGGCCGCCGCCTCCTCGGGCGACGACGGCACGCTGGCCGCGCTGCATGCGCTGAGCGCGGCGGTGGGCGGAGCGGTCGAATACCGGCCGGGCGTGACCGGCTCGGACACCACCGCGGCCCGCGCCCTGGCGCTGGGGGCGGGGGTCTGCCAGGACCATGCGCACGTGTTCATCGCCGCCGCCCGCAGCCTGGGCGTGCCGGCGCGTTACGTCTCGGGCTACCTGCTGGCCAACGAAGACTTCGCGGGCGCCGACGAGCGGGGCGAGCTGCACGAGACCCACGCCTGGGCAGAGGCCTTCGTCGAGGGGTTCGGCTGGGTCGGCTTCGACGCCGCCAACCAGGTCTGCCCGACCGAGCGCTACGTGCGCCTGGTCGGCGGGCTGGATTCGCGCGACGCCGCGCCGCTGCGCGGCTCGATCACCGGCCATGTCGAGGAGACGCTGGAGGCCGAGGTGCGAATCACCTCCGCCGAGCAGGCCCAGCAGCAGTGACGCCCGCCCCATCCGGGCCGCAGACCGCGTCCTGAAAGCCTTCGGCAG
The DNA here is from genome assembly GCF_963977235.1 of uncultured Albimonas sp. Taxonomy (NCBI): domain Bacteria; kingdom Pseudomonadati; phylum Pseudomonadota; class Alphaproteobacteria; order Rhodobacterales; family Paracoccaceae; genus Albimonas; species uncultured Albimonas sp. Next base: position 3,536 of record NZ_CAXBOD010000013.1, read on the forward strand.
GGGCCGCCGCCGTCCGCGCGCGCCGATCCGGGCGCGGACGGCGCCAATGACGCCGCGGCGTCGGCCGCCCAATCGGATTGATTTGAAATGAATGTGACGTTAACGTCGACTCAAGCGTAATTTTCGGAAGTCCGGGACGAGGGGTCCCGCAGGGCACGCGGCGTCACAGGAGCGGACCTGACCGTTGGGGAACGGACGGGGCCGACGACGCCGGGCCAGGCGGTCTTCGGGACGGGCGTCCTCTTGGGGTGACGGTCATGCGTGTCACAGGCGTCGTCCGCATTGCGGGCGCAGGTCTCGGCGTATTCGGGACGGGTCGGGGCGGCGACGGGCGGGGATCGCCCTGCGCGACGTGCGGCTGCGGGCGGCTGGCCCGCCAGATCCGCAGGCTGGCGCGCGATCAGCGCGGCGCCGCGAGCGTCTGGGCCCTGTTCTGGACGATGATGATGATGATCGTCTCGGGCTTCACCCTCGATGTGGCCAACGCCTACCGGATCCGCACCCTGCTGCAGGCCACCGCCGACGCCTCGGCGCTGGCCGCGGCGCGACAGCTTCCCGACGGCGACGCGGCGCGCCAGGCCGCGCGAGACCTTTCGCGCATCAACATGCCGGTCGCCGACCATGGCGAGGTCTCGCCGCTGGCGATGATCGAGATCGGCGGCTGGGACGCCGACTCCCAGTCCTTCGTCAGCGGCGATCCGGCCTCGAACGCGGTGCGCGTCACCGCTGCGCGGGGCGCGGGGGCCGGCCTGCCGGTGCCCACGTTCCTCGTCGGACTGGTCGGGCGCGAAGAATGGCACGTGGCCGCCTCCTCGACCGCGCGGGCGCGTTCGGGGGGCTCGGGGCAGCTGACCAACCTCTGTCCCGGGGCTCTGATCCTGAGCGCCGACACCCTGCAGGCGGGCGGCTCGAACGAGCTCAAGGACGGCGTCTGCCTGCACGGGCAGAACGGGGTGCATTTCGGCGGCGGCGACTGGTTCGACCCCGACAGCCGCGTCTCGGCCTTTGACGAGGACACGATCTACATCGGCAGCGTGCGCCACAACTCCGCCACGCGGGCCGAGGTGATCGCGGAAAGCGACCTCGCCCCGGTGATCGTGCCGGAGCTGCCCGCGATGTTCGACACGCTGTGGAGCACGCTGTTCAACAGCTCGATCTCGGCCTACGGCGGGTCCCTGCTGCCCGACTTCATCAAGGATCCCGCCACCGGCATGGCGCGGATCGTGCGGGTGAACCAGTGGTGGTGGACCGTGCAGCCCGGCGACCTGGAGCCCTACACCATCTACATGGTCAACCATGGCATGCAGCTGGCGGGCGGGGTCGACGCGCAGAACGTGGCGATCATCGCCAACGGCCAGATCGGCGTCGGAGGCGGTCCGTCGCTCCTGTTCGACAAGGTCTTCATCTTCGGCGCCGACACGCTGAACTTCTCGGGCGACATCGGCTACGGCAGCCCCGAGACCTGGTGCGAGGCCGGGGTCTACGACGCCTACCTGTTCTCCAAGACCGCGATCTCGCTGGGCGGCTGGGGGTCGTCGTCCTGGGTCTACGGGCTGATGGCGGCCGCCCCCTCCTTCGCGCCGGGCGGCGCGATGAAGAGCGCGGGGGGCCTCTATATCGAGGCGAACCAGACCATCCAGCTGGGCGGCAACATCGACATCACCGGCTGCGGCGCGCCGCTGACCGGCCACTACGACACGGTCACGGTCGAGGAGGGCGCCCCCTCGATCATCGGCGGCACGCTGGTGCAGTAGCGCGCGGCGCCCTGCGACTTCGCGTGACATCGCCCTCTCCGTCGTCTATCGACCGCGCGCGGGCCGGGGACGGCAAGGAGGGCGCGAGATGACCTATTGCGTGGGGCTGCGGCTGGACGCGGGGCTGGTGATGCTGTCCGACACCCGGACCAACGCCGGGCTCGACAACATTTCCCGCTTTGGAAAGATGTTCACCTGGGAGCGGCCGGGCGAGCGGGCCCTGTGCCTGATGACCGCGGGCAACCTCTCGATCACCCAGGGCGTGGTGACCGCGTTGAACGAGGCCTGCGCCCGGGACGAGGCCGGCGAAGAGGTCGAGACGGTCCTCAATTGCGCCAGCATGTTCCGCGCCGCGCAAATGGTCGGCGAGGCGATGGCCGACCAGCAGAAGCGCTATCGCGAGCAGCTCGAGGAATCCGGTGCGCGCTCGGGCGCAACGCTGATCCTGGGGGGGCAGCGTCGGGGCGGCCGGCCGCGTCTGTTCCTGATCTATGACGCGGGCAACTTCATCGAGGCGACCGAGGACACCCCGTTCTTCCAGATCGGCGAGCACAAGTACGGCAAGCCGATCCTCGACCGGGTGATCACGCCCGACACGCCGATCCCCGCGGCGCTGAAGGCGGCGTTCGTGTCGATGGATTCGACCCTGCGCTCGAACCTCTCTGTGGGGATGCCGCTGGATCTGGCGGTGCTGCCCGCCGGGGAGCTGCGATTCTCGGCCCGTCGACGGATGGAGCAGGATGACGTCGAGTTCCAGAAGGTCTCGGGCGCCTGGTCTGATTCCCTGAAGGCCGCGTTCACCAGCGTGCCTGAAATCTCGCTCTGATCCTGCAGTAAGAATGAACGTTGCTTTAACGGCAACTGAACAGGCGGGGCGCGAACGGACATGTGGATACGATAGCCTCGCGACTGTTTCCGAAACGGGTCTGCGCGACGGGTGCGTCAACGATTAACCACGCGAACACTTGCTGACGCCGGGAAATGGCCTAATATGAATGTCGGTAGGTGGCTCAGCTCGGCTTCATGGTGTGTTTCATGAACAGGCGGTGTCCACCGAATCGGTTCGAGGGGGCCGGTCAGTCAGTGCCGTGTCGGCCGTCATCTCCCTCGCCCGAGTAAAGCGTATGCGTTGTCCGGGAGGACATCATGAGTGTGTTCAGGCGTATCCGCGCCCTGTCGCGGAATAACGAGGGGTCGACCACGGTCGAATTCGCCCTCTGGCTGCCGATCTTCTTCATGATCTTCGGCGTCGCCACCGACGCGGCCCTCCTGATGCACAAGCAGACCCAGCTCATCGACATGGCGCGAACCGCTTCGCGGCAGGTTTCGCTCGGCATCGCCACCGAGGCGCAGGCCGAGGCCTTCGTCACCAGCCATTTCGCGCCTGACTCCGCCGGCGCCGCCTCGGTCTCGATCAACGGCGGCTACGTCAACGCCTCGGTCTCGATGCCGTTCAGCGAAGTCGTGATCTTCAGCTTCTTCCTCACAGGCGACAGCTCGCTCTCGGCCTCGATCACCATGGTGGACGAAGCCGCGGCGAGCGCGAGCAGCTGAGGGCCGGCGTCATGATCCCGGCCGCGCTCCCCCTCCTGGCGCGACGCGCCGGACGTCTTGTCGTCTCCGAAGACGGGTCGGCCTCGATCTGGTCGATCTTCTGGATGACGATGATGATGATCGTCTCGGGGTTCACGCTCGACGTCTCCAACGCCTACCGGGTGCGCGCGCTGCTCCAGGCCACCGCCGACGCCTCGGCGCTGGCCGCCGTGCGCGCGCTGCCCGACGCCGAGGCGGCGCGGACGGTGGCGATGGACCTCGCGCAGGTGAACATGCCCGTTTCGGGCAACGGCACGGTGGTGCTGCCGAGCATGGTGCAGATCGGCGCCTGGGACCGCGAGACCAACACGTTCGAGGCGGGCGCGACGCCCTACGACGCGGTCAAGGTGGTCGCGGCGCGCGGCAACGGCGCGGGGCTGGACGTGCCCACCTTCCTGGTCGGGCTGCTGGGCAAGCAGAGCTGGCAGATCGCGGCCTCGTCGACGGCGCGGGTGCGCTCGGGCGTGGGCAGCGGCTCGCAGAGCCTGTGCCCGGGGGCGATCCTGATCTCGACCCAGGACTTCCAGATGGGCGGCAACAACACGCTGACCGACGGGGTCTGCGTGCATGGCGAGGTCTCGGTGCACTTCGGCGGGTCGTCCTACTTCACCGAGGACGTGCGGATTTCCTCCTTCTACCCCGACAACATCACCATCGGCGACGTCGACGGGGACAGCCCCGCGGGCGAGGACGAGGTGGCGGTGAAGGAGCCGGTGCACATCGAGCCGGTGGTGCTGCCGATCCTGAACACGATGTTCGACGACCTGTGGGCGGCGCTCTACACCTCCGGGGTCTCGACCTATTCCGGCGACCTGCTGCCCGAGTTCCTCAAGGACCCGGCGACGGGGACGGCGAATGTGGTGCAGGTGAACCAGTGGTGGTGGACCGTGCAGCCTGGCGACTTCGAGCCCTACACGATCTACATGGTCAACCACGGCATGCAGATGGCCGGCAAGGTCGACGGGCAGAACATCGCGGTGATCGCCAAGGGCCAGATCGGCATGGGCGGCGGGCCGCGCCTGCACTTCAACGACGTGTTCTTCTTCGGCGAGGGACAGCTGAACTTCTCGGGCTCGGCCTCCTACGGGGAGCCGGACCACTACTGCGACGACGGGCAGTTCGACGTCTACATGTTCTCCAAGGACCGGATCTCGCTGGGCGGGTCGAGCCCGCAGGACTGGACCTACGGCTTCCTGGGTGCGGCGCCGCAGTTCCATCCGGGCGGATCGTTCAAGTCGGCGGGCGGGATCTATGTCGAGGCTTCCTCGACCGTGCATATCGGCGGCAACGCGCAGATCGCGGGCTGCGGGACCGAGCTCGAGGCCTATATCCCGATCGTGCACATCAACGACGACCAGACCGTGGTGCTGGGCGGCGCGCTGGTGCAGTGAGACCGGGGCCGTGACGCCGGGGCCATGACGTCGGGGGCGTGAGCCTTGCGGGTCATGCGCCTGGACGGCCGGGCGGCCCTCGCGTCCGCTGCGCGTCCGCATCGCCCCGCCCTGCCGTCCCCTCAACGACATCTGCGTCCCGCGCGTATCGCGCTTTCGATCGCAGACGGCGCCGCGCCGTCCCGAGGGGAGGCGCGGCGCAGGTTCGAGGGCGGCTCAGCGCTTGAGGAGGACCGTCAGCTCCGGCGCCTGGGCGCGGCCGGTGAGGCGGGCCTCGTAGACATGCACCCCTTCCATCACCCGCTGCACGTAGTTGCGGGTCTCGTCGAAGGGGATCGTCTCGATCCAGTCGACCATGTCCATGCGCCCGCCGCGGGGATCGCCGTAGCGCGCGATCCACTGGCGCACCCGGTTCGGCCCGGCGTTGTAGCCGGCTGCGGCCAGCGGCCAGGAGCCGAAGTCGTCGATCAGCCCGGCCAGGTAGTCGGTCCCCAGCCGCGCATTGTAGCGCCAGTCCGAGGTCAGCGAGCCGAGGTCGTAGCCGATGCCCAGCTTGCGCGCGACCTGCTGGGCGGTGCCCGGCATCAGCTGCATCAGACCGCGGGCGCCGGCGTGGGAGACCGCCTCGGGGTTCATCTCGCTTTCCTGGCGCGCGATGGCCAGGGCCAGCGCCGGGGGCACGCGGCCCGAGGCGTCGGCGAGATCGACCACGGGGTAGTAGGGCGTGGGCAGCACGATGCCGCCGTTCGCCGCCATCTTGGCCGCGCGCACGGCGACCTCGGGGCGTTCGAGCTCCAGCGCCAGGTGGGCGATGGCGGCCTTGTCGCGGGGATTGCGCGCCTCGGCCGCCGCGTTGGTCAGCAGCAGGTGGCTGCGGCCCCGCTCGCCCGCCCAGTGCAGCAGCACGCCGGCGCGGACCTGGGTCGACTCGATCGCCGCGGCGTTGCGCCAGTCGGTGGGCGCCTCGACCCCGGCCAGCGAGCGGTCGGCATCGGCGCCGACCCGCTCGGCCGCGAGCTGCCCGTAGAAGCTGGTCTGCCAGCGCGCGCCCTCGAGATAGGCCTTGCGGGAGCCTGAGCTGTCGCCGCGGGCCTCGCGCGCGCGGCCCAGCCAGTACCAGCCCCGGCCGAGGCTGATGGGGGTGTCCACGGTTTCGAGGAAGCGGGCGAAATGCGCCTCGGCGGCGCTGGCGTCGTTCAGACGGCGCAGGGCGATCCAGCCGGCCAGCCACTCGAGCTCATTGTAGTCGTAGCCCACCGAGGGATCGAGGAAGTGCTGGGCCGCCAGCAGATAGGCCTCGCGGTAGCGGCCGTTGCGCTCGTCCTCGCGGACCATGTCGATGCGCTCGTCGGCCCAGGCCTCGGGGCGGCCGAGCGCGGCGGCCGAGGTCGAGCGCTGGCGCATCATCTCCTCGGCGGCTTCGCCCATGCCGTGCTTCTCGCGCCAGCGGAACCGCTCGTAGGCGAGGCCCGCGTCGCCGGCCAGCGCCGAGGGCACCCGCGCGACCAGCGTGTCGACGCCCGGGTCGCCCCGGCGCAGCGAGATGCGCGCGCGGGCCAGCGCCTGGTGGGCGGCGTCGACGCGGGAGAGCATCCGTTCGGCCTCGCCGGTCAGGCCGCGCCACAGCAGCATGTCCAGCCGCTCGACGTGGTAGGGGGCTAGCACGCCGCTCCAGCTTGCCAGCAGGCGGGATTCCTCGTCCGGGGTCAGCGACATCTCTCGCCAGGCGCGCGTGGCGGTGTCGCGCGCCGCCTGGGTCTGCCCGTCCGCGAGCAGGGCCGCGGCCAGCGCTACCGCGCCCGAGCCGGTCAGCGGGTTGTGGCCCGCAAAGAAGGCCGTGACCTCCGAGGCGCGCAGGCCGGGGGGCATCTTCCGCTCGGCCTCGCGGCGGATCATGCCGGCCTGGGGCCAGTCGCCGTTGCGGGCGAGGAAGTCGCGCGCGTCCGAGAAGCCGCCCTCGCCCGCCGACAGCCAGCGCCAGCGGACATAGTCCATGGCGGCGGGGTCGCGGGTCGCCTCGGCATACTGGAAGGCGGCCGCCCACCGGTCGGCGCGCACCGCCTCGGCCACGGGCGTGAAGCGCGCGCCCTCGGACCGGTCGGGGAAGGCCGCCGCGGGAAGCGCGGTGGAGCTCAAGAGCAGCGCCGTCGCCAGGGCAAGCCTGGCAAGTCGGCGGGAACGCCGAAGGGGGATCATTGCAACGCCTTTCGCCTCGGGCCGCCGGTCTGCGCCGGCTGGCCGGTTTCAGACCCGACCATAGCACGCCGCGCGGCCGCCGCGAACGGGGACTTGGCCCCCGTGAGGGCCGCCCGGCGCCTGGCCGGTCACGAATTCGCTGGGTGGGACGGCGTTTTCGCCGATGGAGGCGCGCCGCCTACCAGGCCGGCCCGACCGAGACCCCGCCGTCGACCGTCAGCACCGTGCCGGTCACGAAGCGCGCGGCCGGCGAGAGGAGGAACAGCGCCGCGTCGGCCACCTCCTCGGGCGCGCCCGGTCGCCCGAGCGGCGCGGCGGCGTTCCAGCGCTCGAGCCCCTCGGGCCACTGCTCGGCAAGGCCGGGGCGGTCGATCAGCCCCGGGGCCAGCGCGTTGACCCGGATCGGCGCGAGTTCCAGCGCCGCGGCCTTGACCAGCATTTCGAGCCCCGCCTTCGAGGTCGCGTATGCGGCATGCCCGTGCGCCGTGCGCGTCCCCTCGATCGAGGAGACCAGCAGCGCCGCGCGCCCGGGCCCGGCCCCCTGCTGGCCGGCGAAAGCCGAGAGCAGGGCGCGCGAGGCCGAAAGGTTGATCGCCATCACCCCCTCCCACGCCGCGGCGTCGGAGAGGGGGGCGAGGTCCTGCCGCGCGGCCGCGTGGACCAGCAGGTCGAGCGGCCCGGCCCCGCCGACCAGCGTCGGGATCCGGTCGAGGTCGGCGAGATCGGCGCGCACCGACCGCGCGACATGGCCGGCCTCGCGCAGGCGGGCGGCCAGCGCCTCGGCGGCCGAGGCGTTGGCGTGGGCCTGCAGGATCACCTCGGCCCCGGCCTCGGCCAGTCTCGCGGCGAGCGCCGCGCCCAGCCCCCCCGAGGCGCCGGTGACCAGCGCGCGGCGGCCGCTCAGGTCCAGCAGCCTGGCGACGGGCGGTGCGGAAGGGCGATCGGTCATGGCGGCCTCCTGTCTCGACGGCGAGGGGCGGCGTCCGGGGCCTCGCCGGGACGCGGTTAGGCGGTCCCTGCGACCCCGAGGCGGGGCAGGACCCGGGGCCGGGCGCTCGGAGAGGCGACCCCCGGGACCGGGCCTCAGGGCAGGTCGGGGGCCAGCGCCTCGACCAGGCGGGCGATGCGGGCGCCGGCGTGGGCGGCGTTCTCGAGCACCTCCTCGATCGTGTCGGGCTGCTGCTCGGGCCCGCCGTCGGCGGCGTTGGTGATCGCGCAGAGGCCCAGCGCCTTCATGCCGGCGTGGTTGGCCGCGATCACCTCAAGCACAGTCGACATGCCCACCGCGTCTCCGCCCGAGGCGCGCAGCCAGCGCCGCTCGGCCGAGGTCTCGAGCGAGGGGCCGGTGATGCCGGCATAGACGCCCGCGGGCAGCTCCTCGCCGATCCGCATCGCCACGTCGCGGGCAAGTTCGCGCAGCTCGGGCGCGTAGGCGCGCGACATGTCGGGGAAACGGGGGCCGAGCGCGTCGTCGTTGGACCCGATCAGCGGATTGGCGCCGGTCAGGTTCAGGTGATCCTCGATCAGCATCGGTACGCCGGGCTTCAGCGCCGGGTTCAGCGCGCCGGCGGCGTTGGTCACCACCAGCGACCTCGCCCCCATCGCCGCCATCAGCCAGGCGGGCAGGGCCACGTCCTGCGCGCTCCACCCCTCATAGAGGTGCACGCGCCCCTGCATCAGCACCGCGCGCCGCCCGAACAGGCGCCCGATCACGAAGCGCCCGGCATGGCTGGGCGCGGTCGAGACGGGGAAGCCGGGGATCTCGGCATAGGGGATGAAGCTCGGGTCCTCGACCGCGTCCGCGAGCTGGCCGAGGCCGGAGCCGAGGATCATGGCGATCTCGGGCGCCTCGCCCACGCGGGGGGCGACGGCCGCGAGCGCGGCGGCGAGACGGGGGGCGAGAGCGGGAACCGAAGGGGTCATGCGATCGAGGCCTTGATGGCGGGAACCAGGGCGCGGACCGCGTCGAGGGTGTCGGCCATGTCGAAGACCACCAGCTCGCGGTCGCGCACCCGCCACTCGCCGTCGACGAAGACATGGTGCACGTCGGCGCGCCCGGCGGAGTAGACGGCGTGGGTCATCGGGTCGAACATCGGCACGGCGTGGGGGCGCGAGACGTCGAGCACCTGGAAATCCGCCGCCTTGCCGACCTCGAGCGAGCCGGTCAGCCCGCCGATCCCCAGCGCCCGGGCGCCGTTGATCGTGGCCATCTCCAGCGCCTGGCGGGTGGTCACCGCGTCCGCCCGCCCCGAGGCCGCCTTGTGCAGGGTCGCGGCCAGCCGCAGCGCCAGCCACATGTCGATGTCGTTGCCCGAGATCGCCCCGTCGGTGCCCAGCGTCACGTGGATCCCGCGCTCGAGCATCTCGGGGATGCGCGCGAAGCCCGAGGCGAGCTTGAGGTTCGAGACCGGGTTGTGGGCCACCACCGCCCCGGTGCGCGCGAGGATATCCAGCTCCTCGTCGTCGCAATGCACGCAATGGGCCAGCACGGTGCGCGGATCGAGGATCCCCAGCGCCTCCATGTGGCGGAGGACCGAGGTTCCGTAGCTGTCCCGGATCGTGGCCTGCTCGACCGTCGTCTCGGCCGCGTGGACCGAGAACAGGGCGCCGTGCTCGTCGGCCATGGCCTTGGCGAGCTTCAGGTTTTCCGGCCCTACGGTGTAGGCGCCATGCGGGAATGTCCCGGGCAGCAGGCGGTCGGTCCGGGGGTGCGCCTCGAAGAAGGCGGCGGCGTCGCGGGGGCGGTCCTCTGCGGTCTTGCCGTCCATGCCGGGGAAGTCGAAGAACAGGCCCCCGGTCGAGACGCGCAGCCCCAGTTCGGCGCCCGCGGCGGCCGAGCTTTCGGGATGCCAGAACATGTCCATCACCGAGGTGCAGCCCGAGAGCAGCAGCTCGGCATAGCCCAGGCGCGCCCCGAGGCGGCAGGTCTCGGCGTTGAGGATGGCGCCCTCGGCCTTCCACACGGTCTGCAGCCAGGGCTCGAGGGGCAGGTTCTCGACCAGGCCGCGGAACAGGCAGTCGGCGGCGTGGCAGTGGGTGTTGATCAGGCCCGGCATCACCAGGCCGCCGCGGGCGTCGACCACTTCCTGCGCGCGGTCGGGGACCTCGCCTATCGCCTCGATCCGGCCGCCCGAGACGGCGATGCCGCCCTCGACCACGGTTCCCGCGGGGTCCGCGGTCAGGATCACGGCGTTGCGGACGACAAGGTCGGTCATGGGCCCTCCGGCGGCTTCGGCGGGCGGAGGGTAGGGGGAAACCCCGGCGATGGGAAGGCGGCGGGGGCGGAGAAAGCGGGGCCGGCCGTCCCCTCGCCGCGGGACAGGATCCGCGAGGGGACGGACGGGCCCAGTTGCGGCCGGCCGAGGCGGAGGTGCGGTCGGGGAGGGGGAGGAGCGGGGGGAAAGGGCGCCGCGCTCAGGCGGCCGAGGCGGCGACGGTCGGCAGCGCCGGCGCGGGGCGCGGGGCGGTGGGGAAGGCCGCCAGCTTGCCGTCGGCGGTCAGCAGCGCATGCAGGCCCGGGTCGAGGTCCACCGCCAGGCCGCGCCGGTCGCGGGCGATGGCCACGTGCAGGTCGATGCGGGTCAGCGACCACTCCAGCTCGGCGGCCTGATCCTCGGTCAGGCGGCGGGCGTCCGGGCTCAGGCCGTCGTCGGTCAGGCGCCGCTCGGCGGCGGCGAGGCGCCCGCGCAGGCGGGTCGAGACCGCCAGCGCCAGCCGCTCCAGCGTCTCGGCCGGCAGCGAGGGCAGGGCGTCGGTGCGGGAGGCGTCGAGGGCGGGCTGGATGGCGGTCATGGTTGGCTCCGGTGCGCGAGGGGTGGGTCGCATTCGCTGCACAGTTGATGCCACCTTTACGCATCGGATCCGAGCGCGCGGCCGGTCAGCCCGGACGTTCGAAAGCATCGGCCGGCTATCCGAACGGATAGGAGCGCGGGGCGCGCCGGGGTTCGCTCCGCGACACTCGCGGCGCGGCGGCGCGGGGCAGGGAGGGCGCGGGAAGTCAGTCCTCCTCGCCCTCCGGCTCGCGCAGCAGGCGCTCGGCCACGAAGGCGACCCTGGAGCCGAGGCTCGCGAAATCGCCCGCCGCCATCAGTCCGTCGCAGCAGGCGATCAGCAGGCGGGCGCGGCCCTCGGGCTCGGGCCGGCCGGCGGCGCGCAGGGTCTCGGCGATGCGCGCGATCAGCCAGGCCTCGAGCGCCCGGAAGCTCTCGCCCGAGCGGACCAGCCGGTCCGAGGTCAGCGCCTCGGCGTGGGGGGAGCCCGCCAGCATGGCGTTGGCGACGGCGTATTTGGCGGCCAGCGCCTCGGCGACGCGGGTCTCGGGCGGGCCGGGGCGGGCCAGGGCCGCGTCGACCGCGGTCTTCATCCGCTCGACCAGCGCGGCGATCACGGCGAGGAACATCGCCTCCTTGTCGGGGAAATAGGCGTAGAGCGTGGGCTTGGCGACGCCGGCGCGGCGGGCGATCGCCTCCATCGTGGCGCCGCGCAGCCCGGTTTCCAGGAACAGCGCCTGCGCCGCCTCCAGCATCCGCGCCTCACGCGCGGGGGATCTTTTCATCGGCGCCCGGGGCATGACCTTGCGTCCTTCGAGGCAAACGTTATTTACGATATGCGTTCGTTTCGTTCAATCAACGGAGGGCCTGATGTCCGACACCGTGCTTCTGACCGGGATCACCGGGTTTCTGGGCGGCCACGTGGCGCTCGCGCTGCTTGAAGCGGGATACACGGTGCGCGGCAGCCTGCGCAATCCGGGTCCGAACGGCGAGCGGGCGGCGGCCCTGCGCCGCACGCTGGAGGCGGCGGGCGGGGACGTGTCGCGGCTGCAGACCGTGGAGCTGGACCTCACGCGCGACGCGGGCTGGACCGAGGCCGCGGCCGGCGCGCGCTTCGTCATGCACACCGCCTCGCCCTTCGTGACCTCGATGCCACGGGACCCGCAGGAGCTGATCGGTCCGGCCGTGGCGGGGACCGAGCGGGCGCTGGCCGCTGCAAGGTCGGCCGGCGCCGAGCGCGTGGCGCTGACCTCCTCGACCGTCGCGATCACGGCGGGCCGGGGCGAGGGGCGTCCCGACCGGCTGGGGGCCGAGGAATGGTCGCGCCCCGAGGACGGGCGGCTGAACGCCTACGGCGCCTCGAAGGTCATGGCCGAGCGGCGGGCCTGGGAGATCGCGCAGGCGCCGGGCGCCCCGGCGCTGGCGGTGATCAACCCCGGCTTCATCCTCGGCCCGCTGCTGGATGCGGACCCTGGAACCTCGGGCGCGGTGCTGGCGCGGCTGTTGCGCGGCGACCTGCCGATGGTTCCGCGGCTGATCCTGCACACGGTCGACGTGCGCGACCTGGCGCGCATCCATGTCGCCGCGCTGAGCGACCCGCAGGCGTCCGGCGCCCGTCACCCGGCCGCGTTCTCCCGCCTGTCGCTCGTCGATCTCTGCCGGGCGATGGCCCGGGCCGCCCCCGAGCGCGCCCGCAGGATCCCGAAGCGCGAGGCGCCCGACTGGCTGGTGCGCGCGCTGGCGCTGTTTGACGGGGACATCCGCGCCAACGTCAACGAACTGGGATACGGGCCCGAGCTCGACGCCGCCGCCGGCCGGCGGCTGCTGGGGCGGGCCCCGATCCCGGGCGAGACCTCGGCCGGCGACATGGCCCGCAGCCTGCTTAAGCGCGGGGCGGTCTGAGACGCCGGCCCGCGGGCGCGCGGGCGCGCCGGGTTTGGTTTCAGGCCGCGAGGCGCCCGGAGAGGGAGTTGGGCCCGCTCTCGATCACGTCGACCTCGACCACCTGGCCGGCGGTCGCGGGGTCTGCGAGGAAATGGACGGCGTGCAGCCAGGGGCTCTTGCCAACCATCTGGCCTTCCATCCGGCCGGGCTTCTCGACCAGCACCGGCAGGCGCCGGCCGACCATAGAGCGCTGGAACGCCTTCTGATCGCGCCAGATCACTGCGTTGAGGCGGGCGAGACGCTCATCCTTGACGTCCTCGGGGACCTGCGCGCCGGCGCCGGCCGCCGGCGTGCCGGGACGCGAGGAATACTTGAAGGTGAAGGCCGAGCCGTAGCCCACCGCTTCGGCGAGCGCGAGGGTCTGGACGAAGTCCGCCTCGGTCTCGCCGGGGAAGCCGACGATGAAGTCGCCCGAGAGCGCGATGTCGGGCCGCGCCGCGCGGATCCGCTCGATCAGCGCGAGGTACTCGTCCGCCCGGTGGCGCCGGTTCATCGCCTTGAGCACGCGGTCCGAGCCCGACTGCACCGGCAGATGCAGGTAGGGCATCAGCTTGTCGAGCTCGCCATGGGCCGCGATCAGGTCCTCGCCCATGTCGTTGGGATGCGAGGTCGTGTAGCGCAGCCGCGCGATCCCCTCGATCTCGCAGAGCGCGCGCAGCAGGCGGGCCAGAGTCCAGTCGCGCCCGTCAGGCCCCTCGCCATGGTAGGCGTTGACGTTCTGGCCGAGCAGCGTGATCTCGCGCACGCCCTGGTCGGCGAGCGCCTTCGCCTCGGCCAGCAGGCGGGCGGCGGGGCGGCTGACCTCGGCCCCGCGGGTGTAGGGAACCACGCAGAAGGCGCAGAACTTGTCGCAGCCCTCCTGCACGGTCAGGAACGCGGCGGGGGCGCGCCGGCGGGGGGCGGCCGGCATGTGCAGGAACTTGTCCTCCACCGGGAATTCGGTGTCGACGCCGCCGTTGGCGACCAGCGCGGGCAGGCGGTGATAGGCCTGCGGACCGACGGCGAAATCGACGGCGGGCTGGCGGCGCAGGATCTCCTGACCCTCGGCCTGGGCGACGCAGCCGGCGACGCCGATCTTCAGGTCGGGGCGGGCGTCCTTGAGGGGCTTCAGGCGGCCCAGCTCGGAATAGACCTTCTCGGCCGCCTTCTCGCGGATGTGGCAGGTGTTGAGAAGGATCAGGTCGGCGTCCTCGGCCCGGTCGGTCGCCTCGTAGCCCTCGGCCGCCATGACGCCGTGCATCCGCTCGGAGTCGTAGACGTTCATCTGGCAGCCGTAGGTCTTCACGAACAGCTTCTTGGCCATGGGGGCCTCCGGGCCGGGGTCTGCACGAGGGTCGACCGCGGGCGCGGTCGGCGCCGCCTCCGGCCCGGCGCAGGGTGCGGAAACGGCTCGCGGCGCGCGAGGGACTGCCCTCGCGCGCCGCGACTGCCTTAGCGCCCCCGCCGCGCCCGTGCAACCGGGCGCGGGGCCCGGTCAGCGCCTCCGGGCGCGGGGCCCAGTCAGCGCCTCCGGGCGCAAGGCCCGGCTAGCGCCTTTGGACGCGGGATCGGCTCAGCGCTTCACTTCGCCTTGGGCTTGCGGCCGAGGCCGATCTGCTTGGCCAGCTCCTGGCGCTTGCGCGCATAGGCGGGCGCGACCATCGGGTAGTCGGCCGACAGGCCCCACTTCGCCCGATACTCCTCGGGCGTCATGTCGTAGGCGGTCTTCAGATGCCGCTTGAGCATCTTGAGCTTCTTCCCGTCCTCGAGGCAGACGATGAACTCATCGGTGACCGACTTCTTCACCGGAACCGCAGGAATCAGCTCTTCCTGCGGCTCGGGCTTGTCCTCGGCCAGTTCCGTCAGCTTGGCGAAGACGGACTCGATCACGCTGGTCAGGTCCTGGGGCGAAACCGGATTGTTCGAAACGTGCGACGACACGATATCCGCGGTCAGCGCGAGCAGTTCCGATTTTGCGATGAGCGTGGTGTCCGACATGATACCTCTCATTATGACAGCGACGTGAACCCGAGCGGGTCCCTATTCGTGGCTGTTCCGGCGGCAGGCGAACCGCCCCGAACCAGATAAGAACGTGATCGGGTCTTAAGACTTCACTACTGCCGCGTCAATTCATATCGGGCTGACAAAATCGCGAAACCCGCGCCAATCGCGCGCAGTTCGTCTGACGCGAGTTCCCGCGATTACGAGGTGCGGTCCCCCGATGCCTGGACCTCGTGGCGCCCTGGTCGGAGACGCATCGCCACCGCGTCGATCCGGTTTCCATTGACGTCGCGGTAATAATCGCGCCGACGCCCCACCGCGACCCAACCCAGCGCGGAATAGAGGGCGCGGGCGGGCGCGTTGGTCTGCGCGACTTCGAGGAAGGCCTCCTGCACGCCCGCGGCGGCGACGAGCTCGGCGAAGCGGGCCGTCAGCGCCCGGCCGAGGCCCCGTCGGCGCGCCTCGGGACGGGTCGCCAGCGTCACCAGCTCGGCCTCCGGGCCCGCCACCCGACCCAGCAGCAGCGCATCGGCGTCGAGCAGGGCGAGCGCGCCGGGCACGGCGGCGAATCCGGCGATCTCGGCGGCCGACCAGGCGCGGCCGGGCACCTCGCCGTTGAAGGCCGCGGCATGGATCGCGGACGCCTGCGCGGCGAGCGCGGGGTCGCAGGCCAGTCGTGCGGCGATGTCGGGAAGGGGCGGGGGCGCGGCGCCCTCGGCCGCGACCGGGGCGCTCACCCAGGCGCGCCGTCCAGCAGCGGCGGAGGCGCCTCCGAGGGCGGATCGGCTTCGGGCGGACGGGGGTAGATCGGGGCGGGGCGCTCGGGTCGCGCGCCCGGGGGCAGGGCGGCCAGGATCCGGGCCGCGATGCGGGCCACGTCGACGGGATCGGGCAGGTCGCCCTCGTCGAGCGCGATGACGTCCAGCGCGGTGGCGAGCTCGCCCGCGCCCGGGCCGCGCACGCAGGCGACGGGCGCCTCGGCGAACAGGTCGGGCAGGGCCGCGAGCGAGGCCTGCACCGCCTCGCCCAGCGCCTCGGCCACGGGCTCGCCGGTCTCGTCGACGAGGATCTCGAACAGCTGGGCGTGGCGTTCGTCCCGCCGGGCGGCGGCAAGCGCCAGGACCGGGCCCTCGGCCCCCGCGCGGCCGGCGGCCTGGGCCAGCGCCTGCAGGCGCGGCACGCCGACCGAGGGGCGCCCGATTGCCAGCGCCAGCCCGCGGGCCGCGGACACGCCGATGCGCACGCCGGTGAAGTTGCCCGGGCCCGTGCAGACGCCGATGCCCGACAGCGCGCGGGGCGCCACGCCGGCCTCGGCCAGCACCTCCTGGATCAGGGGGGCGAGCCGTTCGGCCTGGCCCTTGCCCATCGGCTCGGACCGCGAGGCCAGCACGCGCCCGTCGGACACGACCGCGGCCGCGCATTGCGCGGCCGAGGCGTCGAGTCCCAGAATCGGTCCCGTCACGGGGCCGGCGTCAGAACTGGAGGCCGACAGGGCGCACCTCGGTCACCTCGGGGATGTAGTGGCGCAGCAGGTTCTCGATGCCCATCTTCAGCGTCATCGTCGACGAGGGGCAGCCCGCGCAGGCGCCCTGCATGTGCAGGTAAACCACGCCTCGCTCGAACCCGTGGAAGGTGATGTCGCCGCCGTCCTGGGCGACCGCTGGGCGCACCCGGGTGTCGAGCAGCTCCTTGATCTGCACCACGATCTCGCCGTCGGGACCGGTGTGCTCGGCGTGGCCGGTCTGCTGGTCGCCGGCCTCGGCGGTCAGCACCGGGGCGCCGGACTGGAAATGCTCGAGGATCGCGCCGAGGACGCCGGGCTTCAGGTGCGCCCAGTCGCGGCCCTCGGCCTTGGTGACGGTGATGAAGTCGGGGCCCAGGAACACGCCCTCGATCCCCTCGACCGTGAAGATGCGCTCGGCCAGCGGCGAGGCGCCGGCGGCCTCCTTCGCGGGAAAGTCCGCAGAGCCGGCCTGCATCACGGTCTGGCCGGGCAGGAACTTCAGCGTTGCGGGGTTCGGCGTGGATTCGGTCTGGATGAACATGGCGGCCTCCTCATCCCGCCCGATATGGACCCATCGGGCGCGGAAAACAAGAATCGTTCCAAACTTCGGCGGGGCGAAGCGTCGGGCGCCGGGCCTGGCGGCGCGCCGTCGGAGGGCTGTCTCCGCGGCGCGGCTCGGACGCCGCCGTCGCGGCTCTCATACGCCAGCCGCGCGACCGGCGGAAGCCCGCGCGCCCCCGCAACGGGCGCGACGCAGCCAAGCCCGCCCGCAGGGCGCCTGTAGTCCGCTTGTTGAAAGACGCGCGCCGCCTGCCGCCGCGCGATCGCCGGGCGACGCTCAGCAGAGGGCGATCACCTGCTCGCGCGAGAGGGCGCCGGGGACCACCGTCACCGGCACCGACATCGAGCCCGCCATCTTGCCCACCAGGTAGCTGACCAGCGGACCGGGGCCGTTGTCGACGCCCGCGCCCAGGACCAGGACGCCGACCTCGGGGTCCTCCTTGATCTGGGCGAGGACCTGCTCGACCGCCTCGCCCTCGCGGATCACGAACTCGGGGACGATGCCGACATTCTCCTGCACCGGGCCCGCGACCTCGTGAAAGCGCTGCTCGGCCGCCTCGCGGGCTTCGTGGCGCATCAGGTCGCCGACGCCCAGCCAGTGCTGGAACTCCTCGGGGCGGATCACGAACAGCATCTGCAGCCCGCCGCCGGTCTTGTGGGCGCGGCGGGCGGCGAAGCGGATGGCGTTCATGCACTCGGGCGTCTCGTCGACGACCACCAGGAATTTCCGCAAGGGGCAGGCTCCGCAGGGCCGCGGCGGACCGCGGCGGGAGGGCGCAGTCTCGCGCCGATGCCGCCGCGGTTCAAGCGCGGGTTGCGAGGGAGGGCGGGGCCGGCCCCGTCAGGCGGCGGGCCCGCCCGGCCGCTGGGCGTGCAGGCACAGCAGCTGCAGCGCGATGGTGGCGCCGGCGAGCGCGGTGATCTCGCCCACGTCATAGGCGGGCGACACCTCGACCACGTCCATCCCGCGCACGTCCAGCCCCGCCAGCCCGCGCAGCATCGCCAGCGCCTGCCACGAGGCGAGCCCCCCGCAGACCGGCGTGCCGGTGCCCGGCGCGAAGGCGGGGTCGAGGCAGTCGATGTCGAAGGTCAGGTAGACCGGCGCGTCGCCGACCCGGGCGCGGATCGCCGCGACGGTCGCCGCGACCCCCTGCTCATGGCACTTGATCGCGTCCCAGATCTCGATCCCCATCGGGTCGTCGTTGGTGGTGCGGATGCCGACCTGGATCGACTTCGAGGCGTCGATCACCCCCTCGCTGACGCCGCGGGCGAACATGGTGCCGTGGTCGATCCAGTCGGCCGGCGCCTCCCAGGTGTCGGTATGGGCGTCGAACTGCACCATCGCCAGCGGCTGACCCAGCCTGGCGGCCAGCGCCTTCATCGCGGGATAGGTGGTGAAGTGGTCGCCTCCGATCGCCAGAGGCGTGACCCCGGCGGCGAGGATATGGGCCATCGCGGCCTCGATCGCCCCCGGCGCCTCCGTGGGGTGGCCGTGGGGGATAAGCACGTCGCCCCAGTCGATCACGTCGAGCGCCTCGAACGGATCGAAGGACGAGGGCCAGGCCCGGCTCCAGCCCAGTTGCGAGGACGCCGCCCGCACCGCCCGCGGCCCGAAGCGCGTGCCGGGGCGGTTGGTCACCGACTGGTCGTAGGGCACGCCCACCACCGCCACGTCGGCGCCCGCGAGATCGCGCCCGTAGCGCCGCCGGCAGAAGCTCAGCGCGCCCGACCACATCGGCTCGTCATGGGTGACGGCCTTCGCGTCGGGGGCGAGGAACGCGTAGTCGCGGCGATGCGGATCGGGGGTGTCGGTCATCGGGAAGCGCCTCGATTGACAGGGTGTCGATTTGTGATCACATTACCCACATGACCCTCGCAGACGCAACCCGCGGCCAGCGCGCGGAGGCCCCGCCCGAGGCCCAGGACGCCGCCGTCTCCCGCCGTGTGATCACGGACGAGGGCGGCGCCACGGCCCATGAGCGGGTCTACAAGCACCTCCGCCGCCGCATCCTCCACGGAGAGATGGCGCCCGGCGATCACCTGACCCTGCGGGGCGTCGCCGGAGAGCTCGGCGTCTCGATGACCCCGGCGCGCGAGGCGGTGCGCCGGCTTGCGGCCGAGGGGGCGCTTGCGATCTCGGCCTCGGGCCGCGTCTCGGCCCCGGTGCTGACGCCGCAGCGCATTGAAGAACTCGCCTCCATCCGCGCGCTGCTGGAACCCGAGCTCGCCGCCCGCGCCCTGCCGCGCGCCCATTTCAGCCTGATCGAGCGCCTCAAGCGCATGAACGACGAGATCGACCGGCATCTCGCCTCGGGCGACGCGGCAGCCTACGTGCGCGGCAACCTGGAGTTCCACCGCACCCTCTACCTTCGCGCCCATGCGCCCGCGATGCTGGCGCTGGCCGAGACGGTGTGGCTGCAGACCGGCCCCTCGATGCGCGCGCTTTATGCGCGGATCGGCATGGGGCGGGTCGCCGACTATCACGCCAAGGCCATCGCGGCGCTGGCGGCGGGGGACGAGGCGGGCCTGCGCCTCGCGATCCGCGCCGACGTGCGCCAGGGCCTGACCATGCTTTCGAACGAGGGGCTCGACGCGGCCTGAGGCGCGCTCCCTTCGGGGGCGGCAGGCCGGGCGAGGCCCGTGACAGGAACCGGACCGATGAACCAGCAGATCAACCTCCGCTCGACCGCCGACTACCAGGCGATGGACGCCGCCCACCACTGGCACCCGTTCTCCGACATGGCGGACCTGAACCGGAAGGGATCGCGGGTGATCTCGTCCGCGCAGGGGGTGTGGCTGACCGACACCGACGGCAACCGCTTCATCGACGGCATGTCCGGCCTGTGGTGCGTGAACGTCGGCTACGGGCGCGAGGAGATTGTCGAGGCGGTGACCCGCCAGCTGCGCGATCTGCCCTACTACAACACCTTCTTCCAGAGCACCCACCCCGCCGCGGCCGAGTTCGCCGAGGCGCTGGCCCAGGTGGCGCCGCCGCAGATGAACCGGGTGTTCTTCACCAACTCCGGCTCGGAATCGAACGACACCGTGTTCCGGCTGGCGCGGGTCTACTGGGACTGCCTCGGCAAGCCCTCGAAGAAGGTCTTCATCGGGCGGCACAACGGCTACCACGGCTCCACCGCCACGGCGACGTCGATGGGCGGCATGGGGGCGATGCACGGCCAGTCGGGCCTGCCCTTCAACGGGTTTGCCCACATCGACCAGCCCTACTGGTACGGCGAGGGCCGCCCCGAGGGTCTCTCGCCCGAGGAATTCGGCAAGCTCCGCGCCCGCCAGCTGGAACAGAAGATCGACGAACTGGGCGAAGACAACGTCTGCGCCTTCATCGCCGAGCCCATTCAGGGCGCCGGCGGCGTGATCATCCCGCCCGAGACCTACTGGCCCGAGATCGCCCGCATCTGCGCCGAGCGCGAGATCCTGCTGATCACCGACGAGGTGATCTGCGGCTTCGGCCGCACCGGAAGCTGGTGGGGCGCCGAGACCTACGGCGTGACCCCCGACCTGATGCCGATCGCCAAGGGCATGACCTCGGGCTACCAGCCGATGGGCGGGGTCTTCATCTCCGACCGCGTGGCGGGCCCGGTGATGGAGAAGGCCGGCGAGTTCTACCACGGCTACACCTACTCCGGTCATCCCGCCGCCTGCGCCGCGGGGCTGGCCAGCCTGCGCATCCTGCAGGAGGAGAAGCTGGTCGAGCGGGTGCGCGACGTGCTCGCCCCGCAGATGGCGAAGCTCTGGGCCGGCCTCGCCGATCACCCGCTGGTGGGCGAGACCCGCACCAGGGGGTTCCTCGGCGCCATCGAGCTGGTGAAGAACAAGCAGACGGGCGAGCGCTTCGCGGGCGACCTTGGCGTCGGGGGCATGGCGCGCGACCTCTGCGTGGGCAAGCACGGGCTGGTGATGCGCGCGGTGGGCGACACGATGATCGCCTCGCCCCCCTATGTGATGACCGAGGAGGAGCTCGACGAGATGGCCGCCCGCGCGCGCCGCATGCTCGACGACCTCGCCGACAAGCTGACCCGCGAGGGGCATCTCTGAGCGCGCCCGCGGTTCTGGAATAGGAGCGGCCCCGGCGTTTCGCCGGGGCCGTTCGCGTTTGCAGGGCGCGCCCTTGGCCTCCTGCCGGGCGAGAGCGTCAGAGCGCGCGAAGCCCTTGCGCTGCTCGTCCGGTGGCGGGGGGAGGGAGGAGGCCCCGGGCTTGACCCGGGGCCTCGCGCGACCTGGCCGAGAGCTCAGACCTGGGAGCGGGGGCGCGGCGCGGCGGCGAGGCCGGCCTCTTCGAGATGCGCGATCAGCGCGGTCTCGACCGGGGTCATGTGGCGTTCCAGGTCGACCAGCGAAAAGACCTCGACCTGCGGCGCGGGCGCCGCCACAGGGATCCGCCACAGACGAGGACCGTAGCGGGCGGCGTGGCCCTCCGACAGGCAGCCGAGCGCCGCGCCATGCTCGATCAGCTCCACCAGGTCGACGATGCCCGAGGCCGCGGCGATCATCCGCCCCCCGATCCCGTAGCGCACCCGGTAGCGGGTGAGGGCGGAAAGGGCGCCGGCCATGGCGTCCTCCTCGAAGCCCACCACGTCGGAGGCGGCCAGAACCTCCGGGTCGACCTCGTGGCGACGATAGAGGGGGTGGGCCGGCCCGCAGAATATGCCGAAGCGCTGGGGCTCCAGCGGCTGGGCGCGCAAGCGCTGCACCGGGTCGACGCGGGTGCAGAAGCCCACAGAGGCGATGCGCTGCAACAGCCCCTGCGCCACGTCATGGCAGGGCGTCGAGCGGATCGAGAGGGTCACGCCGGGATGCAGGGCGCGGAACGCCTCCAGCACCGGCATGGCGAAATCCATGTCGAGATGGGAGGAGCGGAAGACCACCACCGCCCCCGACAGCGCCCGGCCGCCTTCCTCGCCCACGTCGTTGAGGCGCACCACACCGCCGTAGATCTCCAGCGCCTCGCGGTAGACGGCCTCGCCCGCGCGGGTGACCACGAAGGTCTGGCCGGCGCCGCGCTCCACGAGGCGCAGCTCCAGCCGTTCCTCCAGCCTCCGCAGGGCCGACGAGACCGAGGGTTGCGAGATGTTCAGCCGCTGCGCCGCCCCGGTGATCGAGCGTTCCTGCACGATCACCATGAAGGTGCGCAGCAGGTTCCAGTCGAGCTGAACCGCGAGCCGGTCGAGCGGGAAGCTCATGCGGCCTCCAGATCCTTCGCGAAGTGGCAGGCCGCCACGTGGCGCGGCCCGACGTCCAGCGCCACGGGCCGCTCCACGTCGCAGATCCCCTTGCGGGCCACGGGGCAGCGGGTGTGGAAGGCGCAGCCGGGCGGGGTGTTCACGGGCGAGGGGATGTCGCCGGTCAGCTCCACGTAGTCCACCCGCGGGCCCTTGGCGCGCGGGTTCGCCTCGGGCGCCGGCGCCGCGGCCAGCAGGGCGCGGGTATAGGGATGGCGCGGGTTCTCGAAGACCTCGTCCACGGGCCCCTCCTCGACGATCCGGCCCAGATACATCACCGCGACCCGCTGGCAAAGGAAGCGCACCACCGCGAGGTTGTGGGAGATGAACAGCGAGGTCATCGACGGCCGCGCCGCCTGAAGCTCCTTCAGGAAGGTCAGGATCTGCGCCTGGACCGAGACGTCGAGGGCCGAGGTCGGCTCGTCCAGCACCAGCACCTCGGGGTCCAGCGCCAGCGCGCGGGCGATGCAGGCGCGCTGCTTCTGGCCGCCGGAAAGCTCGTGGGGGAAGCGGTTGAGGAACTGCTCCTGCAGGCCCACGCGGGCCAGCAGCTCGGCGACCCGCTCGCGCAGGGCGCGGCCTCGCAGGGGTGTGTTGAGGATCAGTCCCTCGGCCACCGAGCGCGAAATGGTCATCCGCGGGTTCAGCGAGGCATGCGGGTCCTGGAAGATGATCTGCGCGCGCGAGCGCAGGCGGCGCAGCGTGGCGGCGGAGGCGCCGACGACGTCCTCGTCGCCCACCCGGATCGCGCCCGAGGTCGCCGGGATCAGCCCCAGCGCGGCCTTGCCGATGGTGGATTTTCCGGATCCGCTCTCGCCCACCAGCCCCACCGTCTCGCCGGCCGCGAGCTTCAGGGTGACGCCGTCCACGGCCTTCACGATCTCGCCCGAGGCGAGGGGGAAGTGGATGCGCAGGTCGTCGAGCTCGAGCATCAGGCGGTCTCCGCAAGGGCTTCGGCGCGGCCGGTCCCGCCCGGCAGGTGCAGGCGGCAGGCGGCGCGGTGGCCGGGGGCGAGCTCGGCGAAGGGAACCGGGCCCGCGGTGCAGGCCGGACCCGCATGGGGGCAGCGCGCGGCGAAGCGGCAGCCGGTCGGCGGGTGCAGCAGGTCGGGCAGCGAGCCGGGGATCGAGGCCAGCGCCTCGGCCGGTTTGAAGGGATGCGGCAGCGCCTTCAGCAGGCCTTGGGTGTAGGGGTGCGAGGGCGCCTCGAAGATGCGCTCCACCGGCGCGTCCTCGACGATCTGGCCGGCATACATGACGGCGACGCGCGAGCAGACCTGCGCCACGACGCCCAGGTCGTGGGAGATCATGATCATCGTCAGGCCCATGTCCTCCACCAGCTCGCCCATCAGGCGCAGGATCTGGGCCTGGATGGTGACGTCGAGGGCGGTGGTGGGCTCGTCGGCGATCAGCAGCCGGGGCTTGGCCGCCAGCGCCATGGCGATCAGCACGCGCTGGCGCATGCCGCCCGAAAGCTCGTGGGGATAGGCGCGGAACTGCCGCTCGGGGTTGGGCAGGTGCACCTTCTCCAGCATCGCCAGGGCCACGTCCTTCGCCTCGGCCTTGCGGATCTTGCCCTTGGACTGGGCGCGGATCGCGTCCACCAGCTGCGTGCCCACCCGGAACACCGGGTTGAGGTAGGTCATCGGGTCCTGGAAGATCATCGCGACCTCGGAGCCGCGGAGGCCACGCAGCGCGCGCTCGGGCAGGCCCACCAGCTCCCGGCCCCCAAGCTTGACCGAGCCGGCGGTGATCCGCGCGGGCGGCGAGGGCAGCAGGCCGAAGGCGGCGCGGGTCAGCACGGACTTGCCGCAGCCGGTCTCGCCGACGAGGCCCAGCGCCTCGCCCGGGCGCAGGTCGAGGGTCACGCCGCCGATGGCGTGGTAGGGGCCGTCGAACGTGTCGAAGGCGAGCTCCAGGCCGCGGATCGAAAGAAGCGGGTCGGTCATCGTCTTCACCTCTGCCGCGGGTCGAGCACGTCGCGCAAGCCGTCGCCCATCAGGTTGAACCCCAGCACCGTGAGGTAGATGGCGAGACCGGGGAAAAAGGCGCACCACCACCAGTCGGGCAGATAGGACCTCCCCTGCGCGATCATCGCCCCCCACTCCGGGAACGGCGGCTGCGCGCCCAGCCCGAGGAAGCCCAGCGAGGCCGCCCCCAGGATCGCCATGCCCATGTCCATCGAGGCCTTCACCACGATCGGCGAGAGGCAGTTCGGGAGCACATGCACGAAGAGGATGCGCATTGGCCCCGCGCCCAGCGCGCGGGCGGCGTCGACATAGACCTCGTTGCGCAGCGACAGGGTCTTGGCCTGCACCAGGCGCACATAGCCGGGCCACCACACGAGGCTGAGCGCCACCATCGCGTTCAGGATCCCCGGCCCCAGCGCGCCGACAATGGCGATGGCGAGGATCAGACCGGGGATCGCCAGGAACACGTCGGTGACCCGCATGATCGCCTCGGCCACCCAGCCGCCGGTCATGCCCGCGATCAGGCCCAGCGGCACGCCGATCAGGATGGCGATGCCGGTGACGGTCAGGCCGATCTGCAGCGTGGTGCGGGCGCCGAACAGCACGCGCGAGAAGATGTCGTTGCCCACCTGGTCGGTGCCGAACCAGTGCTCGGCCGAGGGGGGCAGCAGCTTCGCCTCGAAGTTCACCGCGCCGACCGCGTCCTGCGGGAACGGCGCGACCGAGGGGCCGAAGGCGGCGGTGGCCAGGAACAGCGCGACCAGCGCCAGGCCCAGCATGGCGGAGATCGAGCGGGAGTAGGTCGCCGCCATCCTCCGCGTCTCGCGGAAACGCATCGGGCGGCGGGCCGGGGCGACCTGGGCGGGGGAGAGTGCGGCGTCGGACATCCGGGCGACCTCAGATCTGGGCCCGCACGCGCGGATCGAGCGCGGCGTAGAGCAGGTCGATGACCAGGTTGGTCAGCATGAAGGCGGCGCCGAGCGCGAGCGTCACGGCCATGATCGGCTCGAAGTCGGAGGACACCGCCGCCTTGGCGGCGTAGAGGCCGACGCCGGGGAAATCGAACACGCCCTCGACCAGCACCGTGCCGCCCAGCATCCAGCCAAAGCGCAGGCCGATCATCGCGAGCGTCGGCAGGATCGCGTTCTTGAGCGCATAGGCGCCCACGATCCGCCCCGGTCCGATGCCCTGGGCGCGGGCGTTTACGACATAGTCGCGCCCCAGCACCTCGAGCATCTCGGCCCGGTTCACGCGGATGATCGCCGCGAGCGCGGGCAGCGACAGCGCCAGCGCCGGCAGCAGCATGTGCGAGAGCGCCTCGGCGAAGGTGTCGAGGCGCCCGGCCAGCAGCGCGTCCACGGTGTACATCCCCGTGACCGTCGGCGGCACGTCCGCGAACACGCCGAGCCGCCCGCCGAGCGGGAACAGGTCCAGTTCCAGCGCCAGGTACCATTGCAGCATCAGGCCCAGCCAGAACATCGGCAGCGCCACGCCCGAGACCGCGATCAGCCGGATCAGGTGGTCGGAGGCCTTGTTCTGGCGCACCGCCGCCGCGACGCCGAGCGGGATCCCGAAGATCACCGCCAGCGTGATGGCGAACAGCACCAGCTCGACCGTCGCGGGCAGGAACTTGGCCATGTCCTCGGCCACCGGGCGGCCGGTGTAGACCGAGGTGCCCAGATCGCCCGTCAGCAGGTCGGCCACATAGTAGCCAAAGCGCAGCGGCAGCGCCTGGTTGAGGCCGCGCTCCTCGCGGATCCGCTCGACCATCGCCTGGGTGGCGTCGGGGCCGGCGGCGAGGCGCGCGGGGTCGCCGGGCGCGATATTGGCCACGGTGAAGGTCACCACGGCCAGTCCCAGCAGCATCAGCGCCGTCAGCGCCAGGCGCTTGAGGATCAGTCGGCTCATCGGGGCTGGGCTCCGGGACGATCGGGACAGGGGGGCGGCGGGGCCAGGGAGGGGACCCCGCCGCCGGGGGGGAGCGGAGCGGCGCAGGTCCGGGGGGACCGCCGCTCCGCCGCTCGGGCGCGTCTGCCGGGGCGCCATTGCAGGCGCGGCCCGACAGGGCGCCCACTCAGGCGCCGGAGATCAGGGCGCCTGGTCAGGCGCCGGGGATCAGGGCGCCTGGTCAGGCGCCGGGGATCAGGGCGCCTGGACAGGCGCCGGGGATCAGGGCGCCTGGATGTGCAGCGGGTAGAGGTCCACCTCGCCGGTCATGCGGATCGGGCTGTCGGTGTAGCCCTTCACCCAGTCGCGATGCGCGAACGAACGGTTGCGCATCATCCCGAAGACCTCGGGCTGCAGCTCGACGATCCTGGCCTGGATCTGCGCGTAGATCGGCTCGCGCTCGGACCACTCCGACAGCGCGCGGGCTTCCTCGATCATCGCGATCAGCTCCTCGTCCTCGAGGAAGTGCGAGCCGTAGTACTTGCCGTGCGAGGACGGGTGATACTGGATCGCCACCGCATCGGGATCGGTCGAGACCGGGGTCGCGAAGATGCACATCAGGTCGGGCGACTGCGCGGGGTCCGCGGCGCGGGCCACCATGTTGGGCCAGGTGAGCGGCACCATCTCCAGCTCGATGTTCAGCGCCTTGAGGCTGTCGAGCAGGGCGAGACCCATCTGGCGCTGCTGCTCCAGACCCTGGACGTAGACGAACTCCAGCGTGATGCCGCCGTCCGGCCACTGCGATTTCGCCAGGTGTTCCTTGGCCTTCTCGAGGTCCTGGCGCGGGATGCCCTCGACGTCGACATGGCCGCGGATGGCGTCGGTGAAGGGGCTGTCCTGGAGCTTGGCCTGGCCGTTGTAGATCTTGATCAGGCTGTCGTAGTCGAAGGCGTAGGCCACCGCCTTGCGCAGGTTGACGTCCGACATGTGCTCGCCTTGCGTGTTCATCTTGAACCCGAAGGAGGTCAGCGCGGGGGTCGAGGTGATCTCGATCTCGTCGCGCGCGCCGACGGCCTCGAGCTCCTCGGGCGTCAGGTCGGTCACCAGATCCGCCTCGCCCTTCAGAAGGGAGGCCCGCTGGGAGGAGCTCTCGCGGATCAGGCGGTAGATGATCCCGCCCATCGCGTCGTCCTCGTAGGGGAAGCCCTTCCAGTAGTCCGCGTTGCGCTTGAGCCAGTAGGACGTGCCCTGGTCGAACCGCTCGAGCGTGTAGGGGCCGGAGCCCGCCTCGTTCGACGCCAGCCAGGCCTTGCCGAAGTCGCCGTCCACCACGTTGGGCTCGACCTGGGCGGGGTTGACCACGAACCACCAGGGCAGGAACGACAGGAACGGCGCATAGGGCCGGTCCAGCGTGAACTCGACCGTGTGGGCGTCCAGCGCCTTGATGTTCTCAGCCGACAGCACGTCCGAGAGCATCCAGGCGACGCCCTCGTTCATCTCCAGCACGCGCTGGTAGGAATAGACCACCGCCTCGGCGGTCACGGGGTCGCCGTTGTGGAAGGCGGCGTTCTGGGCGAGGTGGAAGGTCCAGGTCAGGCCGTCCTCCGAGGTCTCCCAGCTTTCGGCGAGCCAGGGCTTCACCTGCGGGGGATCGCCCTCGTATTTCACCAGCCCGTCGTAGAGGGCCTGGGTCATCATCCGGATGGCGTAGTCGTAGGACTGGCCGGGATCGACGTGGCTGACCGCCTGCCGGCCCCCGATCACCATCCAGAACTTGCCGTCGACCTTCTCGACCGCCTGCGCGGGCGACACGGCGGCGACGGCGGCGGCGATCGCCAGCGCGGCGGCGGCGGCGCGTCCGCCTCTCAGGGCCTTCCACATAACGGTTCGCATCCTTCCTGTCGGGGGCCCCGGATCCGCGAGCGGGCCTGTGGGCCCCTTGTCCGCGTCCCGGCGCCTCTTGCTGGCGCCCGCTCCGCCCGGGTCGGGGGTCGGAACGCCGGAGAGCTTCGGCGGCCTCATTCAAGGCAGATGCGTGACAGCAGGAAAACTAGCCATTGCTGATGCGCGGTATTCGCCTCGCCTATGAAACAGCGGCTTTGGCGCCCGGATTTCGGGCGCACGGGGGGCGGCGCGCCTGCCGAACAGGCGGACTCGCCGCGCGGCCCCCGGCTGCGCCCCCCGGTTCCGCCCAAATCATAGGCTGAACGCATGACCTGCATCCGCCATCGCTATTTGCGCGGACGGGGGACCGCGGGTCTTTTCGAGGGGCGACGCGCCCCCTTCGCCCCCAGTCCGGCGGCGGCGCCTTGCCGACACCCCGTCGCGGCCGGACGCCGCGCCGACCTCTCGCCGTCGACCCCGGAGGACCCCGCCCGATGAGCACGCTTGCGCGACGCAGCCCCAGCCAGACCCACAGGGCGCTGACGGCCGACGACATGGAGGCGCTGGCCATCGGCGCCTGGATCCTGGGCACCGGCGGCGGCGGCGATCCGTATCACAAGCTGCTCAACATGCGGCAGCTCTATGCCGAGGGCCGCTCGGTCGACCTGATCGACCCGATGGCGCTGCCCGACGACGCGGTGGTCGCGGTGCTCTCGAACATGGGCGCGCCCCTCGTGGGGCAGGAGCGTCTGGCCGACCCCGACTTCGCCGTGAAGCCCCTGCGCATGATGGAGGAGCACCTGGGCCGCAAGTTCGACGCGGTGATGGCGCTCGAGATCGGCGGCGGCAACGGCGTGCATCCGATGATGGTGGCCGCGATGACCGGCTACCCGGTGGTCGACGCCGACACCATGGGCCGCGCCTATCCCGAAGCGCAGATGACCTCGGTCGCCGTGGCGGGCCTGCGCTGCTACCCGCTGACCATGGCCGACATCCGCGACAACGAGATCATCTTTCCGCGCGCCGCCTCCTGGCGGTGGATGGAGCGGATCTCGCGCAAGGCCTGCACGGAAATCGGCTCGGTCGCCTCCACCTGCAAGGCGCCCCGCACCGGCGCCGAGGTCAAGCAGCACGGCATCCTCTACTCGGTCTCCAAGGCCATCGACCTCGGCCGCAAGGTCGCGCAGGCCCGCCGCGCCCACACCGACCCGATCGAGGCGGTGCTGGAAGCGGGCCACGGCAAGCTGCTGTTCACCGGCAAGATCACCGACGTCGAGCGTCGCGCGACCGAGGGGTTTCTGCGCGGCAAGGCCAAGCTCGAGGGGCTGGGTCCCGACGCGGGCTCGGACATGGTCGTGCACTTCCAGAACGAGTTCTCGGTCGCCTTCAAGGGCGACACGCCGGTGGTGATGACCCCCGACCTGATCTGCCTGCTCGACACCGTGTCGGGCGAGGGCATCGGCACCGACGTGATCCGCTTCGGGCAGCGTGTCTCGGTGCTGGCCCTGCCGGCGCCGGAGGTGTTCCTCTCGGAGGCCGGCCTTTCGGCCGTCGGCCCGCGCGCCTTCGGCTTCGACATCGAGTTCAAGTCCGTCTTCGAAGGAGCCTCGGCGTGAGCACCCCCATGAAGCGCATCGGCATCGATGTCGGCGGCACCAACACCGACGCGGCCCTCCTCGAGGGGAACAAGGTGCTGGCGGCGGTGAAGACCTTCACCACCGCCGACGTCACCTCCGGCGTGCGCGCCGCCCTCAAGGAGCTGGTCGCCAAGGCCGGTCCCGCGGCGCAGGGCGTCACGGCGGTGATGATCGGCACCACCCACTACACCAACGCGGTGGTCGAGCGTCGCAACCTCGGGCGCGCCGCCGCGATCCGGGTGTCGCTGCCCGCCTCGGCCTCGCTGAAGCCCTTCTGCGACTGGCCGGCGGATCTCGCGGCCCAGGTGGTCGGCGGCGTGCATCTGGTCCACGGCGGCCACGAATACGACGGCCGCGAGCTGGTGCCGATGGACGAGGCCGAGGTCGCCGCCGCCGCCCGCGCCATCCGCGCCGAGGGCGTGAACGCGGTCGCCATCTCCGCCACCTTCTCCCCCCTCACCGCGGCCTGCGAAGAACGCGCCGCCGAGATCGTGCGGCAGGAGCATCCCGACTGCCACGTCACCCTCTCGTCCGCTTTGGGCCGCATCGGCCTGCTGGAGCGGGAGAACGTGGCGCTGATGAACGCCTCGCTGATCGAGCTGGCGCGCGAGACCACGCAGGCCTTCGTCGACGCGGTGGCGGCCTCGGGGCTGAACGCGCGGCTCTACATCACCCAGAACGACGGCACCGTGGCGCTGGCCGAGGCGGCGCGCGAATACCCGGTGTTCTCCTTCGCCTCGGGCCCGACCAATTCCATGCGCGGCGCGGCCCTGCTGGCGGGGATCGAGAACGCCATGGTCTGCGACGTGGGCGGCACCACCGCCGACATCGGCTGCCTGGTCAACGGCTTCCCGCGCGAGGCCAACAACGTGGTCGAGATCGGGGGGGTCCGGACCCTGTTCCGGATGCCCGACCTGCTGTCGATCGCGGTCGGCGGCGGCACCATCGTCGGCCGGGACCCGATCACGGTCGGCCCCCGCTCGGTCGGCTACCGGCTGGGGCAGGAGGCGATGGTCTTCGGCGGCTCGACCGTCACCGCGACCGACATCGCCGTCGCCTCGGGCCTGCTGGATCTGGGCGACAGGTCGAGGGTGGCGGGGCTCGACCGCGGCTTCGTGAGGGCGGCGCTCGCGAAGATCCACGAGAGCGTGGCCGAGAATGTCGACCGCATGAAGACCGACGCGACCGAGGTCCCGCTGCTGGCGGTGGGCGGCGGCGCGATGCTGATCCCCGACCGCATCCCCGGCATCTCCGAGGTGGTCCACGTCGAGCATTCCAACGTCGCCAACGCGGTGGGCGCGGCCATCGCCCAGATCTCGGGCGAGACCGACCGCATCTACCGCGACGTGGAGCGGGACGAGGCCATCGCGCTCGCCCGCGCCGAGGCGGTCGAGAGCGCGGCCCGCGCCGGCGCCGACCCCGCCACGATCAAGGTGATCGATGTGGAGGACCTGCCGCTCAGCTACCTTCCCGGCAAGGCGATCCGCACCCGCGTGCGCGTGGTCGGCGAGGCCGCCGCCCTCGCGCCGGAGGCCGCGGAATGACGTGTCGCGCCGGAGGCCGCGGAATGACCCCTCTCGCCCCTGAGGCCGCG
Source organism: uncultured Albimonas sp. (assembly GCF_963977235.1). Lineage (NCBI taxonomy): Bacteria > Pseudomonadati > Pseudomonadota > Alphaproteobacteria > Rhodobacterales > Paracoccaceae > Albimonas > uncultured Albimonas sp. The sequence continues at coordinate 34,440 of NZ_CAXBOD010000013.1, forward strand.
GCATGACGCCGGCGGCGGACGCCGCCCTCGCCGGCCGCGCTTCGGCGCCGCTGGTCGGCCTGCTGGTGGTGGGCAAGGCGCCGCGCCCGGCGCTGCTGGCCGAGATCGCCCGGGTGACGGGGGAGGCCGAGCTGCGGATGCTCGGCGCCCTCGATCACCTGTCGGACGACGAGGTCCGCGCCCGCCCGCCGCGGGACGACGCCGACACGCTGTTCACCACGCTGCCCGACGGGTCGACCACGCTGGTCTCGAAGGCGGTGGTGACCGAGGGGATGGCGGCGCGGCTCGCCGATCTCTCGGCCATGGGCGCCTCGGCGGCGGTGGTCTGCTGCACCGGCCGGTTCGCGGGGCTGGCGGCGCCGGGGGTGCACTTCGCCTCGGACCTGCTGGCCGGCGCCGTCACCGCCTGCCTGCCCCGGGGCGGCCGGCTGGGCGTGTTCATCCCCTCGCCCGCGCAGGCCGCCAACGCCGTCGCCCGCTGGGCCGCGAGCGGGCTCGAGGCGGTGGCGCTGCCCCTCTCGCCGGACGCGGACGCCGACGCCATCGAGGCCGCCGCCCGCGCCATGCAGGGCGAGGCGCCCGACCTCGTGGCGATGGACTGCATCAGCTACACCCAGGCCGCCCGCGCCCGCGCCGCCGCCATCCACGGCGCCCCGGCGCTGCTGGCGGCCTCGGTCGCCGGGCGCTTCGCCGCCGAGCTCGCCGGCGTCTGAGCCGGCCTGTCTTGCCTCGCCCGCGTCCGAGCCGGCCTGTCTTGCGGCCTCGCGCAAGCGGCGGGCCCAATGCGCCCGGGTCGCCGCCAGGGGCGCGCCCCGGGCTTGACCCGGGGCCTCGGCCGAGCCGCCGCCACCCAGGCCGAGGGGCGGCGGCTCGGGCCGCGGCGCTTACGCCTCGTAGATCATCTTGCGCGTCATTCCCCCGTCGACCGTCAGCACCTGGCCGGTGACGAAACCCGCGTTCGCGAGGTAGAGCACCGCCTCGGCGATGTCCTCGGGCCGGCCGACGCGGCCGGCGGGGTGCTGCTCGCGGTCGGCCTGCGAATGCTCGGGGAAGGGCGCGGTCCCCTCGCCCTGCAGGTGGCCCGTCTCGATCCAGCCCGGCGCCACCGCGTTCACCCGGATCTGTGGCCCCAGGCTGACCGCCAGCGCATGGGTCAGCGCCACGATCCCGCCCTTGGCCGCGGCATAGGGCTCGGTGTCCGCCTCCGACTGGAAGGCCCGCGTCGAGGCCATCGAGACCACCGAGCCGCCGCTCCGCCGCAGCGCCGGGATCGCCGCGCGCACGCACAGGAACACGCTGGTCAGCCCTGCGTCGAGCTGGCGGCGCCATTCCTCGAGGCTCAGCTCCGCCACCGGGATCCGCGGGGCGGAGGCGATGGCGGCGTTGTTGAGCAGCAGGTCCAGCCCGCCGGGCGCCCAGTCGTCGATGCGCGCGAAGGCCGCGCGCACCGCGTCCTCCTGCGCCACGTCGGTCTCGAGCGCCAGAGCCGCGTCGCCGGGGTGACGGGCGGCCATCGCGGCGACCATGGCCGCGTCCTTCTCCAGCGCGGCCACGCGCCAGCCCTCGGCCAGCAGACGCTCGGCGCAGGCGCGGCCGATGCCGCGGCCGGCGCCGGTGATCACGGCGGTTCGGGTCATGGGAGGCTCCTTGCGGCGGGGGTCCTCCCGGAGAAAGGGCGGGGCGGGGGGCGGGTCAAGGGGGGCGGGCCAAGAGGGGTCAGGCCTGCGCCGCCCGCGCCCGCAGCCGGTCTTCGAGCATCCACAGCCGGTCGCCGCCCCAGAACAGCTCCCCCTCGTAGAGGAAACTGGGGACGCCGAACACGCCCAGCTCCTCGGCCTCGGTCACGATGCGGGCCTGTTCGGCGCGGCCGGGACCCTCGGCATAGGTGCGGAAGGCGTCGACGTCGCCGCCAACCGCCGCGATCTCGGCGCAGATGTCGTCCGGGGAATCCACGTCCAGGGCGTGGCGCCAGAACTTCTCGAACACCGCGGCGTGGTAGCCCTCGAAGATCCCGTGGGCCTGCGCGAACAGCATTCCCGCGTTCGACCAGTAGCCGTCGTAGATCCGCCTCGGGCCCTTCAGCGTCAGCCCCTGCAGGTTCGCGTGCCGCCGCGCGTCCATGTAGGCGTAGCGCACCTTGCGCCAGTCATGCGGGCTGCGGTCCTCGACCGAGCCCAGATACTCGGCGATGCGCAGGGTGTAGGGCCGCCACTCCAGCTCCAGGTCCCAGCGGGCCGCCAGCGCCTGCGTGGGGGCCAGCGCGACATAGGCGTAGGGGCTCTTGTAGTCGGTGTAGCAGCGCACGAGGGGGCGGCTCATCGGGCGGCCTCCGCTCGGGCGGGACGCGCGCGTGGTCCGGTCATGTGGTCCTCCCCGGCCCGGCCTCGAGGCGCCCGGGCTCTCGCTGTTGATTGGACGGGAGTCTGACGGCCGCCCGCGGCCATGGCAACGACTTCGTGGCGGCGCGCGACCGCCATCGTAAGCGGGCCTTGCAATCCATGCCCGCCTCAACGGAAACTCCTCCGCGAAAGCCGGCTCCCGGCGCGCCGGGACGCGCGGGGCCGGAACACGTCGCCGAAAAGGCGCGCACCGGAGGAGAACCCAATGACCACACAGACCGGAGGACGCCCCCAATCCCTTGACGCCGTCATCGTCGGCGCGGGATTCGCAGGCCTCTACCAGCTGCATCTGCTGCGCGACCGGCTGGGGCTGAAGGCCCGCGTGCTAGAGACCGGAGACGGCGTCGGCGGCACCTGGTACTGGAACCGCTATCCCGGCGCGCGCTGCGACTCGGAGAGCCACTCCTACCGCTATTTCTTCTCGCGCGAGCTGCACGAGAGCTGGGACTACTCCGAGCGCTATCCGGGCCAGGAGGAGATCCGCGCCTATCTCAACCACGTCGCCGACACGCTGGCGCTGCGCCCCGACATCCAGCTTTCCACCCGCGTGACCGCCGCCGCCTGGGACGAGGCCGCCCGCCGCTGGACCGTGACCACGGAGGCCGGCGAGCGCTTCTCCTGCCGCTGGCTGATCACCGCGGTGGGCTGTCTCAGCTCGGCCAACGTGCCCGCGATTCCGGGGCTCGAGGATTTCAGGGGCGAATGGCATCACACCGGCCGCTGGCCGCATGAGGGCGTGGATTTCGCCGGCAAGCGGGTGGGGCAGGTGGGCACCGGCTCGACCGGGATCCAGGCCGTGCCGGTGATCGCCGAGACGGCGCAGACTCTGACGGTCTTCCAGCGCACCGCCAACTATTCGGTGCCGGCGCGCAACGGCCCGCTGAACGAACAGCGCAAGCAGGAGTGGCGCGACAACTTCGAGGAGGTGCGCAAGCTGGTCCGCTCGACCCCCAACGCGCATCCGTTCCGGATCTCGACCGACAAGGCGATGGATCAGGACGCGGAGACCCGTCGCGCGCGCTATGAAAAGGCCTGGGAGGTCGGCGGCCTGCGCTTCCGCGCGGTGTTCCACGACCTGCTGCTGAGCAAGGCGGCCAACGACACCGCCGCCGAGTTCCTCAAGGGCAAGATCCGCGAGATCGTCAAGGATCCCGAGACGGCCGCGGTCCTCTCGGACATCGATCACCCCTACGCGGCCAAGCGCCCGCCCATCGACACCAACTATTTCGACACGTTCAACAAGGACCATGTCGACGTGGTCGACGTGCGGGCCGATCCCATCAGGCGAATCGTGCCCGAGGGGATCGAGCTCGAATCGGGCAAGGTCCATGAGCTGGACGTGATCGTCTTCGCCACCGGCTTCGACGCGATGACCGGGCCGCTCTTGTCCATCGACTTCCAGGGCGCCGACGGACGCCGTCTGAAGGACGACTGGGCCGCGGGCCCCAAGACCTGGGTTGGCGTGGCGATCCCGGGCTATCCGAACCTGTTCACCGTCACCGGGCCCGGCAGCCCTTCGGTGCTTGCCAACATGATCGTGCCCATCGAGCAGCACGTGGAATGGATCGCCGACTGCATCGAGACGATGGAGCGCGAGGGCGTCGACCGGATCGAGGCGACCCCCGCCGCGGCCGAGGCCTGGATGAGCCACGTCAACGATGCGGCCAACGCCACGCTGCTGCCGCAGGCCGGGCACAGCTGGTATCTGGGCGCCAACGTGCCGGGCAAGCCGCGGGTGTTCATGCCCTACGCGGGCGGCATGGTGCGCTTCCGCCAGATCTGCGACGCGGTCGCCGCGCGGGGCTACGAGGGCTTCGCGATGGGCGCGCCCGCCGATCCCGCCGCGCCTCCGCCCCCGGTGCTGGCCGAGCTGACCGGCCCGGACGCGCCGCCGCTGCCGGGCGCCCCGGCGGGGGCCAAGACCTCGCTGATCGAGGCGCCGGGGGTCTGAGCCCCGCGGACCGGGGGCGCCTGCGCCCGGTCCGGCCTCGCTGCCGCGGTTTCGTCGCCGCGCCGGGAAAAGCCCCGGCGCGGCCGGCTGCGTTGCGCGGGCCGGGGTGCGGCAGGCCGCCGCATGAATCCTTGACGTTCTGTCCGGCGGTTGGTCAGGATGGCGAACGGTTGACCCGCGGACCCGTGTCCGGGGGACGGCCGGCCAGGGCGCGCGCCAACGACGCGCCCGGCGCATGGGAGGAAAACCAGACATGACCCGAACCAACGCCCCGAGTCCGTCACGAGGTCCGTCGCTGCGTCCGTCGCGTCGCCAGGTGCTGGCCGCGGTCGGCGCGGCGACCGCCGTCTCGGCGCTGGGCGCGCCCTTCGTGGCCCGCGGCCAGGGCGCCAAGATCCGCGTCGGCATGCCCACCATCCTGTCGGGCCGCGTGGCGATCCTGGGCACCTCGAGCCGCGACGCCGCGATCCTGGCGGTGAACCAGGCCAACGCCGCCGGCGGCTTCGGCGGCCGCGAGGTCGAGCTGGTGGTCCGCGATTCCCGCGGCCAGCCCGACGAGGCCGCCCGCGTCACCCGCGACCTGGTCAACACCGAGGGCTGCGAGATCATCATCGACGCCGAGGCCTCCTCGGGCGCCTTTGCGGTCCATGAGGTGGTGGGCGAGCTGGGCGTGCTGTGCCTGCACACCTGCTCTGAGACCTCGGCGCTGACCGCCGATCCCAAGCTGCACAAGCCCACCGCCTTCCGCGCCGCCCGCCAGGGCATCCACGACGCGGTCGCGGGGGGCAAGTACGCCGCCGAGATCGCCAAGCGCGACAACCTGATGAAGTGGATGACCTGCTCGCCCGACTACGCCTACGGCCGGGACAACACCTCGCAGTTCGTCGAGTATCTCAAGATCTTCGCCCCCGAGATCGAGGTGGTGAACGAAGCCTGGCCCAAGCTGTTCGAGCCGGATTACACCGCCTATGTCACCCGGGTCCTGCAGGTGCAGCCCGACGCGATCTACTCGGCGCTGTGGGGCGGCGACCTGGTCTCGTTTCTCGAGCAGGCGAACCTTTACCAGATCTTCGCGGGCGGGCTGCAGTGGTTCTCGGGCGGGCTCGCCGATCCGCCGATCGTCAATGCGCTCAAGCAGCTGCCCTCGGGCCTGCATTCGGTGTTCCGCTACGATCCCGACTATCCCGACAGCGAGGCCAACAAGGCCTTCCACCAGGGCTTCACCGAGATCTCGGAGACCGAGCCCACCAACTGGGCCTGGCAGACCTACACCGCCGTGCAGTTCATCGACCAGGCGCTGACGGCCACGGGCGGCAAAACCGACGGCCAGGCGCTGGCCGACGCGGTGAAGGGCGCTTCGGTCGAGAGCCCGTTCACCGAGACGGGCGAGATCACCATGCGCGCGGACGATCACACGATCATCGGCTACCCCGTCGCCTGGGGCCAGTCGCGCCCCGATCCCAAGGGCTTCCAGAACTGGGAGCGCGGCGACTGGGACGAGATCCTGACCCTCGAGCAGGAGTGGAAGAAGCGCCAGGGCTACGCCTGAGCGCCCGCCGCGCGGGCGCGGCGCGCGCGCAACTGCGCAGGCGCGGCGCTTGTGACCCGCGCCCCGGCGCGATGGCCCGGGATCGCGCGCTTGCGCGGCGGTTCGGGGTCCTCGCGCCCGAGGCGGCCCTCTCTTCCGCGCCCGTCCCGGCCGTCCGGCCGGGGCGGGTCCGCTCCTAAGCCCCTCATCGGGAGACGTTCATGGACCTCACGGCGCTGTTCGGCTGCCTCTCCGTGCCCGCCTGCGCGGTCACCCAGGTCTCGACCGGGCTGATCATCGGGATGCTTCTGTTCCTGGTCGCCTCGGGCCTGTCGCTGATCTTCGGGGTGCTGGGGGTGATCAACTTCGCCCACGGCGCCTTCTACATGCTGGGCGCGTATTTCGCGCTGGCCGGCTATCAGCTGACCGGCAACTTCGTGGTGGCGATGGCCGCCGGCGCGGGAGGCATGGCGCTGTTCGGCGCGATCTTCGAGCGGCTGTTCATCTCGCGCATCTACGGGCGCGACGTGCTGATGCAGCTGCTGTTGTGCTACGCCTTCGTGCTGATCCTGGACGACATGGTGAAGATCATCTGGGGCGCCGAGTACCAGATGATGGGCATGCCGCAGAGCTTCGCGCTGCCGCCGATGTTCATCGCCGGCGGGCCGGTGCCGCCCTACTACCTGTTCATGATCTGCGCCTCGGTCACGGTGGGCGCGATCCTGTGGATCGGCATCGCCAAGACCCGCTTCGGCAAGCTGGTGCGCGCGGCCGCCCACAACCCGCAGATGGTCGGCGCGCTGGGGGTGAACACCTCCGTGCTCTACGCCTCGGTCTTCGGCATCGGCTCGCTGCTGGCGGGGCTGGCGGGCGCTTTGGCGGCGCCGGTGCGCACGCTGACGCCGGGCATGGGCCTGTCGATCCTGATCGAGAGCTTCATCGTCACGGTGATCGGAGGCATGGGCTCGATCGTGGGGGCGTTCGTGGCCTCGCTTCTGATCGGGCTGACGCGGTCCTTCGGCTCGATCGGCTTTCCGCTGTTCGTGGACGGAGCGATGTTCGTGATGATGGGCCTCGTGCTGATCCTGCGCCCCTCGGGCCTGTTCGGACGGCAGGTGTGAGCATGGGACCGGGCCTGATCCGCGACCTGGGCGTCGGCCTCGTCGCCCTGGTCGCGCTGCTGCTGATCCCCGGGCTGACCGGATCGGCGGCGCTGAGCGACTTCCTGATCTATGTCGCCGCCTATGGGCTGCTGGCGATGTCGCTGAACCTGCTGACCGGCTACACCGGCCTCGTCAGCTTCGGGCACGCGGCCTATTTCGCCTCCGGCGCCTACTCCTTCGGGCTGCTGATGCAGTCGGGGACGGTCTCGATCCCCGTGGCCTTCGTGCTGGCGGTGGGGTTCTCGGCGCTGACGGCCTTGATCGTCGGCGCGATCTGCGTGCGGCTGAAGGAGATCTACTTCGCCTTCCTCACGCTCGCCTTCCAGATGATGTTCCACTCGATCATCCTGACCTGGGTGTCGCTGACCGGCGGCGACCAGGGGCTGATGGGCGGCATCCCGCGGCCGGCGTTCTGGGGGATCGACCTGACCTCCCCGCGGGCGTTCTACACGTTCTGCATGATCGTCTTCGTGATCTGCATCCTGCTGCTGCGCCAGATCGTCCAGAGCCCCTTCGGCCACACCCTGCGCATGATCCGCGACAACCCCGACCGCGCGGTGTTCCTGGGCGTGAACGCCTACCGGGCCAAGCTGCTGAGCTTCGTTCTGGCGGGCTCGGTCGCCTCGGTCGGGGGGGTGCTGCTGGCGCTGTTCGCGTCCGGCGCCTACCCCGAGTTCGCCTACTGGACCATGTCGGGCCAGGCGATCTTCATGATCATGCTGGGCGGCAGCCGGGTGTTCCTGGGCCCGCTGCTCGGCGCGGTGCTGCTGCAGGGGCTGAACCACTACGTCACCGGCGTGACCGAGCATCACGGTCTGGTGCTGGGCATCGTCATCGTGGTGGCGGTGCTGGGCCTGCGCCGGGGGCTGGCGGACTTCGCCCTCGACTGGCGCGAGGCGCGGCGCGAGCGGGCCGCCGCCGCCCGCCCCGCCGCCCCATCGGGAGGAAACGCATGATGGACATGACCGGCCGCGTCGCGGTCGTCACCGGCGGCGCCAGCGGCATCGGCGCCGCCTGCTGCCAGGCGCTGGCCGAGGCCGGCGCCCGCGTCGCCGTGCTCGACGTGAACCTCGCCGGCGCCGAGATCGTCGCGGCGGGCCTCTCCGGCGAGGGCCACGTCCCCGCCTTCCTCGACGTGCGCGACGCGGACGCCGTGGAGGCGCTGGCGGCCAAGCTCGACGCGGACATGGGCCCCGCCTCGGCCCTGGTGACCTCGGCGGGCGTGCTGCAACTGCCGCAGTCGCCCGAGGATCTGCCGATGTCCGAGTGGGACCGCGTTGTCGCCGTCGACCAGCGCGGCGTCTGGGTCAGCTGCGTCGCCTGGGGGCGGCGCATGGCCCTGCGCGGCACCGGGGCGATCGTCAACATAGCTTCCATCGCCGGGATGCGCGCCCTGCCGCTGCACGCCTATGCGCCGGCCAAGGCCGCAGTGATCTCGATGACCGAGTGCCTGGCGACCGAGTGGGGACGTTCGGGCGTGCGGGTCAACGCGGTCTCGCCGGGCTTCACCCTGACCCCCGCGCTCGCCGAGCGCTTTGAGAACGGCGAGCGCGACCCCGGCCCGATGCAGGGCATGACCCCGATGGGCCGACTGGTGCGGCCCGAGGAGATCGCCTCGGCCGTGACCTTCCTGTGCTCGGACGCGTCCTCGGCGATCAGCGGGGTGACGCTGCCGGTGGACGGCGGCTGGCTCTCGGGCCCGGCCTGGACCACCTACGCGCCGTTTCCGCCGGCGAGGGGGAACGCATGACCCAACCGATGCTCCAGATCCGCGATCTCGCGAAATCCTTCGGCGGGGTCGAGGCGATGCGCGGGGTGACGCTCGACTTTCCCGCAGGCTCTCTGACCGCCATCATCGGGCCGAACGGGGCGGGCAAGACCACCTTCTTCAACCTGATCTCCGGCCACATCCGCCCCGACCGGGGCGAGGTGAAGCTGGACGGCGAGGAGCTTGTCGGCCTGTCGGCCCTCGAGGTCGTGCGCCGGGGCATGACCCGGGCCTTCCAGGTGGCCAGCATCTTCCCCGACATGACCATGGAGCAGAGCCTGGTCGCCGCCGTCACCGCGCAGCGGGGCGAGCTGTTCTCGATGCTGCGCCGCGCCCCCCTGCCGGCGGCGCGGGAGCGGGCGGGCGAGATCATGGACCTGCTGGGCCTGACGCCCCGCGCCGGGGCCGTGTCGCGCAACCTCTCGCACGGCGAGCAGAAGCTGCTCGACATCGGCCTCGCGCTGGCGCTGGAGCCCAAGGTGCTGCTGCTCGACGAACCCACCGCCGGCATGGGCGCCGAGGAACGCTGGCGGATGATCGAGAAGGTCCACGCGCTGTGGGAGGGCTCGGACCTCACGGTGATCTTCATCGAGCATGACATGGACATCGTCTTCCAGATCGCCCAGTCGATCGACGTGCTCAGCTACGGCCAGGTTCTGGCGCAGGGGACGCCCGAGGAGATCAAGCGCAACCAGGCCGTGATCGACGCCTACCTCGGCCAGGATCACCACCACGCCGTGACGGAGGGCGCCTGATGGCCGACGCGGACACCCTGGCCGAGCACGCCCCCGCAACCGCCGCGCCGCTGCTGGAGGTCGAGGGGCTCGACGTCTACTACGGCGCCAGCCAGATCCTGTTCGGACTGGGGCTCGCGGTCGGCGAGGGGCACACGGTCGCCCTGCTGGGGCGCAACGGGGCGGGCAAGTCCACCACCTTCAAGGCGATCGCGGGCATCGCGCCGCCGCGGCGCGGCTCGGTCCGCCTGCGCGGCGCCGAGATGGCCGGCGCCGCGCCCCACCGCATCGCGCGGGCCGGCATCGGCTATGTCCCCGAGGACCGGCAGGTGTTCCCCGAGCATTCGGTCGAGGACAACCTCCTGATCGGCGAGAAGAAGGGCCCCGCCGGCAAGACCGACTGGACGCTGGAGCGGATCTGGGAGGTGTTCCCCCTGCTTGCGGGCATGAAGGGGCGCATGGCCGGCCGCCTTTCGGGCGGCGAGCAGCAGATGCTGACCATCGCCCGCACCCTGATGGGCAACCCCGACCTGGTGCTGCTCGACGAGCCGTCCGAGGGGCTGGCCCCGATCATCGTGGCCGAGATCGGCAAGCTGATCGCCACCCTGCGCGGCATGGGCGTAACCATCCTGATGGCCGAGCAGAACATGCACTTCTGCCTCGCCGTCGCCACCCACGCCGCGGTGATCGACAAGGGCGTGGTGGTCTATCGCGACACCATCGCCGGCCTGCGCGCCAACCGGGAGATCACCGACCGCTACCTCTCGATCTGAGGCGCGAGGGGCGGGCCCCCGTCCTCGGCCGCGGCGGCGGGGGGCGGGCCGTCGGGCCAGGCGACCTCGAGCGGGGTGGACCACTCGCGGCAGCGCTGCGCCAGCGGGCCGGGAAAGGGCAGGTCGGTGAACACCCCCGCCAGGTCGCGCAGCGAGGCGATGCGCACCGGCGCGCTGCGCTGCAGCTTGGTGTGGTCGGCCACCAGCACCGAGCGTCGGGCGAGGCTCACGATCCGCCGGCTGACGCCGACCTCCTGGGGGTCGTAGTCGAGGATGTCGCCGTCCTCGTCCAGCGCCGAGCAGCCGATCACCGCAAGGTCGACCTTGAAGCGCTCGATCGCCTGCAGGGTCATCTCGCCCACCAGCCCGCCGTCGCTGCGCCGCAGGGCGCCGCCGGTCAGCACGATCTCGCAGCTGGGATTGGCGGTCAGGATGTTGGCCACGTTGATGTTGTTGGTCACCACCAGCAGGTTGCGGTGGGCGAGCAGGGCGCGGGCCACCGCCTCGGCGCTGGTGCCGATGCTCAGGAACAGCGAGGCGTCCTCGGGGATCGCGCGGGCGCAGAGCGCGGCGATCGCGCCCTTGGCCTCGCCGTTCAGGGCGCGGCGCTGCTCATAGCCGATGTTGCGCACGCTCGAGGGCAGGATCGCGCCGCCGTGCACCCGGTCGAGGCGGCCGTCGTCGGCGAGTTCGCCCAGGTCGCGCCGGATGGTCTGCACGCTGACGCCCAGCCGCGCGGCCAGGTCCTCGACCAGCACGCGGCCCTCGCGGCGGGCGATCTCGAGAATCTCGTGGCGGCGGATCGACAGGGCGGCCTCCCCGGCAGCGGCGCGCGGCGCTTTCGCAAGGTTTCGTATGGGGCCGAAGCCGCGCTCGATGCAAGCGCAATGCGCGGTTTGAGCGTGAAACGAGCAATGACGCGCTGCAGCATCGGGCGGTTCGGCGCAAAAGCGCGCGTTTGCGAAGAGATGCTTTGACTCCCTTTGGCGCGAGATGCTTTCGTCGGCTCTACCGCGGGACAAGGTCCGGGGCGGGCGCGGAGGGAGGTCCGCGCCCCCCGGCCCCGCGCGCCACGGCGCCTGACAAGGCGCCGCCAACAATGGCGCTCGACAAGGCGCTGCGAACGAAGGCGCCCGGCGCGGCGCCGCGAAAGACCCGGCCCCAGGCCGGGACGGGGAGGGAAGACCGAATGGCGCTGACGCTCGAGGGCGTTTCGAAATCCGTCGCCGGGCGGGTGCATGTCCACCCCACCGACCTGACGCTGGCCCGCGGCACCATGAACGTGCTGCTGGGCCCGACGCTGGCGGGCAAGACCACGCTGATGCGGCTGATGGCCGGGCTCGACGTTCCCACCGAGGGCCGCGTGCTGTGGGAGGGCGAGGACGTCACCGGACGCCGGGTGCAGGACCGGGGCGTGGCCATGGTCTACCAGCAGTTCATCAATTACCCCGCGATGAGCGTGTTCGAGAACATCGCCTCGCCCCTGCGCCTGCAGCGCCGCCCGAAGGACGAGATCGCCCGGCGGGTGGGCGAGGTGGCCGAGATGATGAAGCTGACCCCGATGCTCGGCCGCCGCCCGCTGGAGCTGTCGGGCGGCCAGCAGCAGCGCTGCGCGCTGGCCCGCGCGCTGGTCAAGGACGCGGGCCTGGTGCTGCTGGACGAGCCGCTGGCCAACCTCGACTACAAGCTGCGCGAGGAGCTGCGGATCGAGATCCCGCGGATCTTCGAGGCCTCGGGCGCGATCTTCGTCTACGCCACCACCGAGCCGGAGGAGGCGCTGCTGCTCGGCGGCTCGACCGCCACCCTGTGGGAGGGGCGCGTCACCCAGTTCGGCCCCACGCCCGAGGTCTATCGCCGCCCGCAGGACGCCACCACCGCGCGGGTCTTCTCGGACCCGCCGATGAACTTCCTGCCGGTGGAGAAATCCGGCGACCGGCTGAACTTCGGCGACGGCCAGGCCGCGCCCGCCGCCGGCGCGCTGGCGCGGCTTCCCGACGGGCGCTACCTGGCGGGCTTCCGGCCCAACCACCTCGAGCTGGAGCGGCACGCGGCGGACTCGATGGCCTTCACCACGCATCTGGCGGTGGCCGAGATCACCGGCTCGGAGACCTTCGTCCACCTCGATCACCACGGAGAGCGCTGGGTCGGCCTGGTCCACGGCGTGCGGGAGCTGGAGATCGGCGCTCCGCTGCAGGTCCATCTCGACCCCGCCCATGTCTATGTCTTCGGCGAGGACGGGGCGCTGGTCGCGCCCGCGCCCTACGCGCTGGCGGCCTGAGGGGGAGGGGAGCATGGCCCGCATCACGCTCGACGATCTGGCGCATTCCTACCTGCCCTCGCCCGCCTCCGAGGCCGACTACGCGCTGCGCCCGCTGAACCTCGAGTGGGCGGACGGCGAGGCCTATGCGCTGCTCGGCCCCTCGGGCTGCGGGAAGTCGACGCTGCTCAACATCATCTCCGGCCTGCTGACGCCCTCGCGCGGGCGGATCCTGTTTGGCGACAAGGACGTCACCCACGCCCCCACGGCCGAGCGCAACATCGCCCAGGTGTTCCAGTTCCCCGTGGTCTACGACACCATGACCGTGCGCGAGAACCTGGCCTTTCCGCTGAAGAACCGCGGCATGGACCGCGCCTATGTCGCCCAGCGGGTGCAGACGGTGGCCGGCATGATCGGCATGGAGGCCGAGCTCGACCGCCGCGCCCAGGGGCTGACCGCCGACGCCAAGCAGAAGATCAGCCTCGGCCGGGGAATGGTGCGCGAGGACGTCAACGCGCTGCTGTTCGACGAGCCGCTGACCGTCATCGACCCGCACATGAAGTGGCGCCTGCGCACGCAGCTGAAATCGCTGCACCACGAGTTCCGCCACACGATGATCTACGTCACCCACGACCAGACCGAGGCGCTGACCTTCGCCGACAAGGTGGTGGTGATGCATGAGGGGCAGGTGGTCCAGATCGGCACGCCGCAGGAGCTGTTCGAGCGGCCCGCCCACACCTTCGTGGGCTATTTCATCGGCTCGCCCGGCATGAACCTGGTCCCTGCCAGGGTCGAGGGGGCGGTGGCCCATCTCGACCCGGCTGAGGGCGGCGCGCAGGTGCCGCTGGGCCGCGGCTACGGCGCCCCCGAGGGCCGGGTCGCGATCGGCGTGCGGCCGGAATTCGCCCGCCTGTCCGCCACCGAGGGCCTGCCCGTGAGCATCGAGCGGGTCGAGGACGTGGGCCGGCACCGCATCGTGCGCGCCACCCTGTCCGGGACCCCGATCAGCATCGTCGCGCCCGAGGGCCAGCCGCTGGGCGCCGACATGACCCGGGTGGTCTTCGACCCCGCCCAGATCAACGTCTATCGCGACGACTGGCGCCTCGAGGGCGAGCGCATCGCGGGGGAGGCCGCCTGATGGACAAGACCGTCAACCAACGCGCCTGGTTCCTGGTGCTGCCGGTGCTGGCGCTGGTCGCCTTCTCGGCGGTGATCCCGCTGATGACCGTGGTCAACTACTCGGTCCAGGACACGTTCGGTCAGAACGAGTTCTTCTGGGCGGGGCTGGAGTGGTTCGAGGAGCTGCTCGACAGCGACCGCATGTGGGAGGCGCTGCGGCGCCAGGCGATGTTCTCGGCCATCGTGCTGGCGATCGAGGTGCCGCTGGGCGTGATCGTGGCGCTGAACATGCCCAAGAAGGGGGTGTGGTCCTCGGTCTGCCTGGTGCTGATGAGCCTGCCGCTGCTGATCCCGTGGAACGTGGTCGGCACCATCTGGCAGATTTTTGGAAGGGTCGACATCGGGCTCCTTGGAGCCACGATGGAGAGCCTCGGGATCGACTACAACTACACCCAGGACGTCACTTCGGCCTGGGCCACGGTCATCGTGATGGACGTGTGGCACTGGACCTCGCTGGTGGCGCTGCTGGCCTATGCCGGCCTGCGCTCGATCCCCGACGCCTACTACCAGGCCGCGCGCATCGACCAGGCGAGCCGCTGGAAGGTGTTCCGCTACATCGAGCTGCCCAAGATGCGCGGCGTGCTGATGATCGCGATCCTGCTGCGCTTCATGGACAGCTTCATGATCTACACCGAGCCCTTCGTCGTCACCGGCGGCGGTCCGGGCAACGCCACCACGTTCCTGTCGATCGACCTGGTGAAGATGGCGCTGGGGCAGTTCGACCTCGGGCCCGCGGCGGCGTTCTCGCTGATGTATTTCCTGGTGATCCTGCTGATCTCCTGGGTGTTCTACACCGTGATGACCAACCTCGACAAAGCGGAGGGCCCGAAATGAGGTTCCTGCCCTCCCGCTCCGCCGTCGTGATGATCCTGTATCTGCTGTTCCTGCTGCTGCCGATCTACTGGCTCTTCAACATGAGCCTGAAGACCAACACCGAGATCCTCAACACCCTGTCGCTCTGGCCGCAGTCGCCGACGCTGAGGAACTACGAGGTGATCCTGACGGATCCCTCGTGGTACATGGGCTACGTCAACTCGTTGATCTACGTGGTGATGAATACGGCGATCTCGGTGGCCGTGGCGCTGCCGGCGGCCTACGCCTTCTCCCGCTACAGCTTCATGGGCGACAAGCACCTGTTCTTCTGGCTGCTGACCAACCGCATGGCGCCGCCGGCGGTGTTCGCGCTGCCGTTCTTCCAGCTCTATTCCTCGGTGGGCCTCTTCGACACCCATATCGCGGTGGCGCTGGCCCACTGCCTGTTCAACGTGCCGCTGGCGGTCTGGATCCTCGAGGGTTTCATGCGCGGCGTGCCGCGCGAGATCGACGAGACCGCCTATATCGACGGCTACTCGTTCCCCCGCTTCTTCGTGCGCATCTTCATGCCCCTGATCGCCTCGGGCATCGGGGTCGCGGCCTTCTTCTGCTTCATGTTCTCCTGGGTCGAGCTGCTGCTCTCGCGCACGCTGACCTCGGTCGACGCCAAGCCCATCGCGGCGACGATGACGCGCACGGTTTCCGCCTCGGGGATGGACTGGGGGGTGCTGGCCGCGGCCGGCATCCTGACCATCGTGCCGGGCGCGCTCGTGATCTGGTTCGTGCGCAACTACATCGCCAAGGGCTTCGCCCTCGGCCGGGTTTGAGGGAGGGGTTTCAATGGCCTGGATGGCATGGACCTGGCCCACGGCGGCCTTCTTCGCGGTGATCGCGCTGCTGCTGGTCGTCTTCACGATCCTCGCGCTGCGCTACCCCGAGACGCCGCGCATGGGGGTCCTGCGCATCGAGACGACCCGCGGGGACCGGCTGTTCATCACGCTGCTGGGCTCGGCCTTCGTCAACCTGGCCTGGCTGGGGCTGGCCGACGCCTCGCAATGGTGGGGGCTGGGGCTGAGCCTCGTGTGGGCCGCCGCCGTGTTTCGCTGGGTCTGACAGGGACCCGGCCCGCCACGCGCCGGGGCCCCGCGGGGCCCCGCGCCAACCCATCAAAAAGCTCACCAGGGAGGACAACATGAGCTTGATGCTTAGAACCACCACGGCGCTGGCGCTCGCGCTCGCGCTCGGCGCGGGAGGGCCGGCCTTCGCCGACATGGACGCCGCGAAAGCCTTCCTCGACGCCGAGATCGGCGAGATGTCCACCCTCTCCCGCGAGGAGCAGGAAGCGGAGATGCAGTGGTACGTCGACGCCGCCCAGCCCTTCCAGGGGATGGAGATCAAGGTGGTCTCGGAGACGATCACCACCCACGAGTACGAGTCCAAGGTCCTCGCCCCCGCCTTCAGCCGCATCACCGGCATCCAGGTCACCCATGACCTGATCGGCGAGGGCGACGTGGTCGAGAAGCTGCAGACCCAGATGCAGTCGGGCGAGAACATCTACGACGCCTATGTCAACGACTCCGACCTCATCGGCACCCACTGGCGCTACCAGCAGGCCCGCAGCCTGACCGACTGGATGAAGAACGCGGGCGCGGACGTGACCTCGCCCACGCTCGACCTCGAGGACTTCATCGGCGTCCAGTTCACCACCGCCCCGGACGGAGAGCTCTACCAGCTTCCCGACCAGCAGTTCGCGAACCTCTACTGGTTCCGGTATGACTGGTTCAACGACGAGAAGAACCAGGCCGACTTCAAGGAGAAATACGGCTACGACCTCGGCGTTCCGGTGAACTGGACGGCCTACGAGGACATCGCCGAGTTCTTCACCGGCCGGGACCTCAGCCACCTGGGCGTCGACGGCGAAGTCTTCGGCAACATGGACTACGGCAAGAAGGACCCCAGCCTGGGCTGGCGCTACACCGACGCGTGGCTGTCGATGGCCGGCGTGGGGTCTAAGGGCGAGCCCAACGGCCTGCCGGTGGACGAATGGGGCATCCGGGTGGACGAGAATTCGCGTCCCGTCGGCTCCTGCGTCGCGCGCGGCGGCGCCACCAACGGCCCGGCCGCCGTCTACGCCGTGACCAAGGCGATCGAGTGGCTGCAGAAGTACTCGCCCCCCGCGGCCGCCGGCATGACCTTCTCCGAGGCCGGCCCGATCCCCGCGCAGGGCAACGTCGCCCAGCAGATGTTCTGGTACACCGCCTTCACCGCCGACACCGTGAAGCCGGACCTGCCCGTGATGAACGAGGACGGCACGCCCAAGTGGCGGATGGCCCCCTCGCCCCACGGCGTCTACTGGGAGGAGGGGACCAAGATCGGCTATCAGGACGTGGGCTCCTGGACGCTGATGAAGTCGACCCCCGACGACCGCGCCAAGGCGGCCTGGCTCTACGCCCAGTTCGTCACCTCCAAGACCGTGGACGTGAAGAAGTCCGACGTGGGCCTGACCTTCATCCGCGAGTCGACCATCCAGTCCGACCACTTCTCTGAGCGCGCCGACAAGCTGGGCGGGCTGGTGGAGTTCTACCGCTCCCCCGCCCGGGTCGCCTGGTCGCCGACGGGCACCAACGTTCCCGACTACCCCAAGCTGGCGCAGCTGTGGTGGCAGAACATCGGCGACGCGATGTCCGGCGCGAAGTCGGCGCAGGAGGCGCTGGATGCGCTGTGCGAGGCGCAGGAGAAGGTGATGGCCCGGCTCGAGCGCGCCGGCGTGCAGGGCGACATCGGCCCCAAGCTCAACGAGGAGAAGGACCCTCAGGAGTGGCTGTCGATGGACGGCTCGCCCAAGGCCAAGCTCGAGAACGAGGACGAGGAGCCCAAGACCGTCTCCTACGATGAGCTGATCAAGTCCTGGTCCAACTGAGCGCCGCCGGACGGGGCCGGGGGTTCCCTCTGGCCCCGATCGGATGCGATCCTTCGCGCGGCGCGCCCCCCAGGGGTGCGCCGCGTTCCGTTTCCCCCTCCGGAGCCCCTGCCATGACCCTGCCGCCCTTCGGGTTCGCCGGCCCCGCCGAGATCGTCTTCGGCCGGGGCCGCGCCGCCGCCGAGGCCGCCCCCCGCATCGCCGCGCTGGGCGCCCGCGTGCTGCTGGTCCGCGGCCGCTCGCCCGCCCGCGCCGCCTGGCTGCGCGAGGCGCTGGAGGGGCAGGGCTGCGCGGTCGAGGAAATCGCCGGCGAGGGCGAGCCCGAGCTTGCCGCCGTGACCGCGGCCGCAGAGGCCGCCCGCCGCGCCGAGGTGGTGGTCTCGCTGGGCGGCGGGGCGGTCATCGACCTCGGCAAGGCCGCCGCCGCGCTGGCGACCGCCGACGGCCCGCCGCTGCGCTATCTTGAGGTGGTGGGCGAGGGCCGTCCCCTGCCGGCCGCGCCGCTCCCGTTCGTCGCGATCCCCACCACCGCCGGCGCCGGGGCCGAGGCCACCCGCAACGCCGTCATCGGCGTGCCCGAGCATCGCCGCAAGGTTTCGCTTCGCGACGCGCGGATGCTGCCCCGAATGGCGCTGGTCGACCCCGCGCTGGCGGACGGCTGCCCGTGGGAGGTGACGCTGGCCTCCGGCCTCGACGCCGTGACGCAGGTGATCGAGCCCTGGATCTGCACGCGCGCCACCCCCTTCACCGATGCGCTCTGCGCGCCGGCGATTCCGCGCGGCCTCGCCGCCCTGATGCGCCTGTCGCAGGGCGAGGACCCGGGCGCGCGCGACGAGATCGCCTGGGTGGCGCTCTGCGGCGGCCTGGCGCTGGCGAATTCCGGCCTGGGCGTTGTCCATGGGCTCGCGGGGGTGCTGGGCGGCATGACCGGCGCGGCGCATGGCGCGATCTGCGGGCGGCTCCTGCCCCACGGGCTCGCGCTGAACGCCTCCCGCGCGCAGGGGGAGCCCGCCCGCCGCATCGCCCGCGTCCAGGCCTGGATCGGCGAGGCGCTGGACGCGCCGCCCGAAGCCGCCTGCGCGGAGCTCGACCGCTGGAGCCGCGCGCAGGGCCTGCCGGGGCTGGACGGCATGGGCCTGCGCGCGCAGGACCGCCGCCCCGCGGCGGAGGCCGCGGCCGCCTCCTCCTCGATGAAGGCGAACCCGGTCGCGCTGGACGCCGCGGAACTGGAGGGGATGCTCGCCGCGGCCGCCTGAGCCCGGGTCCAATCGCCCGGTCCGGGCGCCCCGATCCGGGCCTGTGCCGACAGGGGCGGCGTCCTCATATTTTGATCTTTGGCGGGACGCACTACGTCTGCGTCACGATCTGAACCGCACGCCAGCCGCGCCGGGAACAGCCTCCACCGCATCGCCGGGGCGTCCCGACCCTCCACGACGGCCCTCGCGCCGCCCTGGGGGGCGCATCGGCGTGCCGCATGAACGACGACGACGGGAGGGTCCCATGGCCGACTACGACCCCGCGAAGGGTTACATCGCCCTTCTGGGCTGGAGCCTGAATGCGATCGACGCGGTCGATCGCTTCGATCGCCGCTATGTTGTGGTGGCGCCGCCCTGGGCGGAGCCCTACTGCACCGCCAACGACATCCCCTACATCTCCTGGGATTTCGCGCGCCTCAACGAACGCTCCTGGGAGCTGGCGCAGCGTCTGAAGGAGGAGGGCGTCGACGTCGCCATTCCCCTCTTCGAGGAGACGGTGGAATGGGCCGGCGCGATCAACGCCGTGCTGCTGGGCAACCCGCGCCTGCTGGGCCAGGCGATGCTGTTCCGCGACAAGTCGCTGATGAAGCGCCGCGCGCAGCTCGGCGGCATCCGGGTGGGCGTGTTCGAGGAGGCCGATGACCGCGCCGACGTGATCCGCTTCCTCAAGCGCGTGAACCAGACGCTGCTGAAGCTGGACGGCGACCCCAACGACCCGATCCACTTCAAGGCCTTCGACAAGTCCGGCACCGCCGGCCACCGGGTGATCCGCACCCCCGAGGATGTGGACAACATCCCCGACGACGAGTTTCCCGCCCTGCTCGAGAGCCATCTCGACGGCTGGGAGTTCGCGGTCGAGGCCTGGATCAAGGATCGCAAGATCCAGTTCCTCAACATCTCCGAGTATGTGACGCTGGGCTATTCCGTCTTCGTGCCCGCCACGCCGGAGCTGGAGGCCCACCGCGCCCGCATCACCGAGGAGATCGAGAAGCTGATCGAGGCCTTCGACATCGACTTCGGCTTCATCCACCCCGAATACTTCCTGACCGCGGACAACAAGCTCTACTTCGGCGAGGTCGCCTACCGCCCCCCGGGCTTCAACGCGCTGGAGCTGATCGAGCGCGCTTACGGGTTCAGCGGCTACCAGGGCATGGTGGTGATGTTCGATCCCAAGTCCACGCAGGAGGAGATCGACGCCTTCTTCCCCAAGGAGGTGGTCGACGCCAAGGGCCACGCCGGCTGCTTTGGCGTCTATCCCCGCCGCCGCGTGGTCAGCCGGCTGGAGATCCCGCCCGAGACCGCCAACCATCCCTATTTCGAGTATCACCAGCTCGCCGAGCCGATGGAGCAGAAAGTCACCAAGCGCACCGCCTTCGGCACGCACTGGGGGCTGGCCTACTTCTTCGGAGAGGACCCGCACCAGCTGCGCGATCTGCTGAAGGCGCAGGAAGACCTGGACTTTTACGTCTGAGCCGATTGTCGGCGGGCCTCGAAGCAGGCAAGAGGAAGCCATGAACAGTCAGACGCCCAAGGCGGAGGGGTCCTTCGCCCCTGCCGCCGGCTCAGCATCCGCGCCGGACGTGCAGCGGATGGCGGCGACGCTGGACGCGGCCCTGGAGCGGCTGGAGCAGGCCCGCCCCTTCGCCCGGCATCGTCACCGGCCCCCGGTGCTCGCCGTCGTCGGCCGCATGATCGCGGTTCCCGGCGGGCTCGAGGCCCTGCATGAGCGCGCCCCGCGGATGGATTCCGCGGGGCTGTTCCATGGCTCGGACTGGGACAACCCCGGCGCCCTGCTGCCGCAGCTGATCGGCCAGACCCTGGCCGCCGGCGACCCCGCGCTTGTCGCGCTCGAGGTGGCGAGCCTGATGCGCCTGCTGGCCGTGGCCCGCGGCGAGGCCGCCCATCCCGCCGTGCACGCCGACTTTGCGCGCCACTTCCTGACCCAGGCGCTGGCCCTGAACCTGCGCCACTTCTTCGCGGCCCCCTCCGAGGCCGACCGCGAGCTTGCCGGCGCCGACCCCCGCCGGGACGTGTTCCGCTACATCGCCGAGCGCGTGGGTCTCGAGGACGTGCTGGGCCTGCTGGTGGACGAGATCTGGCGGATCCTCGACCAGCGCCCGGTGCAGGTCGGCCCGGTCAAGGAGATGATCACCCAGATCGCGGTGGCCATGACCCGCGAGGACGTGACCTCGGGCGGCGCGCGCACCGGGGCCGAGCGGCTGGTCGCCGCCCTCTTCGGCCCCACCACGCAGTGCCGCGACGATCCCGGCCTGACCGCCTATTTCGAGCGTCTGGGCCATCTCGACGAGGCCGGCCTGATGCACGAGGCCTCGGGCTTCGCGCGGGCGATGCACGACACGGGGCTGGTCTCGGACTACCACGCGGCGTTCCTGCGCTGGATCGTCTGCGACACCGATCTCGATCTGGTGGACGAGACGCTGGGCCTCGGCCCCACGGGGAAGGAGTGCCGGCGCCGCTGGCGCACGCTGGTCAACGAGCTGGTGGCCGCCGCGATCTCCGAGCGCACGCCCCAGGCGGTCCACGGCCTTGCCCTGATGCTCGAGCGGGGGCTGCTGCACATCCCGCCGATGGTGCCCGCCCTGCGCCGTCAGATGACCGCCCGCCTCGCGCCCGCCCCGGCCGAGCGGCTGCGCCTGGCCTATGGCGAGGCGCCCTCGCCCGAGACCCGGGTGCTGGCCGGCGTGCTCGAGGTGCTGGGCCAGCCGTTGGGCGTGGGGCAGGGGGCCAACCCCACCTGCCAGTCGGCACGCGCCATCGCCATGTGGTCGATGAACGACCCCGACTACCTGCTGCACGTGGTCTGCCAGGCCGCAGAGTCCGACACGGTGATGATGCATTTCGAGGGGCGGCCGATCCGCTCGGCCGACCTGCCGGCGGGGCTGGCGGCGAGCGCGCCGCTCGACGCGGACCCGGTCTCGGTGCTGCTGGTCCCCCATCTCGACCGGATCTATGCCGAGATGGGGCGCCTGTGCGCCGACCGCGGCGGCGACCCGCACCAGTGGATCAACCCCGAGTTCCATGGCTGGTGGGTGCCGCGGGAGTGCCTGGTCGCGGTCGACGTGGCCACGGGCCTGTTGTCGGAGTTCGACCGGTTCCTGACCCGGTTCCTGCAGGCCTACGACCCGCGGTTCAACGGCGGGCGTCCGGTGATCCATCCCCAGCCGGCCGGGGTTGCGGCCACCGACAGCGCCGCGCGCTTCGTGGGCTGGCACGCCATCGCCATCCAGCGGGTGTCGGAGGATCAGCACGGCG
The DNA here is from genome assembly GCF_963977235.1 of uncultured Albimonas sp. Classification (NCBI taxonomy): domain Bacteria; kingdom Pseudomonadati; phylum Pseudomonadota; class Alphaproteobacteria; order Rhodobacterales; family Paracoccaceae; genus Albimonas; species uncultured Albimonas sp. The sequence continues at coordinate 56,454 of NZ_CAXBOD010000013.1, forward strand.
AGATGCGGGTGTATTTCTACAACCCCAACAACGACAGCGGCCAGGACTGGGGCGGCGGCGTGGTGGTCTCGACCGCCGGCTGCGGCGAGCGCCACGGCGAGGGCTCGCTGCCCGTCGAGCAGTTCGCGGCCCGGCTCTACCTGTTCCACGACGACCCGGTGCCTCCGCCCGGCATCGCCGCTCCGCCGCCTGCCGAGATCCTCGCCCGCATCCGCGCCATGGCTGCCGAGACCTGGGCCGCCGACCGCCAGCCCCCCGACTCCGCTTCCCTCCTCGCGGGCGAAGCCTAGAGCGGAGGCTGCCCCGGCCTTCGGCCCGCCGGCCCTTCCGACCCGGCGGCGCCGGTCGGCCCCGCGCCAGGCTGCGGGGCGGCCCTTGGAGCGGCGGGGCCTGCGTGACGGGACGGCGATATCGCTGGCGGGCGCCGTCCTCGACGACGTCCTCGGCCATCGCCGTCTCAGCCGGACCGTGGATCCCGCGAGGCCCTGCCAGCGGCGTCTCGACGCCCCCCACGCGCATCGCGCGCCATGGCGGCGCCCCCTGCGTCCGTCGGGGCGCCCCGATCTGGGGCGTCGATCCGGCCGAACGCGTGGCGCTCGCCCGGATCGGCGGCGCAGCGACGTTGCGATTTCGCGTTCCGCACCCCATTCTCCGCCCATGACCGGGCCGAGCATGAATCCACCGACTGAGCCGCAGGCGAACCCCTCCCCTGTCGCCGTCTCGGGGGCCGAGCAGGTCCCTGGCGGGACCGCCGTGACGCCCGCGCCGTCCACGCCCGCCTACAGCCGGGCCGAGCAGGTGGCCGACGCCGCCGTGCATTGCGTGGGGGTGGCGCTGGGGCTGATGGCGGTTCCGGTGATGATCGTGCTGGCCGCGCTGCTGGACGGCACCGGGCCGGTGATCGCGGGCGTCTCGGTCTATGCGGCGGGGCTGTTGCTGATGCTGGGCTGCTCGGCGGCCTATCACCTGCTGACGCCGGTCAGGCCCGCCTGGCGGGAGCTGCTGCGCCGCTTCGACCATGCCGCCATCTACCTCAAGATCGCCGCCACGCAGACGCCCTTCGCCGTGCTGATCGGAGGCGCGGGGGCGGCCTGGCTGCTGGGCTCGGTCTGGGTCGCGGCGCTGGGCGGGGCGGCGCTGCGGATCTTCTGGCCGCACGGCTTCCGGCGGCTGGCGGTGCCGTTCTATCTTGCGCTCGGCTGGGCGGGGATGGCGCTGTTCTGGCCCGGCGCGGGGGATGCGGCGCTGGGGCTCGCGACCGTGATCCTGGTGATCGTGGGCGGCCTGCTCTACACGCTCGGCGTGGGTTTCCTGCTGGCCGAGAAGCTGCGCTTCCACAATGCCATCTGGCACGGGTTCGTGCTGGTCGCGACCTTCGTCTTCTACGCCGCCGTTCTGTCCGAGATGGGCCTGCGCGCGGTCGCCGCACCGGTCTGAGGCCGCGCCCGGCCGCGCCGCGCGCCCTTGATGTTGCGCTCCGCGGCACGATCTTGAGGGGGCGCGCCCGTCCGGGCGCCCCGATCGCAGACCGTCACGGAGACCCCATGCCCCGCACCCGCTTCGCCTATGGCGCGACGCTCGCCTGCCTGCTGGCCGCCGCGCTGTCCGCGCCCGCCGCGGCGGAGGAGATCGGCGAGGTCGACACCGCCTTCAAGCTGCTGGGCGCCAACCACAAGATCGTGGTTGAGGCCTTCGACGATCCCAAGGTCGAGGGGGTTTCGTGCTTCCTCAGCCGGGCCAAGACCGGGGGCATCTCCGGCAGCCTGGGCCTGGCCGAGGACACCTCCGACGCCTCGATCGCCTGCCGGCAGGTGGGGCCGATCCGCTTCCTCGAGCCGCTGGACGCGGGCGAGGAGGTGTTCCAGCGCCGCACCTCGATCGTGTTCAAGTCGATCCAGGTGGTGCGCTTCTGGGATCCCGCGCGCTCGACGCTGGTCTACCTGACCTACTCGGACAAGATGATCGACGGCTCGCCCAAGAACGCGATCTCGGCCGTTGCGGTGGGGCCGTGGGGCGAAACCCCCGCCCCCGAGGCGCCCGTCTACGACGACTGACGCCCGCGCGTCCTCCCCCGCCCGCGCCGGGAGATGTCCCCGCCAAGCCCGCCCGCAGGGCGCCTGCAACCCGCCCCTTCAACAAGCGGTCTGCAGGCGCCCTGCGGGCGGGCTTGGCTGCGGGGCGCCGGGGGCGGGCGGGGCGATCGGCGGGCGGGTCAGCCCGCGTGAGGCGTGCCGGAGAAGTCGGCGTTCGGGTCGGCCTCGAACGGGTGCAAGGGGCCGGGCTCGACCGGGATCGTCTTCACGCTCAGGCCCAGCGCGGGCGACCAGTCGTGCAGGCGGATCGCCGGCGCCTCGAGCGCGAAGCCGGGCCAGGCGCCGTCCTGCACCGGAGGTATCTGCACCCCGGTGGCGGGACAGGCCGCGACGAGCGTTCCCGCCCAGTGCCGCTCGGCCGCCGCGTGCACATGGCCGGTGGCGATGCGCAGGACGCCGCGGCCCTGGAAGGTCTCTGCCGCCAGGTCCGCGCCGCGGAACGCGAAGCGATCCATGAACGGCAGACCCATCGGACAGGGCGGGTGATGGGCGAAGACCAGCGCCGGGCGCCCGCGCGACAGCCGCTCTCGCGCCCAGGCCGCGCGCTCGGGGCACAGGCGGCCGGCGGTCTCGCCCTCCTCGATCGTGTCGAGGCCCAGGATGGTCAGGCCGCCCGCCTCCTCGGCGAAATTCAGGAATGGGCCGGCGGGCAGATCGACGCGGGCGCCGAAGGCCGCGCGCATCCGCTCGCGGATATCGTGGTTGCCCGGCAGCAGGCGCAGCGGCGGGCGCAGGTCCGAGAGGATCTCGGCGGCCACCGCGTATTGCGCCTCGCCGCCGCCGTCGACGATGTCGCCGGTGTGCACCACGAGGTCCGGCGCGATCTCGTTGAGCCGCGCCACCGCGCGGGCCAGCCCCTGCGCCATGTCCACGCGGTCCTTCCACAGCGTGCCCGCCGCGGTGATGTGGCTGTCGGTGATCTGGGCGATCCTCATCGCGCGCTCCCTTCGCGCCCGAGGCCCGCGCCGACCCGGCGCTCCCGCCAGAAGGCGTAGAGGCCGGCGGCCACGATCATCGCGGCGCCGATCATGGTCCGGGCGTCGGGGATCTCGCCGAAGACGGCGAAACCCAGGACCAGCGCCCACAGGATGACGGTGTAGCGGAAGGGGGCGGTGAAACCGATCTCCCCCGTGCGCATCGCCACCACGCCCGCGTGGTAGCACACGAAGATCGCCACCGAAGAGGCGAGAATCGCGGTGAGGTGCCACGCCTCCATCGGCGACCAGGGCGAGACCAGCGAGCCGACGGCCCCCGTGGCGCCCACCGTCATCAGGGTGATGAAGGTGATCAGCAGGTGCGGCGTGGCGGGGTCGGTGCGCCGGGTGACGACCTCGCGCACCCCGAAGCACAGCATCCCGCCCACGGCGTAGAGCGCGTCGGGGTCGAAGGCCTGCCCGCCCGGGCGCACGATCAGCATCACCCCGAAGAAGCCCGTCAGGATCGCCAGCCAGCGCCGCCAGCCCACCCGCTCGCCCAGCACCACGCCCGCCAGCGTCAGCAGCAGCGGCAGCACCTGATTGATCGCCGCGACCTCGGCCAGGCGCAGGCGGGTGATGGCCTCGAGGTAGAGGATCGTCGCCCCGATCTCGGCGACCGAGCGCAGGGCGAGCCAGGGCAGGTCCTGCCGGGGCGGGGGGCGCAGGGCTCCGCGGCGGGCGAGCGCCAGCGCCACCGCGGCCGCGGCCAGGACCGAGCGCAGCAGGATCGCCTGGAACATGCCGATGTCGGGCAGCACCAGCTTCATCAGCGCGTCGTTGCAGGCGACGCCCAGCATGGCCAGCGCCATCCACCCCGCCCCCCGCAGGTTGCGGGCGAGACGGTCGTCGGGGGCGAGGGCGAGCGCCATGAGGTCTCCGGTCGGGGCGAGGTTTTCAGCCTCCCTTATCTCCGGGTCCGCCGCCGCGCGGTCAAGCGGCTTGCAAGGCGCCGCGGGGCAGGGAGGCCGCGCCCGGCCGCGAGGTCATGCCCTCCGGGGCGCCCGGCGGGCGCGCGTTCGGCTTTCCTCGGCCCGCGCGGCGCGCCATGTTGCGGCCATGACCCGCGGGCGCCCCGAGATTCTGTTTCCGCTCTTCGCCGAGCTGACCACCCTGGACAAGGTCGGGGAGAAGTCGGCGAAGCTGTTCGAGAAGCTGCACGTCACCCGTCCGCGGGACCTGCTGCTGCACCCGCCCTCGCGGCTGGTGGACCGGCGGATGCGGCCCGACCTGAACGGCGTGCCCGACGGCGAGGTGGCCACGGTGAAGATCACCGTCGCCGAGCACCGCCCCGGCCGCACCCGCGCCGCCCCCCACCGGGTCGTGGTGGAGGACGCCGCCCAGGGGTTCGCCCTGGTCTTCTTCCGTCTCCCCGCCGCGCGGGTCGAGGCGATGCTGCCGCTGGGCGAGACGCGGGTCGTCTCGGGCAAGGTCGAGACCTGGAACCACCTGCGCCAGATGGTGCAGCCCGACCACGTGATGACCGAGGCCGAGGCCGCCGACCTGCCGGAATTCGAGCCGATCTACCCCACCACCGAGGGGCTGACCCAGCACACCCTCTCGAAAGCCGCGCTCTCGGCGCTGGCGCGGGCGCCGGAGCTGCCCGAGTGGATCGAGCCGGGCCTGTTTGCCGCCAAGCTCTGGCCCGGCTGGCGCAACGCGATGGAGGCGCTGCACCGGCCCGTCTCGGACGACGCCCTGCGCCCGCGCAGCCCCGCGCGCGAGCGCATCGCCTACGACGAGCTGCTGGCCCACCAGATGGCGCTGGCCCTGGCGCGCGAGACCCAGCGCAAGGGCAAGGGGCGCCCGACGGTGGGCGACGGCTCGCGGTTGCGGCGGGCGCTGGCCTCGCTGCCGTTCAAGCCGACGGGCGCGCAGGCGCGGGCGATGAAGGAGATCGCGGCCGACATGGCGGCCGAGGCGCGGATGAACCGGCTGCTGCAGGGCGACGTCGGCTCGGGCAAGACGCTGGTGGCGCTGGCCGCGTTGCTGAGCGCGGTCGAGGCCGGCGGGCAGGGGGCGATGATGGCCCCCACCGAGATCCTCGCCCGCCAGCACATGGAGGGGCTCGCCCCCCTGTTCGAGGCCGCGGGCGTCGCCCCGGTGCTGCTGACCGGGCGCGACAAGGGCCCGACGCGGCGCGAGAAGCTGGCCGCCGTCGCCTCGGGCGAGGCCGGGGTGGTGATGGGCACGCATTCGCTGTTCTCGGCCGACGTGGAGTTCGCGGACCTGCGCCTCGCGGTGATCGACGAGCAGCACCGCTTCGGCGTGCGCCAGCGGCTGGAGATCAGCCAGAAGGGCTGGCGGCCCGACATGCTGGTGATGACCGCGACGCCGATCCCGCGCAGCCTGGCGCTGGCGAGTTACGGGGACATGGACGTCTCGGTGCTCGACGAGAAGCCGCCGGGGAGAAAGCCGGTCGAGACGGTGCTGGTCTCCGCAGGCCGGCTGGAGGAGGTGGTGGCGCACCTGAGCCGGGCGGTGGAGGCGGGACGGCAGGCCTACTGGGTCTGTCCGATGGTCGAGGAGAGCCTGACCACCGACCTCACCGCCGCCGAAGCCCGCCACCGCGAGCTGCAGGCCGTGTTCGGCGAGCGGGTGACGCTCGTCCACGGTCAGATGCCCCCTGCCGAGAAGGACGCCGCCATGGCCGACTTCACCCAAGGCCGCGCGCGGGTGCTGGTGGCGACGACGGTGATCGAGGTGGGGGTGAACGTGCCCAACGCTTCGATCATGGTGGTCGAGCATGCCGACCGGTTCGGCCTCGCGCAGCTGCACCAGCTGCGCGGCCGGGTGGGGCGGGGGGAGGCGGCCTCGACCTGCCTGCTGATGTACGAGCCGCCGCTGGGCGAGTCCGCCCAGGCGCGCCTGAAGATCCTGCGCGAGACCGAGGACGGATTCCGCATCGCCGAGGAGGATCTGCGCCTGCGCGGCGCCGGCGACGTGCTGGGCACCCGCCAGTCGGGATTGCCCGATTTCCGGGTCGCCGACCTCGAGATGCACGCCGACCTGATGGCCGCGGCCCAGGACGACGCGCGACTGCTGCTGGCCCGGGACCCCTCGCTGGAGGGGGAGCGGGGCCGGGCGATGCGCACGCTGCTGTGGCTGATGGAGGCCGACGAGGCGCTGCGGCTGCTGAAGGTCGGTTGAGCGCCGCTCCGCCGGTGTGGCCCTGACGCCATGCTCGGGGGGGGGCTTCGCGCGGGGCGGAGGCGGGACATTCCGGGGCGGGCTCGGCGCTTTGCGTCGGGGCCGCCGGGGGGCGCGGCGGGACCGTCTCGCGATGGGGCCGACCGGGCGGCGCCAGTGTTTTTTCTGGATATTCAGCGGTCTGGGGAGAGGCGCGCCGGCGCCCCCGCCCGGTCGGCGTCCCCCACCCGCCCACCCGGACGCCGCCCGGACGGAGGCGCCGGCGCGCGCGGGAGACATTCTGAGGGCGACAAAAACTGTCCGATATCTCCCGATGATCTCTTAATGTTCCGTTATCGTTCTTGACCCGACTCGGGAATCGGAGGAACGTTCAGGCAACACGGAACGGACATGAAACGCCTCGGGATCGGAGCCTCGCCATGAAGACCCTCGCACGTATCGCCGCCTCCGCCGCCCATCGCGCCACGGAGGGGGAGACCTCCGACACCGCGCTCGAGGATGCGCTGGGGCTCGCCGCGCTGAGCCTGATGGTGGCGGCGGGCTTCGCGATCACCGCGCTGGCCTGAGCCGCGCCCTGGAACACCGGCCGGCGCCCGCGCGCCGCGCCTCCATTCGCCTGCGGTCGCGCGCGAAGGTCCCATACGGTCACTGTCGGTCCCCTCGTCCGGCTCCTCCGGCTCTCTGCCTGCCCTGCGCCGGAGGCCGACCTTCGCAAAGCCGCACACCTGCCGCCGCGAGCCTCTCGCGGCGGCTTTTTCCTTTGAACGGGGGACGGCGAGACGCGGCGGGCTCAGCCCCGGGCGGCGTCGGACTCGCCTGCGGCCTGGTCCATCGCCTCCAGCGTCGCCTCCATCGCCAGCAGGATCGAGGCGTGGCGGTGCTTGTAGTCGCGGGCGGGCAGCAGGGCCTCGTAGCCCTCGAAGGGGGCGTCGGGGACCTCGCCGTCGGACTTGAGCATGGCGCGCAGCTGCTCGCGGGCCGTGGCGATCTCCTCGCGGGTGCGCCCCACGGCCTGGGCGCCGAGCACCGCGGCCGAGGCCTGGCCCAGCGCGCAGGCCTTCACGTCCTGGGCGAAGCGGGCGATCCTGCCGTCCTCGAGGTCCAGGTCCACCGTCACCGTCGAGCCGCAGACCGGGGAGCGGCGCTTGACGCTCGCCTGCGGGTCGCTCAGCCGCCCGGCGTGGGGAATCTCGGAGGCCAGCGCCAGGATGCGCCTGGAATAGAGGCCGATCAGGTCCTGCTCTGCACTCGCGTCGGTCATGGCGGTCCTTTCCGGCGCGCGGGGTCTGCGCCTCTGCCCCTAGATAGCGGCCTCGGTCGGAGTGTAAAAGACGCGGGCCCGCACGATAAGGAGACCCTGGTCTTGCCCCTGCCGCTTCCCGAGCCTGTCGACCCCGCCGCCCCCGCGCCGGCCTTCGACCCCGCAACGCTGCGCTGGGACGACAAGGGGCTGATCCCCGCCATCGCCCAGGACGCCGGCGACGGGACGGTGCTGATGGTCGCCTGGATGAACCGAGAGGCGCTGGCCGAGACGCTGGCCACGGGCCAGGTGACCTACTGGTCGCGCTCGCGCGCGCAGTTGTGGCGCAAGGGCGAGACCTCGGGCCACCGTCAGCGGCTGGTCGAGCTGCGGGTGGACTGCGACCGCGATGTGCTGCTGGCGCTGGTCGAGCAGACCGGCCCTGCCTGCCACACCAACCGCCGCTCGTGCTTCTACACCGCCGTGCGGGAGGGCGCCGAGGTCGAGATCCTGGCCCCCGTAGAGGCTTGAGCGCCCCCTGGGACGCCGAGGGCCGCGCCGTCTGGGCCGAGCGGCTGAGCGGGCCGAACCTCAGGCGCCTGGCGCTGGGCCTGGGGATCGGGGCGACGGGCGGGTTCCTGTTTCACCTTGCCGGCGTGCCGCTGGCCTGGATGCTGGGGGCGCTGTTCTTCAACATGTTCGCGACTGTCGCGGGCGCGCCGGCCGACGTGCCGATCTGGCTGCGGATGATCTTCCTCTCGGTCGTGGGTCTGTTCCTGGGCGAGAGCTTCTCGGCCGCCGACGCCGAAAGCCTGTCGAAATGGCCCGCCACGCTGGCGATGGCGGTGCTCTACGTGCCGGTGGGCTGCGCGGTCTGCTATGTGATGTTCCGCTGGCTGTCGCGGCTGGACCGGGCGACCTCGCTGCTGATCTCGATGCCCGGCGGGCTGACCGCGATCGCGATGTTCGCCGGCGAGGCGGGCTCGGACGAGCGACGGGTGGCGCTGTATCACTCGCTGCGGGTGGCGCTGGTGGTGGTGGCCGCGCCGATCGTGGCCTTCGGCTGGCTGGGGCTGAGCGCCCCCGAGCAGGCGCCCGAGCCCCATGGCGGGTTGCTGGAATGGGCGGATCTCGGCGCGCTGGCGGCGCTGGCGCTGCCGCTGATCTGGCTGTTCCGGCGGGTGAAGTTCCCGGTGCCCTACCTGATGGGGCCGCTGATCGCCTCGGCCGCGCTGCGCTTTCCCGGGGTGATCGACGGCGGGCTGCCGGGCTGGATGGTCGAGGCGGCGCTGGTGGTCACCGGCTCGTCGATCGGCACGCGCTTCCGGGGCGTGCCGCTGCGCTTCTTCGCCGAGACGGCGCTGTGGACGCTGCTGGGCACGGTGCTGCTGATGATCGTCTCGGTCGGGTTCGCGGGGTTTGCGGCCTGGGCGCTGAGGATCGACCTGATCGCGGCGCTGCTGGCCTTCGCGCCGGGCGGGGTGGCCGAGATGTCGCTGATCGCGATCTCGATCGACGCGGACCCGGCCTTCGTGGCCACCCATCACCTGACGCGGATCTTCGCGGTGCTGTTCTCGCTGCCGCTGCTCTCGGGCCTGATCCGGCGGCTGATCATGGAAGACCGACGCGCGCGCGGATTTCCAAAGGAGTGAGGCCGGCTTCGCGCAGTTCGTGAATGCCGGCGTCGCGGTCGCGTTTGGCCAGGCGCCGGCCGGCGGCGTCGCGGATCAGCCGGTGGTGGCGGTAGAGCGGCGTGGGCAGGTCCAGAAGCGCCTGCAGCAGGCGGTGGATCGGCGTGGCGGGGAACAGGTCGCGCCCGCGGGTGACATGGGTGACGCCCTGGAAGGCGTCGTCCACGACCACCGCCAGGTGATAGGCCGCGGCGCCGTCCTTGCGGGCCAGGACCACGTCGCCGCAACTGGTCTCAAGCCAGTCTGCGCGGAGGGGCTGCGCCCCGCGCTCGCCCTGCGGGCCTTCCTCGAGCTCGGTGAAGGCGAGCCGCGGGAGCGCCTGCGCGCCGCCCAGCGCCTCGATGGCGGCGGCCATGTCGAGGCGCAGCGCGTGGGGCGCGGCGGGATCCGGCGGATGGCGGCGGCAGGTGCCGGGGTAGACGGGACCGTCGGGCCCGCCCTCCTGCGGGGCGTCGAGCGCGGCGAGGATGTCCTTGCGGGTGCAGGCGCAGGGGTAGAGCAGGCCTCGGGATCGAAGGGTGGCGAGGGCCGCGGCGTAGGTGTCCGCGCGCTCGGACTGGCGCAGGATCGGGGACGGCCAGGCGAGGCCGAGCCAGGCGAGATCGTCCCCGATCGCCTGCTCGAACTCGGGACGGGCGCGGGCACGGTCGAGGTCCTCGATCCGCAGCAGGAAGCGGCCGCGCGCGGCGCGGGCGGCGTCATGGGACAGCATCGCCGAGAAGGCGTGGCCCAGGTGCAGGCGGCCGTTGGGGGAGGGGGCGAAACGCTCTGTGTGCATCGGGCGGGAGGGAAGCCTGTGCGGGCGGGGCGGTCAAGGTGGGACGGAGGCGCCCTGCGGGCGGGCCTGGCCTGTGGCTGGCGGGGCGCCGGGAGGACGGGGCGGCGGAGCCTCCGGCGGAGCTCCTGACTCACCCGGGAACAGGGCCGCGCCTGTCCCCCGAAGCCGTCCGTCGCTTCTGATGCCTGAGCGACTCGCCCGCAGCGGTCAAGGACAAGCCCCCTGCGGGGGTCGCTGCGCGATCCTTGACCGCTGCGGACGAGTCGCTCTTTTCGGCATCAGCGACGGACGGCTCCGGGGAACAGGCGCTTCGCGAGGGGATCCTGGCGGGAGCGCAGGTTGCGGGTTGACGAGAGGCGCGAGGGGAAGGTCCTGTCGGCGGCATGAGCGTGGGACGGATCATCGAAACCGAGGCGTGCGTGGCCGAGGGGGCGGCGTGGCTGGCCGCCCGCGAGCCGCGGTTCGCGCGGGCGCTCGAGATTTGCGGGCCGCCGCCGCTGCGGCGAAGGGGCGACGGGTTCGAGGCGCTGTTGTCGGCCATCGTCTCGCAGCAGGTCTCGGTCGCCTCGGCGGCGGGGATCTGGGCGCGGGTGCAGGCGGCGGGGGCGACCTCAGCCGAGGCGGTGCGCGCGCTCGACGACGAGGGGCTGCGGGCGCTGGGGCTGTCGCGGCCCAAGGTGCGCTATGCCCGCGCGCTGGCGGAGTCGGGGTTCGACTTCGAGGCGCTGAGGGGGATGCCGGACGAGGACGCCATCGCGGCGCTGGACGCGTTGCCGGGAATCGGGCGCTGGACGGCGGAGGTGTATCTTCTGACCTCTCTGGGGCGGGCGGACGTGTTCGCCCCCGGCGACCTGGCGCTTCAGGAGGCCGCGCGCCTGTTGTTCGAGCTGGACAAGCGCCCGGCCGAGAAGGACTTCGCGGTCATGGCGCGCGACTGGTCGCCCTGGCGCGGGGTGGCGGCGCGGGTGCTTTGGGCCTACTACAGGGCGGCCAAGAACAGGGAAGGGATGATCTGATGGCGGCTCTTACGGGACCCTCGCTGCCGGCGAAATCGGGCGAGGCGAAATCGGCGGCGGTGTTCCTGCACGGCTATGGCGCGGACGGGCCGGACCTGCTGGGGCTGGGCGACGTCCTGGCCGACCACCTGCCCGACACCGCCTTCTACGCCCCCAACGCGCCCGAGCGCAGCACGATGAACCCGATGGGCTACCAGTGGTTCCCGATCCCGCGCATGGACGGCTCGACCGAGGCGCAACGGGCGGCCTCGATGGCGGTCTCGATCGGGCTGGTGAACGACTATCTCGACGCGATCCTGGCCGAGACCGGGCTGCCGGCCGACAAGCTGGCGCTGATCGGCTTCAGCCAGGGCACGATGATGTCCCTGCACGTGGCCCCGCGGCGCAAGGAGCAGCTGGGCTGCGTGGTCGGCTTCTCGGGCATGCTGCTCTCGCCCGAGACGCTGGCCTCAGAGATCGTTACGAAGCCCCCGGTGCTGCTCGCCCATGGCGAGGCCGACCCGATGGTGCCCTTCGAGAACATGGAGCTGGCCGCGCGCGGCCTCGCCGAGGCGGGGATCGATGTGCGGGTCCTGCCGTGCCCCAATGTGCAGCATTCGATCTCGCCCGAGGGGCTGGGCGCGGCGCTGCAGATGCTCAAGACCCATATCGCCTGACCCCGGATGCCGCGGGGCGAGGGCGCCAAGCCCTTGTTCCCGCGGACCGATCCGCGACCCCGCCGACGTCGTCAAGTCGTCGCATTGCGCTGGTAGACCTCTGTGTGCGGCGGATGGGCTCCCAGCATCTGGAGTGTTGCGCGACGTCATCCGCCAGATATAGTCCTGTTACCTACCGGGACGGGACGCGTCCCGTCCCGGCGGAACTGGAACGTCGGGACGGGAGACCTGTCGGGTGCGCAACGACCCCTACACCACCCAGTTCGTGCGAAGTCCGGCGCGGCTGAAGGAGCATCCCGCGCTGGTGCTCAACGCCGACTATCGGCCGCTGAGCTACTTCCCGCTGTCGCTCTGGCCCTGGCAGGAGGCGGTGAAGGCCGCCTTCCTCGATCGGGTGACCATCGTGGCCGAATACGACGAGGTGGCGCGCTCGCCCAGCCTCGAGATCCGGCTGCCCTCGGTGGTGGTGCTGCGCGACTACGTGAAGCCGGCGCGGCTCGCGGCCTTCACCCGCTTCAACCTGTTCCTGCGCGACGAGTTCCGCTGCCAGTATTGCGGCGCCAAGGGGGACCTGACCTTCGACCACGTGATCCCGCGCGCCGCGGGCGGGCGGACCACCTGGGAGAACGTCGTCGCCGCCTGCGGGCCGTGCAACCTGCGCAAGGGCTCGCGGTCGCTGCGCGAGGCGGGGATGCGGCTGTTCAAGCCCGCCGGCCGCCCCACCGCCGGCCAGTTGCAGAACGTGGGGCGCAAGTTCCCGCCCAACCACCTGCACGAGACCTGGCTCGATTACCTCTACTGGGACGCCGAGCTGGAGCCCTGAATGCGTCCGATCACGCGCTCCGCCTGAGGGAGGCGATCCACAGGCCGGCGAGGATCAGCGACAGGATCCCGTTCCACGAGGCCATCGACAGGCCCATCAGGCTCCAGGCGACGTCGTCGCAGCGCACCAGCGGGGCGTTGTGGATCGCGGCCAGCAGGTCGTCGGTCGACATGCCCGCGCCGACGGAGGACGAGCACTCGGTCGGGCCCTCCCACCAGCCGCGCTCGACGCCTGTGTGCATAAGGGCGACGCCCGCGCCGAGCAGCATCGCCAGCGCGCCCGCGGCGCGGATCGCGCGCAGCCCGCGCAGCACGGGGACCAGCAGCAGCGCCCCCAGAACGATCGCCAGCGCATGGGGCCAGCGCTGCCAGATGCACATCTCGCACGGCGGCAGGCCGCCGACATGCTGGAACAGGAAGGCGCCCGCCAGCAGACCCGCGGAGCCGGCGGCGGCGAGGCCCGCAAGGTAGGTCTGGACGGTCTCGGGCAGGGGGGCGGCGCGGGCGCTCAAATGGCGTACTTCACGATGGCGAAGCCTCCGATCAGCAGGACGACCGAGACGGTCGCAACCAGCCCCAGCCGCCGGTCGATGAAGTCGCGGATCGGCTCGCCGAAGCGGTAGAGAAGCGCGGCGATGATGAAGAACCGCAGGCCGCGCGCGAGGATCGAGGTCGCCATGAACAGGGCGAAGTTCAAACCCGTGACGCCTGAAAAGATCGTGATGACCTTGTAGGGGAAGGGCGTGACGCCCGCGATCAGCACCGCCCAGAAGCCCTGGTCGTTGTAGGAGCCGGCCAGCGCGTCGAAGGCGCCGTCCTTGTGGTAGAATTCCAGCACCGGGCGGCCGACGCTGTCGAACAGCTCGTGGCCGATATAGTAGCCCAGCGCCCCGCCCATCACCGAGGAGGCCGTGCAGACCGCCGCGATCAGCCAGGCGCGATGGGGGGCGGCGATGATCATCGGGATCATCAGCACGTCCGGCGGGATCGGGAACATCGAGCTCTCGATGAAGCTGACCACGGCCAGCGTCCAGAGCGCATAGGGCGTTTCCGCCTGGCGCAGCACCCAGTTGTAGAGCGGTCTGATCATGGACGGGAGCGTTAGCCATCCCGGCGGGGGCTGTCCACGCGGCGAAGGGGGGTGCGGCGATGGGCGCCGAGAGGAACCGAGAGGAAGAGAGAGGCCGCTTCGGGACTCACCAGGAAACAGGGCCGCGCCTGTTCCCCGGAGCCGTCCGTCGCTTCTGATGCCTGAGCGACTCGCCCCCTCCGGTCAAGGACAAGCCCCCTGCGGGGGTCGCCTGCGGCGATCCCTGACCGGAGGGGACGAGTCGCTCTGATCGGCATCAGCGACGGACGGCTCCGGGAAACAGGCGCTTCGCGAGGGGGTCGGAGGGGAGCCGCCGAGGCCGGGCGTCGGAGGGGCGCCAGCGGGGAATCGGGCGCCTCAGGGACGGCGGGTGCGCCCCGGGCTTGACCCGGGGCCTCGCGGGCGACGCGCGGGGGAAGCGGATGTCGGGAGAGGGGCCTGGCGTCAGCCCAGCGGGCCGGCCTCGGGGTCGTCTTCCTCAGATGCGGTGCGGGGGGCGCCGCGGAAGCCGGTGGCGAGCACATACATCTCGGCCGAATCCTTGCGGCTCGAGGGCGGCTTGATGTGGCGCACCGTCTCGAAGTTCGACTTCAGCATCCCCAGCAGATCCGCCTCGGAGCCGCCCTGCAGGGTCTTGGCCAGGAACGCGCCGCCGGGCTTGAGCACGTCGGTGGCGAACCAGGCCGCGGCCTCGCACAGCGCCATGATCCGCAGGTGATCGGTCGCCCGGTGACCCGAGGCGGAGGCCGCCATGTCCGAGAGGACCGCGTCCGCCGGTCCGCCGAGCGCGGCCTTCACCGCCGCCTCGGCGCCCTCCTCGAGGAAATCCATCTGCAGCAGGTCGCAGCCGGGCAGGGCGTCGACTTCCTGGATGTCCACGCCCAGAACCTGGCCGCGCGGGCGGTTGGGCCGCGCGCCGTCGGCGTTGGTCTTCTTGACCGCCACCTGCAGCCAGCCGCCGGGGGCGCAGCCGAGGTCGACGATGCAGCCGCCGGTCTTGAGGAACGGGTGCTTCTCCTCGATCTCGAGCAGCTTGAAGGCGGCGCGGCCGCGATAGCCCTCGCGCTTGGCGCGCTGCACGTAGGGGTCGTTGAGCTGCCGCTCCAGCCAGCGGGTCGAGGAGAGGCGCCGGCCCTTGGCGGTCTTCACCCGCGTCTTCAGTTCCCGCGCGCCGCGCCCGGAGGGTCCGCCCCCGCCGCCGTCGCTCTTGCCGCCGCTCATGGCCTGGTCCGTCTTATCAGTGCTGCCGGGCCCGCTCGGCCCACATCAGGGAATACAGCATCCCCTCGCGAAGGCCACGGTCCGCGACGCGGATGCGGGGCGCGGGCCATAGCCGCAGGATGGTCTGCAGGATCGCGGCGCCCGCGATCACCAGCTCGGCCCGGTCGGGGCCCACGCCCGGATGCAGGCGCCGGCCCTCGGGGCCCAGATCGATCAGGTGGCGCGCGATGCGCGAGGAGGCCGAGCGCTCGAGCCACATGCCGTCGACCTTGGCCCGGTCGTACTTGGTCAGCCCAAGCCGCAGGGCGCCGATGGTGGTCACCGTCCCCGAGGCGCCGATGATCTGCAGGCCCGGCAGCTTGGCCGCCGCGGCCTCGTCCTCGTAGGGGAGGAAGCCCGCGATATGATCCTCGAAATGGCAGGCCATCAGGGCATAGCGGTCGGCGTCGGATTCCACGTCCGAATAGCGGTCGTGGAGGGTCGCGACGCCGACGGGCGCCGAGATCCAGTCCACGATCCGCTCGCGCGCCGCCCGGCGCAGCTCGGAGCGGTCGGGGCCGCCGCGGCCCGGCGCCAGCGCCAGGATCAGGTCCTGGCGCTCCGCCGGCGCGCAGCCCGCGAGGTCCAGCCAGATCAGCTCGGTCGACCCGCCCCCGATGTCGAAGACCATCAGGCTCTCGGCCTTCTCGTCGAGCAGGGGCGCGCAGCCGGCCAGCGCCAGGCGGGCCTCCTGCTCGGGCGTGATGACCTCCATCTCGAGGCCCGTCTCGCGCCGGACGCGGCGCAGGAAGCCCCGCGCGTTGGTGGCGCGCCGGCAAGCCTCGGTCGCCACGATCCGGCACCGCGAGACGTCGTGGCGGCGGATCTTGGAAGCACAGATGCGCAGGGCGTCGATGGTGCGGGACATCGCGGCGCGCGACAGCTCGCCATGGGTCTCGACCCCCTCGCCCAGGCGCACGTTGCGGCTGAAGGCGTCGATGACCCGGAAGCCGGAGGGATCGGGCTCGGCGATCAGCAGGCGGCAGTTGTTGGTGCCCAGGTCCAGCGCAGCATAACGGGCCGGCGCCTTGCTGCGGGCCCGGGCCGGAACGGTGCTGGCAGGCTCCTGCGCCCGCGACTGCGCGCCCTGCGGCGTCGTCATATCGAAAACCTCCGCGGCGTGTCGCCGCGCTTGTCTACAATGGGTAGCGAAAGAGTCTTCCGACAACAAGGGGATGGCGGATGAGGAGCACGAGAAGCCCGGTCGGTGCAATCCCGAGGGGGCCCGCGGGACCGGCCTCGCAGGGGGGCGGGAGCGTCGAGACGCTGCTGGCGCGCGACTTCGGCCCGGCGATTCCGCTCGATCGGGCGCCCTTCGCGGGGCTCGCCCCCGGCGACCGGATCGAGGCGTGGAGCTTCGCGCCCCCCGCCCTGCGCCGGCAGGCCGAGGCGCGGCTCGCCGCCCGCGGGATCGAGGCGCAGGTGCGCAGCGCCTGGAAGACCGTCGTGCATGCGCTGCTGGAAGGCGAGGGGCCGCGCGAGGGGGAAACCCTCGACCTCCTCTACCCCGTTCTCCCCGACGCCGACCCCGAGCGGTTCCTGCGCGAGCTGCATCCCGCGGCCGAACTCTGGCCCGGGCAGGCGACGCTGCGCCCCGACCCGCTCCCCACGCCGCCGGGCGAGGCGCCGGCGTGCCGCCTGCTGCGGGGCGCGGACGGCCGGGAGACGCGGCTGACGATCCCCGTGCGGGTCCGCGCCGCGCCCCACGGCGGCCGGGCGCTGGCCGCCTGCGGCTGGCTGCGGATCGTGCCGGCGGGCGCCGCGGCCCCCGCTCTCGACGCGCCCTGGGAGGACCCTGTCGAGCGGGCGCTGTTCGCCGCCTTCGACACGCTGGCCGAGACCATCGAGCACCACGGCTGGCGCGGCCCCGGCCCGCATTTCGACCGGCTGGTCCTGCGCCTCGAGGCGCCGCTGCAGGATCTGCCGCTGCCCACGGGCGCCGAATGCCTGAGCCTCGCCGAGGCGCTGCACGAGGAGCTTTATTTCGGCGCGCTGGACCTGCTGCGCGCAGCGGCGGGGCTGCCGGCGGGCGACCGCTCGCTGACGCCGGGCGAGGTGGTCCCCCGGATCGTGCCGGTCGCGGACGACGGGCCGGTGCGGCTCGAGATCACCGTCTCGCCGCCGCCCACGGGCGCCGCGGCCCGGCGGGCCCCCGCAACCGCCCCTGCGCCGGAACTGGAGACGCTCGATCGGCCGATGACGGCCGGCGAGATCGCCGCGGCGCTGGAGGGGTTCGGGGGCGAGGCGCTTGTCGTCCGCTCCCGCCGAGGTCGGCCGGTGCAGGCGCGGGTGCGGGCCGGGCGGGGCCCCGGCGTCGTGGTCACCGGCGGCCAGCACGCCAACGAGCCTACCGGCATCCCCGGCGCCCTGCTGACCGCCCGCGCGCTGGCGGCCGAGGGCATCCCCGTCGCCCTCTGTCCGCTGGAAAACCCCGACGGCCACGCCCTGCACATGCGGCTGCGCGAAACGGCGCCCCGCCACATGCACCATGCGGCCCGCTACACGGCGCTGGGCGCGGACCTCGCCTTCGTGGCGGGCGGCGAGGGCGCGCTGCGCCCGAGGCTGCGCGACGCCGTCGGCGCCGACCTGCACCTGAGCCTGCACGGCTACCCCTCGCACGAGTGGCTGCACCCCTTCACCGGCTACCTCCCCCACGGGTTCGAGAGCTGGTCGCTGCCCCGCGGCTGCTTCCTGATCCTGCGCCGGGACGAGGCCTGGGCCGATCCCGCCCGCGCGGCGCTGGAGGCCGCCGCCGCGGCGCTGGAGGCCGATCCCGAGATCGCAGCCCTGAACCGTCGCCAGCTTGCGACGCTGGAGCGCTACGCGCCCTCGGCCCGGCCGGCGCGGATCGGCTGCGT
Source organism: uncultured Albimonas sp. (assembly GCF_963977235.1). NCBI lineage: Bacteria > Pseudomonadati > Pseudomonadota > Alphaproteobacteria > Rhodobacterales > Paracoccaceae > Albimonas > uncultured Albimonas sp. The sequence goes on from NZ_CAXBOD010000013.1 coordinate 74,082, forward strand.
GCCGGTGGTCGAGGGGCCGCCCTTGCCCTCGCCCCACGGCGCGCCCTTCCCGGTCACCCTGATCGTGGAGACCCCGGACGAGACCGTCGAGGGTCCCCTGTTCCGCCTGCTGACCCGCGCCCAGACGCTGGCCGCGACCGCCGCTGCGCGGGCCTTCCGCGCGGCGCTTGAGCGCGGCGCCTGCCCCGGGGCCTGAGCGGGCCTGCCGCGCGACGGGGCGGACGGGCGCGCCGCCCGCCCCTCTCGGCGCATCGCGCGGATGTGACGGACGGCGCGCCCGAAACGGTTGCGACGTGGCGAATACACCACATCTACGTGCCGATCGAATAATCAGCCCGCGGCCTTGGCCTTCCCTCCGCTAGTCTCGCGCAGGGGCCGGAAGGGCGACCGCCCGCGGCAACCGGTAGCTGGAGGTAGCAGACGTGCCCATCTCATCCCTCTCCGTCCGCGGCCGCCCGATGGCGTCCTCGCTGGCGCTGGCCGCGGCGCTCGCCGCAGCCCTGGTCGCGGCGGGACCCCTGCCGCAGGCGATGGCCCAGCAGGCGGGACCGCAGCCGGCCGGCGCGCCCGCGACCTTCGCCGACCTGGCCGAGACGCTGAGCCCGGCGGTGGTCAACATCGCCACCACCTCCGCGGTCGCCATGCCCGAGCGGCCCGGCGGACCGCAGCTGCCCGAGAACTCGCCCTTCCGCGAGCTGTTCCCCGAGCTGTTCGGCGAGCGCGGCGGCGGCGGCGAGCGGCAGATGCGCCCGCGCCAGTCCCTGGGCTCCGGCTTCGTGATCTCGGCCGACGGCTACGTGGTGACCAACAACCACGTCATCGACGGCGCCGACGAAATCAAGGTGAACTTCACCGACGGCTCCTCGCTGACCGCCGAGCTGGTGGGCACCGATCCCAAGACCGACGTGGCGCTGCTGAAGGTCGACCCCGACCGCGAGCTGCCGCACGTGCCCTTCGCCGACTCGGACGTGACCCGGGTGGGCGACTGGGTGATGGCCATCGGCAACCCGTTCGGTCTCGGCGGCTCGGTCTCGGCGGGCATCATCTCGGCGCGCAACCGCGACATCAACGCCGGGCCCTACGACGACTTCCTGCAGACCGACGCCGCGATCAACCGCGGCAACTCGGGCGGGCCGCTGTTCGACATGTCGGGCGCGGTGGTGGGCATGAACACCGCGATCATCTCGCCGACGGGCGGGTCGATCGGCATCGGCTTCGCGGTGCCGGCCAACATCGTCAAGAACGTCATCGACCAGCTCCAGGAATACGGCTCCACCCGCCGCGGCTGGCTGGGCGTCTCGATCCAGGAGGTGACGCCCGACATCGCCGAGAGCCTCGGGCTCGACAAGGCCGCGGGCGCGCTGGTCGCGCAGGTGGTCGCGGACGGGCCCGCCGAATCCGGCGGCCTGCAGAACGGCGACGTGATCCTGAACTTCGACGGTAAGCCGGTCGACACGATGCGCGACCTGCCCCGCATGGTCGCCGAGACCCAGGCCCACAAGACCGTCGAGGTCGAGGTCTGGCGCAAGGGCGAGGTCGCGACCGTCGAGGTCGAGCTCGGTCTGCTCGAAGAGGACGCGCCGGTGATGAACGCCTCGGCCGACGTCACCCCGCAGGACCAGGCGCCGGGCGCCGAGGCCCTGGGCATGACGCTGGGCGAGATCACCCCCAAGGCGCGGCAGGACTTCGGCCTGGCCGACGACGTCGAGGGCGTGCTGGTCGAGGAGGTCGACGGCGCCTCGAACGCCGCCGAGAAGGGCCTGCGCCCGGGCGACGTGATCGTCGAGGTGGCCCAGGAATCGGTGGCGACTCCTCAGGACGTCGAGGCGCGCGTGCAGTCCGCCCGCGACCAGGGCCGCAAGTCGGTCCTGCTGCTGGTCAGCTCCCGCGGGGACCTGCGATTTGTGGCGGTCACGGTCGACTGAGGCGTCGCGTCGGGCGTCCGAGCCCGAACCCCGAGGAAAATCAACGCGCCGCTCCCGCACGGGGGCGGCGTTTTGCGTTCGGGCTGTGTGCGGGCTGCGTCCGAGCAGGGTCGGCGCCAGGCGGCGCCACACGGCATCTCGCGAAATTGAAATAATCGGTCGCATCGCCGCGGGGGTTGTTCACACTTCGTAAACGTCGAGCTGGCGACCCTTGCGGCAAACCAACCATAATCGGAGGAAACGTGATGATCACGATGGAAGGGCGCCGTGTCGACGTCCTGTATCTGATCTCCGGCGGCGCGCGTCAGCAGCCGCGGCCGGAGCCTGCGGCCGAGCTCTACGACGGGCTGTGGTTCCGCAGCGCCCGCGGGCGGGCGGAGCGGGACGGCGACGCCTGGTTCATCCTCTCGGCGCGCCACGGCCTCCTGCACCCCGAGACCCGCGTCCAGCCCTATGCCGACCGGCTCGAGGGCTGTTCGGCCGTCGCCCGGCGCGCCTGGATCGCGCTGGCGACCGAGCGGATGGAGCGGATGCTGCCCGAGGCCGGGCGCGTGGTGGCGCTGTGCGACCGCGGGCCGCCGCCCGAGCTGCTGCGCTGGCTGCGCGTGCGCTACCCGGAGGTCGAGACGCCGCTTGCCGGCCTCAACATCGCCGCCCAGGTCCTGCACATGGCCCGCGACGCAGACCGTTTCGCGCGGGTCGCGCCCAGGCGCCGGTTCGCGGGCCTCGCCTGACCGCGGCGCGTCTCCCTCCAGTGCTGGAGCATGAAAGAGGGACGCGCCGCCAACGGGCGCAGCAAGGTGGCGTCTGCCTGAGAGGTTGCGCGCCCGGAACCGGTGCGCGGGGACTCAGGCGGATTGGAACGGAGCGAACGGCGGGGCTCCGCCGCCAGCGGCGACGATGCGGTAGCGGCAGTTGAAACGGTGGCGGTCCACCGTCTCGATCCGACCGTCGCGGTGACGGAGCAGAGCGTCTCCTGGCGGGATGCGCTGTGGCGAGCCGCCCTCGGGATCCGCAAGAACCGTCTCCCCGGCCGAGCACAAAGCCTGGATCGGCAGGAATTTCGGCTTCAGGATCGCCTCGCCCAGCAAGCGGAAATGGCTGTCGGCATAGTCCTGCGTCGGCGCTTCGAATGTCTCGCCGTTCTGGCGCTGCAGGCGCAAGCGCTCGTTGCCTTCGTCAAGGACCACCAGCATCGCGGCGTCCTGGACCCAGATCGCCTCGCGATCCCAGTTAATCTCGGCCGCGTCCCGCGGCGGCGGTTCAGTCGTGGTCATGCTCTGTCCTCCATGCAGGACGGAGGGTGACTCGCTATGGTTGATGATTGGTTAACGCATGCACGTAAAGGTTAAGCTTTCTGAGCTCAGGGCGTCAGAGCGTGGAAGGTCAGCAGCAGTGCAAGCTTGTTGCGCGACGTCTCCAGTTGCCGCGACGCCACGAACCGCCGCTCGATGGCAAGGTAATAGTCCAGGATCCGTTCCACTCGCGCCAGCGCCTCGCGTGTCGCCGGGTCCCCCGCTGGACCCAAGTCGCGCAGAGCCATCCGAGATCGACGCTGCGCGCCCAGCGCTCTTAACGCATGGGCCAAGGCCGCCCCCGCCTGCCGCTCCGAGGCCGAGCCTGGCAGAAGGTCCGTCACCTGCACCTCCTCGCCAACCGGCAGTTCGATCCGGATCCAGAACCTCGGGTCGGCCGGGGTCGAGAACTGGGCGGAGAATTCGTCGTCTCGCCGCGAGAGCGCCATCCCTTCGAGGGGGGCGAAGCTAGGGTCGTCGGGCTGCTCCATGCGAGACTCCGTTCATACTGCAGTCATTTAGGTTAATGCTTCAATCTGGGGCACATTCTATCTTGTGACGCGATTCGTCCCAGCCTCTGCCCGCCATCCCGGCGATATTGTTGGAGAGAGCATTGCCCGACCTGAGCCCGCCGGAAATCCGCATCTTCGTCATCGGCCCGATGGGTCCGGAGCCTGACGACCAGGGGCTGCCGCTTGCCCGGCACATCCCCAACATCGTCACCGCCGCGCGCCAGACGATCGCCGCGATCCCGGACCTGCCGCGCTGCAACCTTCTGTGGCCGACGGAGATGCCCGGCGCCGACGTGCCGCGGGACGTTTTCTCGAACATCGCGCATTGCGACCTGGCCATCGCCGACATCTCCAACGCCTCGGCCAACGTGTTCTACGAACTGGCGATCCTTCACGCGATGGGCGTGCCGACGATGCCAGTGACCCGGGGGGGGCGGAACAAGTTCTACCTGGCGCACTCGCTGATCCAGGATGTCGCGGATTTCAGGGTCGAGACGTTGAAGGACGCCTTCGCCGCGCCGGGACAGGATGGCTTGGGGGCGCTGGAGCGGATGATACGTCGTCGCCGAGACACCGCCAGCAACCCAATCAGCACCCATTTCAACGGCATCCACCTGGTCAACGTGGCCGCCGCCACAGGGCTCGCGACAGGGCAGTTCTTCAATTTCCTGCAATACGTGCTGGACCCGGGGAAGGCGTTCCGTCAGCACGCGGGGCGGTTTGAGAAAATCATCGTGGTGCGTCCGGAGCGGGTCGGCACGGTCGAAAGCGAGATCGGCGTGCTGGAGGCGGTGTTCAGAGAGCCGGTCATCGACAAGGAGACCAAGCTGCCGAAGTTGAAGAAGGACGGCAGTCCCGAATTGGCTCTGCCGTCCTTCTGGCAAGACGACAGCCACCATCCGCGGGACGGCTATTTCGTGCGCCACATCGCGGACGTGTTTCTGGATTTCGCGACACCCATCGCCTCGCTGCGGGTATCGAAGCAGTATCTGGAGATGGTCGACTACGTGAAGCGCAGCGCCCTGGATCTGGGGCCCGAGCAGGTCGACCGCGACCTCTACGCCTTCGAGCAGAAGCTGATCGACATCTATTTCCATACCTTGGATGCACTGGCTGCAAGTGAAGCGAATCGGTGCGATCCGACGCGGCTGCTGGTGCTGACCGCGTCGGAGATCATCCGCCGCTATGGGCCGACGGCGCCGGAAAGCTGACGTGGCAGGCGGGTCAGTCGCGGCCGCCGCTCAGCCAGCTTTCCAGCCAGTGGATGTCGTAGGCGCCGGCCTGGACCTCGGGGTCGGCGGCCAGCGCGTCGAACAGCGGCGCGGTGGTGTCGATGCCATCCACGATCATCTCGGCCAGCGCCCGGCGCAGGCGCGCCAGCGCCGCGGGGCGATCCTCGGCGTGCACGATCAGCTTGCCGATCAGGCTGTCGTAATAGGGCGGGATCCGGTAGCCGCGGTAGATGGCGCTGTCCATCCGCACGCCCAGCCCGCCGGGCGCGTGGAAGGCCGTGATCGTGCCCGGCGAGGGCGCGAAGTCGGGCAGGCGCTCGGCGTTCAGGCGGCACTCGATGGCGTGGCCCTCGGGGCGCAGGGTCGCCTGGTCGAAGGTCATCGGGTGGCCGGCCGCGACGCGCAGCTGCTCCTTGACGAGATCCACGCGCCAGACGGCCTCGGTCACCGGGTGCTCGACCTGCAGGCGGGTGTTCATTTCGATGAAATAGAACTCGCCGTTCTCCCACAGGAACTCGATGGTGCCGGCCCCGCGATAGCCCATGCGCGCGATCGCGTCCGCGCAGGTCTCGCCGATGCGCTTGCGGTCGGCGGCGCTCAGCACCGGGGAGGGGCACTCCTCGAACACCTTCTGGTGGCGGCGCTGGAGGGAGCAGTCCCGCTCGCCCAGATGCACCGCGCGGCCCTCGCCGTCGCCGAAGACCTGGATCTCGATGTGCCGCGGCGTGCCGAGGTATTTCTCGAGATAGACCGCATCGTCGCCGAAGGCGGCCCGCGCCTCGGAGCGGGCCGAGGACCAGGCGTTGGGCAGCTCGGAGGCGTCGCGCGCCACCTTCATGCCGCGCCCGCCGCCCCCCGCGCTGGCCTTCACCAGCACCGGGTAGCCGATGTCCCTGGCGACGGCCAGGGCCTCCTCCACGGAGGTCACGGCGCCGTCGGAGCCGGGCACGCAGGGCACGCCCAGCGCCTTCATCGTGTCCTTGGCGGCGATCTTGTCGCCCATCACCCGGATGTGCGCCGCCGACGGGCCGATGAAGGTCAGCCCGTGATCCTCGACGATCTGCACGAAGTTGGCGTTCTCGGACAGGAAGCCGTAGCCGGGGTGGATCGCCTCGGCCCCGGTGATCTCGCAGGCCGAGATGATCGAGGGGATGTTGAGATAGCTCTGCGCGGCGGCCGGGGGGCCGATGCACACGCTCTCGTCGGCGAGGCGCACATGCATGGCGTCTGCGTCGGCGGTGGAATGCACCGCCACCGTCTTGACGCCCATCTCGCGGCAGGCGCGATGGATGCGCAGGGCGATCTCGCCCCGGTTGGCGATCAGGACCTTGTCGAACATCGAAGCGCTCCCGAATAAGGACGAGGAACCGGCGGGGTCTGCCCGCGGTCCGGCGTCACTCGATGATCATCAGGGGGGCGCCGAACTCGACCGGCGTGCCGTCGGAAACCAGGATCCGTTTCACCGTGCCCGCGCGCGGGGAGGGGATCTGGTTCATGGTCTTCATCGCCTCGACGATCAGCAGCGTCTGACCCTCGGAGACCTGGTCCCCCACGCGCACGAAGCTGGGCGCGCCGGGTTCGGCCTGGAGGTAGACGGTGCCCACCATCGGCGAGGCGACGGCGCCCGGGTGGCGGGCGAGGTCGTCGGCGGCGTCCCCCGTCGCCTCTGCCGGCGCGGAGGCCGGGGCAGGCGCGGCGGCGGCCGGGACGGCGACCTGAACAGGGGGGGCGGCCTGAAGCTGGCGGCTGACGCGCACGCTGAGGTGATCGTCCTCGCCATACTCCCGGTCGACCTCGATCTCGGTCAACTCGGTCTCCCGAAGCAGCTCGGCGAGCTGACGGATGAAGGCGATGTCGGCTTCGTGGTGCTTGCTCATGCAGGGTTCGCGCTGTTGCGAGGCCTGACGGAGCGACGCCATTGGTCAGGCGACGCGGGCCCCCGGAGTCGTCGCTGCGGCGTTTACACGTTGATAAGGGTCTTTGCCAAGGGCCGCGTCGTTCGCGGTCCGGGCGGGCGCGGGCGCCCGGGCCTGATGTCGGACCCGCGAGCGCCCCCGCCGGGCGCCCCCCGCCAGCCGGCCCCGCGTGGCGCGGAGGGGCGTGGGGGGGCGTTCGCGAACGATCGGAGGGCGCTGGGCGGCCCGGGCGGGCGCTCAGCCCTGCTTTTCGCGGGCCGCGGCCACCACGTCGCGCATGTGGTCGAGGGGGGCGTAGCCGCGCACCAGCTCGTCGCCGATCACGAAAGTGGGGGTGCCCTGGATCTCGAGCTTCTTGGCCAGGTCGTAGGTCCGCTCGATCTGGTCCTTGATCGCGGGCGACTCGGCCTCGGCCTTCAGAGCCTCGACGTCGAGGCCCACCTCGCCTGCGATCGACCAGACTTGCGCGTCGGTCAGCGCCCCGCGGTGGTCCATCAGCGCATCGTTGAAGGCCATGTAGAGCCGCCCGTCCTGCTGCGAGCGGGACGCCAGCGCCGCCTTGGCCGCGGTCACCGAGGACGGGCCGAGGATCGGGAACTCCTTGACCACATAGCGCAGGCCGGCGTCGGTCTCGACCAGCTTGCGCACGTCGGCGTGGGCCTTCTTGCAGTAGCCGCAGTTGTAGTCGATGAACTCGACCACGGTGACGTCCCCGTCGGGGTTGCCGGCGACATGGGAATAGCCGTCGTCGCGGATCTCGTCGCGGTTCTCCGAGACCATGTCGCGGGCCTGGTCGGCCTCGGCCGCCTCGCGCCGGTCCTCGAGGACCTTCACCGCCTCCATGATCACTTCGGGATGCTCGAGCAGGTAGCGCCGGATCTCGGCGCGCAGCACCGCGCGCCCCTCGGGGTCGAGCTCCATGGCCTCGGACAGGGCGCTCTGCGCCGCGAGGGGGGTCGGGAGGGCGGCAAGCCCCCCCAGGACAAGCGCGGCGGCGGCAAGCAGCCCGGCGGGGCGAGGAAAGGGCTTGGGGGCGGTCGGCGTCATGGTCCTGTCACTCCGTCGAAGGGGCGATCCGGGGGGCCGCGCCGGGCGCGGAGGCGAAGGGGCGCCCATCGAGGGCGGGGGCGGCGTAGCACGGCAGGAGCGTCATTGCTGCATCGCCTTCGTCGCAACGACGATGTCGTCGGCCTGCAGCCAGGGGGGCGAGCCCGCGGGCAGCAGGCCCTTGGCGCGCTCGGCCATGCGGTGGGCGTCGATGGGCTGGTTGATCAGCATCATCCGCTCGGCCGTGGCCAGCGCGGCGCGCCCCTCCTGGCCCGTGCGGGCGTAGGCGTAGGCGAGATCGCGCAGCAGACCGGGGTCGCCGCCCTCGGACTGCTCGGCCCCGTGCTCGAGCGCGGCCAGCGCCTCGCGGTCCGCGGCGGGCGAGCCGACCGAAAGCAGCGCGCGCCCGAGGTAGCCCAGGATCAGCGGCTCGTCGGGGGCCAGCGCCACGGCGCGGCGATAGGGGGCGACCGCCTCGACCCCGCGGCCGCTCTCGAGCAGGATCTGGCCCTTGAGCTCATGGTAATAGGGGTCGTCGGGGCGGAACCCGATCAGCCTCTCGGCCTCGGCCACTGCGGCGTCCGGGTCGGGGGCGCGGTGCAGGGCGACGGCGCGGCGCAGGGTGGCGAACTCCGAATGATCATCGGGGTCGAGCCGGCGCAGCACGGCGGCGGGATTCTCGAGGAACCCCTCCAGCTTCGCCTCCATCCTGTCGACCCAGTAGACAAGCTCGGGATCGGGCGCCCGGCCGCGGGCGGGGGACTCGCCGGCGCGGCGGCGGATGGCCGAGAGGCGCTCGGTCGAGACCGGATGGGTCAGCGCGTAGGGGTCGACGTGGCGGGAGGAGAACACCTCCTGCCCGCGGAACTTCTCCAGCACCGTCTCCATGCCCATCGGGTCGACGCCGGCGCGCTCGAGATAGGTGATGCCGGCCTGGTCGGCGGCCGATTCCTCGCCCCGGCTGAACGACAGCAGCGCCCGCTGGATCGCGGTCTGGGAGCCTGCGCCCAGGCCCACGCCCGCCGCAGCGCCTCCCGCGCCCCCCGCGAGCCCCGCCGCGGCGGCCGCGGCGATGCCCAGCAGCACGCCCGCCATCGCCGGGCCGCGCAGGTTGTTCATGGCGATCTGCCGGCGGGCCAGGTGGCCGCCGGTGATGTGCCCGATCTCGTGGGCGATCACGCCCTGCAGCTGCGCGGGCTCGGCGAAGTCGCGCAACAGGCCGGTCGAGACCACCAGGTTGCGGCCGCCATACACGAAGGCGTTGGGCAGCCGGTCGTCGAAGATCCGGATCTCGATCGAGTCGGGCGCCACGCCGGCCGCCCGGAACAGCGGGTCCGACAGGCGCTTTAGCGTCGCCTCCGTCTCCGCGTCGCGCACGAAGCCTGCGGCGGCGGCGGGCTGGACGAATGCGGCGAGCGTGGCCGCGGCGAAGGCCAGCGCGCGGGCCGCCCGTCCCAGCCGGGACGGCGCGGGCGCGCGGGTGGGGCGGGAGAGGGTCTGGGGCACGTCCGCGGCTCGCCTTCGGTCTCGGCCGCGCATCGGCGGCGCGGCCCGTGATCCTGCGCGGAGCGGGTCGCCCCTCTCCGCCTGCTTGCGCCGCGCCGGTCGGCCGCGCCCGGGGGGACCGGTCGAGGTTGACCGCCTCGGCGGCCGGACCCCACGCTGAAGGCGCGCGCAGGTCATCAGGAGCCGAAAAAGATGAAGAGTTCAAGGAGGAGCGCCGTGGCTCCCTTCATGGTGATGGATATCATGGAGCGCGTGCGCGAAATGGAAGCCGGCGGGCGCGACGTGATCCACATGGAGGTCGGCCAGCCCTCGACCCCTGCGCCCCGCGCCGCGCGCGAGGCGGTGGCCCACGCGATGTCGGGCGAGCCGCTGGGCTACACCGTCGCCCTGGGCCTCCCCGAGCTGCGCGAGGCGATCGCCGACCTCTATCGCCGTCGTCACGGGATCGCGCTGGATCCCTCCCGCGTGATCGTCACCGCCGGCAGCTCTGGCGCCTTCACGCTGGCGTTCCTGTCGCTGTTCGAGGCGGGCGCCCGCGTGGCGCTCGGGGACCCGGGATATCCCAGCTACCGCAACATTCTCTCGGCTCTGGGGATCGAACCGGTGCGAATCGAGACCGGTCCCGAATCGAGATGGCAGCCCCGGCCCGAGGATCTCGGCGAGGCCGACGGGCTGCTGGTGGCGAGCCCGGCGAATCCCTCCGGCACGATGCTCGATCGCGAGGCGCTGGCGGCGCTGGCGCGGGCCTGCTCGGCCCGTGGGGCCGGCTTCATCTCGGACGAGATCTATCACGGGTTGACCTATGCCGGGCCGGCGGTGAGCGCGCTCGAGGTCACCGATGATGTTTTCGTGATCAATTCGTTCTCGAAGTACTGGTCGATGACCGGCTGGCGGATCGGCTGGATGGTCGTGCCTCCGGGGATGGTCCGCACGGTCGAGCGGCTGGCCCAGAATTTCTTCATCTGCGCGCCTCACGTCAGCCAGATCGCCGCGCTCGCCGCGCTGCAAGCTGAAGATGAATGCGAAGCGAACAGAGGGGTTTATGAGGTGAACAGGTCCCTTCTGATGAATGAATTGCCCGGGGCCGGGTTCACCGAGTTCGCCCCCGCCGACGGCGCCTTCTACCTGTACGCCGACGTCACGAACATGACTGACGACAGCCGCGCCTTCTGCGAGCGGATGCTCTGCGAGGCCGGAGTCGCGGCCACGCCCGGCCACGATTTCGATCCAATCCGCGGAAACTCCTTCGTGCGTTTCAGTTTCGCGCGAAGCGAAGCCCATATCGCCGAGGGCGCCCGCCGGTTGAAAACCTGGCTGAAGGGCCGGTCCTGAACCGCATCTGCGCGTTAATGAACAAGATTGCCGGAATGTGAACATCGCTGTTCCCATGCAGGATGAATCGAGGTATGAATGAACTAGAGAGAGATAGGCGGGGTGCCCTGAAAGGGGTGGTCGGGATTTCCGGCAGCCTCCCGGGTCTCGATGGGGAAGCGAGAGCTAGGAGCTACACGATGCGGAGCTTTATTCTTGGGGCAATCGGTGCAGTGGCCCTCGCGGCAGCTGCGCATGCGGCGCCGATTTCATACACGACCGGTGTGGATGCCGGAGCCGAAGGGTTTACAGGCGCCACTCTGAACTTCGGAACGAGCGATGGGTTCACCGTGACCCTGCCGCAGTGGGATCCGACCCTGTTTCCGGGCATGTCGTTGATCAGCGCGACGATCGACTGGGAAGCGACGTTGAACGCGCTCGGCAGCTATGAGGCTGTGACGAACGGTTCCCTTCGTCGCTGGCTCGTCGATGGGTTCATGACCGGCACCGGCCCTTCGTCGCTCTACGTCGAGCTTGATCCGGCGGGCGACCTCAATCCGCCGCCGCCGACTGTGCTTTCGCTGACTGCTGGCGACAGCGGTTCGCTGGCGCCGATCGAAGTGACTGACGATATCCAGCAGATCTTCACGACTGGTCTCGGCGTGTTCACCGGCAACTCGCTGCTGACTTGGGAGTTCGACGGGACGATCTTCAGCTCGCCGAACACCTCCGGCACCATTACCACGACCCCGACGGGTTCGGGCTCGGTTTCGGCGGTCATCACCTATGTCTACGAGCCGACGGCCACGGCCGTCCCGCTGCCTGCAGCTCTGCCGCTGATGGGCGCAAGCCTGGCCGGTCTGGCCTTGGTGGCGCGTCGCCGCAAGTCCTGACGCCTACGTTACGCTCTGCTGAAAGCGCCGCCTCGGTTTGAGGCGGCGCTTTTCGTTTGTGACGACAGCGTATAGGCAACGACCGTCGCGTGCAGGACCGACGTTGCTTCATCGGCGCCCGGCGCAAGAGGGTCCTGCAGACCTCCCGCGCCAATCCTGGCGAAGACAAAAATCCCGAGAGCTGGCGCGTCGGCAGCCTGGCGCAGGCTCCGCCGACGACACTCCCATGACCCGACTGAATCGCGTGCTGTGCTGGATCGCCATGGTTTGACAGCGGTCCAGGTCAGCGGCCGGTCGCTTCCGTGGCACCCGTGACGGCTCACCTCGCCGGTGCATATCCTGCCGCAGGCTGGGGCGCCGCATGGCGCTGGCAGGCCGCTCCGACGCCAGAGGGTCGCCAACAGAAAAGAGGCGCCCGGGAAGGCGCCCCCTCTGGAACCAGTCGACCCCAGCCCCGGGAAGAGTCAGCGCTTGAGCGCCCACCATCCCCGTCTCTTGGGCTGGGTCGCCGCCTCGGATGTCTCCTTGGCCGTCTCTTTGGCGGGCGTCTGCGCGACTGGCTCGGCCTCGGTTGCGACGGGCGCCGAAGCGGGCTCATCGACAACAGCGTTCGGCTCTTTGGCTTCCGCCTCGAGGGAGGCCTCGACCTCGGGCGCCACCTCCGCGCTCCCGACGTCCGGCTGCGAAGCTTTCGCGTCCTGCGGCGGCTCGTTGGCAGGGGCTGCGTGCGTCGCCGCCTCCTCGCTCGAGGCTTCGGGCTCTGCGGCCGTCGCCTCGGGCGCCTCGGACTTCTTCGGCTTGCGGCGGCGGCGGGTGCGCTTGGGCTCGGGGATCTCGATCGGCGCATCCGACTCCGTCAGGGTCGCCGGCGAGACCGGGGCCGAGACGGCGGCGTCCTCCTGCGGGGCGTCCTTGTCCGGGGACGCCTCCTTCTCGGCCGAGGCGGGCGCGTCGTCGGACCCGGGCTCGCCGTCCTCGCCGCGCTTCCGGCGGCGACCGCCGCGGCGGCCGCGGCGACGGCGGGAGCCGTCCTCGTCGGACTTGTCGTCGCTCGCCTCGGGACGGGCCTCCTCGGCCTGCGCCTCGGCCCGGGCGACGGGCGCGGGGACCTCCTCCTCGACCGGGGTCTCGACGACCTCGGCCTCCTCGACCTCCTCCAGGTCCGGCGCGTCCATCATCGAGACGGGCAGGGGGGCCTGAAGGGGCAGGCGGCTGGCGGTCTTGATCCGCTCGACGTGGAACTCGGGCGAGAACAGCGACGGGTCGCCCTCGATCCGGATCACCACGCCGTGGCGGGCTTCGATGCCCGAGAGGTGGTCGCGCTTGTCGTTGAGCAGGTAGCTCGCCGTGCCCATGGGCGCGCGCACCGAAAGCTCCGGCGCGCGGCCGCGGGCGGCCTCGCCCTCAAGCTGGCGCAGGATGGTGAGCGACAGCGAGCTGTCGGCCCGCACCACGCCGGTCCCGTGGCAGTGAGCGCAGGGAGCCGTCGTCGCCTCGAGCACGCCGGGGCGCAGGCGCTGGCGCGACATCTCCATCAGGCCGAAAGCCGAGATCCGGCCGACCTGGATGCGCGCCCGGTCGATCTTCAGCTTGTCCTTCATCCGCTTCTCGACGGACCGGTTGTTGCGCGGGTCCTCCATGTCGATGAAGTCGATGACGATCAGGCCGGCGAGGTCGCGCAGGCGCAGCTGGCGGGCGATCTCGTCGGCCGCCTCCAGGTTGGTCTTCAGGGCGGTGTCCTCGATGGACCCCTCCTTGGTCGACTTGCCGGAGTTGATATCGATGGCCACCAGCGCCTCGGTCACGCCGATGACGATGTAGCCGCCCGACTTCAGCTGCACGGTGGGGTTGAACATCGAGTTCAACTCCTGCTCCACCCCGTGCTTGGCGAACAGCGGCTGCGAGTCCGTGTTGCGGACCACGTTGCGCGCGTGGCCGGGCATCAGCATGGACATGTAGTCCTTGGCTTCCTTGTAGCCCTCGTCCCCGTCCACGCAGATCTGGTCGATGCCCTGCGCATACAGATCCCGGATCGCGCGCTTGATCAGCGAGCCTTCCTCGTAGATCAGCGTCGGCGCGACCGAGCGCAGGGTCGTCTCGCGGATCCGCTCCCACTGGCGCAGCAGGTACTCGTAGTCGCGCTCGATCTCCTGGGCGGTGCGCTTGGCGCCGGCCGTGCGGATGATCAGGCCCATGCCGCGCGGCACCTCGATGTCGCCGGCGATGTCCTTGAGCTTCTTGCGGTCGGCCGCGTTGGTGATCTTGCGCGAGATGCCGCCGCCGCGCGCGGTGTTGGGCATCAGCACGCAATAGCGTCCGGCGAGGCTGAGGTAGGTGGTCAGCGCGGCGCCCTTGTTGCCGCGCTCTTCCTTGACGACCTGGACCAGGAGGATCTGGCGAACCTTGATCACTTCCTGGATCTTGTAGCGGCGCTGGAAGATGCGGCGGGCGGAGATGCCCTCGCCGAGATCGTCGCCGTCCTCGCTCCGCGCATCGGCGGCGGAGTCGGCGTCCTCGTCGTCCGAAGAGTCGTCCACCACAGGAGCGGGGTCGGCCTTGGCCTCGGCCGGCGCGTCGTCGGCCTTGGAGCGGCGCGAGCGGCGCGAGCGGCCGCCGCGGCGCGAACGCCGGCGGCGCTTGTCGCCCGAGGCTTCGTCGCCCGAAGCGTCATCGTTCGAGGAGTCGTCGCCCGAGGAATCGTCGTCGTCCTCGGAGTCGTCGTCCGACGTCCGGGAGGTTTCGGCCGGGGCCGTGGTGTCCTCGGCCGGCGCCTCTGCGACGGCGTCGGGGGCGGCGGCGGTCTCGACCGCAGCGTCAACCGCGGGGGAGTCGGCCGGCGTCTCGGCGGCGACGGTCGTCTCTTCCGCGCGGGCCTCTGCCTGGGGCTCCTGCGCCGGAGCCTCCGCCGGCGCCTCTGCGACGGGCGCGGGCTCGGCCGAGATCTCCGCGACCGGCGGTTCCTCCGCGGGCGTCTCGGGGGCAGGCGTCTCGGGGGCAGACGTCTCGGCGGTCTCCGCCGGGGTCTCGGTCGTCCCGGGAGCGGCGGCCTCGGCCGGCGCCTCGGAAGTCGGAGCCTCGGACGGCGTCGGAGCGGCGGCCTCGTCCTCGGGACGGCGCACGGGGGGGACGTAATCCTCCTCGACGCGCTCGTCGTCGTCGTCGCCCGCGCCGGCGGCCTCGGCCATCACGCGGGGCGAACCGTCGTCGTCGTCCTCAGGCTTTTCGGAGTTGTCCGAGGACTCCTCCGGCGTGCCGGAGGCGTCGGCCGTCCGGGCGTCGTCCTCGCCCGACGCGTCGTCGTCATCCTCGCCCTCGGAGACGGTCTCGGGGCGCTCGGCCTCGTAGTCGTCGTCCTCGTCGGCGGATTCGCCGACCAGGCGGGAATCGTCCCGATCGTCGGAGTCGTCGTCCCCGCCGTCGTCGTCCGACTCGTCCTCGTCGTCATCGCCGGCGGCGTCGCGGGACTTCGCTTCGGCGCGGGCGGCCGCGGCGGCCTGGCGGGCGGCGCGGCGATCCTCGTCGGCGGCGGCGCGGCGACGCGCCTCCTCCTCCTCCTCGGCCATCAGCGCTTCGCGATCGGCCTTGGGGATCTGGTAGTAGTCGGGGTGAATCTCGGAGAAGGCGAGGAAGCCGTGCCGGTTCCCCCCATACTCCACGAACGCGGCCTGGAGCGAGGGCTCCACCCGGGTCACTTTCGCGAGGTAGATATTGCCGGCGATCTGCTTCTTCGAGATCGTCTCGAAGTCGAAATCTTCTACCTTGTTGCCGTCTGCGACGACGACCCGGGTCTCCTCCGGGTGCGTCGCGTCAATGAGCATCTTCTTCGCCATGGTCTCCCACGCCGGAACGAGGCCTCCTGCGCCGCCCGGCCTTGCGGGGGCGGACGCAGCAGGGGCGCGCCGGTCTCGATACGGGCGATCCCGGGTCCGCCGGTCAGGCCCGCGCGCGGAACGAACGGCGCCGAGGCGCGTCTTCCGTCTTCGCAGGTCCGGCAGGGCTGGGGCATCGCGGTCTGGTCTCCAAGATCACGCCGTCGGTCGTCTTCGCGGCGCGGTCGCATCGGGGGGCCGTCGTCCGGTTGGGGATCCCGGCCCGAGTTCGGTGACGCGCCGTCGCCGGCTGTCCTCAGGGGGCGGACATGCGCCGCATCCTCCTGGGGTCCGGAAATTCGCCGGGGCGTCGTCCGAAAAACCTGTTCGTTCATCGGGCAGCGGCGCCCGAGGGCCTGTCGCACGGTGGCGTCGGCGGCCCGGGTCTTCCGCAGCCTGAGCAATATAGACGGCGGGCGGTCGTCTTGACAATCGGAAAGCCCCGGGGCGGCATGGCAAGGGGGCGTGCCGGCAGAGGGGGGCGCGTCGCCGTCGCGAAAGACCCCTGAAAGTCGCGCAAGTTTATGATCTGGATGCGGTTTCCATATCCGTCTGTGAGCGGGCGCCGTGGCGGCGCCCGCCGCCGGCTGGCGACTGTGTGCGCAAGCGCCGCGGCGCTGATCGCCGCATTCGCCATCACTCCGGGCACGGCGCCTGCCTCGGAGGCGCCCGAGATCGTTCCCGCCGCCCCCCTGATCCTGGGCCTGCGCCATGCGCAGGGGCGCACCCGCGTCGCGCTGCGCCTGCCTCGCGCGAGCGGGTTCGAGGTCTTCGCCTTGCAGGACCCTCCGCGCCTCGTGGTCAGCTTCGACGGCCCCGCCTGGGAGGGCGCGCCCCCCGCGCCGCCGCCCGGCGGTCTGGTGACGCGCGTGCGCGCGGGGCTCGCGGCCGACGGGCGGGCGCGGCTGGTGCTGGATCTCGCCCGGCCCGCGCGCCTGGCCGAGGCGGTGCAGTTCCCCGATCCCGGCCGTCCCGACGGGCCGACCATCCTGCGGCTGGAGCTCGCCTACGCCTCGCCCGATCGCTTCGCCGCGGCCGCCGGCTGGCCGGAGGGGCTGGGGCCGCTCGCGCCTGCGCCGCCGCCCGCCGATCCGCGGCCGCTGGTGATGCTCGACCCCGGCCACGGCGGCATGGACCCCGGCGCGATCCGGGGCGAGGCGGTCGAGAAGGCGCTGGTGATGACCTTCGCCCGCGATCTCGCCAAGGCGCTCGAGGCGACCGGCCGCTGGCGCGTCGCCTTCACCCGCGAGGACGACCGCTATCTGGGGCTGGCCGAGCGGGTCTCCCGGGCCGAGGCCGCCGGCGCCGCCGCCCTCCTGTCGCTGCATGCCAACACCGTGGCGCGCGGCGACGCCGTGGGCGCCTCGATCTTCACGCTCTCGGCCGGGCCCTCGGACGCCGAGACCGCGGCGCTGGCCGATTCGGAGAACCGGGCCGACGTGGCGCCGGGCGACGACCGGGCGGTGGAGCCCGACGCCGCCCTGCGCGCGGTGCACGAGATCGGCATGCGGCGGGCGCTTCAGGCCTCGCGCGCGATGGGCGAGGCGCTGGCCGGGTCGCTCGGCGCGTCGACGCCGATGCTGCGCGGGCGGGCGCACAGCCACGCGGGGTTCCGGGTGCTGAAATCCTCGCGCGTGCCCGCCGCGCTGATCGAGCTGGGGTTCCTCTCGAACGCGCAGGACCTTGCCCGGATGCGCGACCCCGCCTGGCGCGGCCGGGCGGCAGGCGCGCTTGTCGAGGGGCTCGACGCCTGGGCGGGGGCGCAGGCGGCGCAGCCCTTCGCAGCCCTCGCCCGCTGAGCGCCCCAGTTCGCCCCGATTGCGCCAAACCCGTCGCAGGATCGTCCGCTGCGCCGCCACGACGCCCTGTCGTCGCCCTCGCTCGGTCACTATGTTCCGCGAGTCCTGTCGCATCGAGTCGACCGGGGCGGATCAAGGAACGGGATCGGGCATGACGCGCTTTCTGGCATGGGTGTTCAGCATCATCTCCATCGGGGCCATCTTCGGACTGGGCGCGATGGCGGTCATGGTCTGGCACTATGGAAACGATCTGCCGTCCCACGAGAGTCTCGAGAACTACCAGCCCGCCACCCTGAGCCGCGTCTACGACCGCGACGGCCGGGTGATGGCCGAATACCTGACCGAGCGACGGATCTTCGCGCCCATCGACGAGATCCCCGACCTGGTCAAGAACGCCTTCATCGCCGCCGAGGACCGCAATTTCTACGACCACCACGGCTTTGACGCGATGGGCATCGTGGGCGCCGTGGCCGACTACGCCCGCGGCGGCCGGCTGCGCGGTGCCTCGACCATCACCCAGCAGGTGATGAAGAACTTCCTGCTGACCAACGAGCGCAGCTTCGACCGCAAGTTCAAGGAGATCATCCTCGCCACCCGCATGGAGCAGGTGCTGACGAAGGACGAGATCCTCGAGCTCTACCTCAACGAGATCTACCTCGGCGCGCGCGCCTACGGCGTCGCGGCGGCCGCGGCCAACTATTTCGGCAAGTCGCTGGCGCACCTGAGCGTGGCCGAGGCGGCCTACCTCGCCGCCCTGCCCAAGGCCCCCTCCAACCTGCACCCCGTCGACGACCGCGAGATCGCGCTCGAGCGGCGCGGCTATGTGCTCGGCCAGATGCTGCGCGCCGGCTTCATCGACCAGGCCCAGCATGACGCCGCGATGCTGGATCCGCTGAACACGATCCTCGACGGCTCGATGGAGCCCGAGATCCAGACGGTGCCGCCGCGGGACTACTTCTCCGAGGAGATCCGCCGCCAGCTGGTCGAGCGGCTGGGCCAGGACGAGGTCGAGGGCGGCGGCCTGACCGTGCGCGCCACCCTCGATCCCAAGCTGCAGCGCGTGGGCGCGGACGCCCTGCGCGCGCGCCTGGTCGACTGGGACAAGGAGCGTCAGGGCTGGCGCGGCCCGATCGCGCGCATCGATCCCGCGAAGCTGACCACCGAGGACGACTGGCGCCGGGCCCTGTGGCGCGAGCGGGCGCCCGCCGACATCCCCGGCTGGTTCCCCGCCGTGGTGCTCGAGGTGGGCGACACGACCGCGCGCATCGGCGTGCAGGGCGTCCCCGAGGACGAGGACGGCCACTATGTCGGCATCGCCGACGCCGGCTGGGCCAAGCCCGAGCTGGAAGGCGGCGGCGTCGGCCGCGCCCCGCGCGCGCCCGCCGACATCTATTCGGTGGGCGACGTGATCATGGTCGCGGCCGAGAACGCCGAGGGCGCCGAGATCACCGACGTCTGGGACCAGGACCTGCTGGCCGTGCTCGACAACTGGTCGTTGCGCCAGATCCCCGAGATCGAGGGCGCGTTCATGGCCATGGACCCGACCACGGGCCGGGTGCTGGCGATGCAGGGCGGCTTCAGCTTCGAGACCTCGGTGTTCAACCGCGCCACCCAGGCGCGGCGTCAGCCTGGCTCGTCGTTCAAGCCCTTCGTCTATGCCGCCGCGCTCGACAACGGCTACACGCCCAGCTCGGTCATTCTCGACGCGCCGATCGTCATCGACACCGGCGCGGAGGAGATGTGGCGGCCCGAGAACTCTTCGCGCAAGTTCTACGGCCCCTCGCCGATGCGGGTGGGCATCGAGCAGTCGCGCAACGTGATGACGGTTCGCCTGGCGCAGGAGATCGGCATGGACCGCGTCGCCGAATATGCCGAGCGCTTCAACGTCTACAAAAACATGCCCCACCACCTGAGCTACGCGCTGGGCGCGGGCGAGACCACGCTCTACCAGATGGTCGGCGCCTACGGGATGTTCGCCAACGGCGGCTGGAGGATCGAGCCGACGCTGGTCGACCGCGTGCAGGACCGCTATGGCGAGACCCTGTTCAAGCAGGACAACCGCGCCTGCTACGACTGCGTCGACGTGTGGGAGGCCGGGCTGAAGGAGCCGGTGCCCACCCCCGACAAGCAGCTGATCATGGATCCGGTGACGGCCTTCCAGCTGACCTCGATGATGCGCGGCACGGTCGAGCGGGGCACGGCCACGACGCTCGCTTCGCTGGGCATGCCGATGGCGGCCAAGACCGGCACCACCAACGACGCCCGCGACGCCTGGCTGATCGCCTTCACCCCCAACATGGTGGCGGGCTGCTACATCGGCTACGACAATCCCCGGCCGATGGGCCGCGGCGCCTATGGCGCGACCATGTGCGGGCCGGTGATCAAGGCCTTCATGGAACAGGCGATGAAGGACCGTCCGCATCTCGATTTCCACGTGCCGCAGGGCGCGGTGATGGCCAAGATCGACCGCAGCTCGGGCCGCCGTCTGCCCGACGACGCCTCGGGCGCGGGCGTGGTGGTCGAGGCCTTCCATCCGGGCGAGGAGCCCCAGGTCGGCGAATACTCGGGCGGCCGGGTCATCGACGGCGGCTTCGTGGCCTACAAGGGCGGCGACCTGCCGATGTCGCTCGACGCCAGCGCCGACACCGGCGGCGCCTATGGCGGCGGGGCCGCGCCGTCGGGCGGCGACGCTTCGGGCGGGGGCGGACGCCCTGCGCCGCCGAAGCCTGCGGCGGGGGGCTTCGGCTCCGGCGGGCTCTACTGAGCGGCTGCGCCGCGCCCTTGCGGACGGTCGCAGGCGCGCCGCTCTCTTGAGCCGCGCGCCTGCGCGGTCTAAATCCCCCCGAATGCGCGCGCTCCCGCCCGGCGGGGGCCTCCGCGCGCCGTCAGGACGAGGAGCATGTTCCCATGCGCGCGGAAACCCAGGGCGTCGTCGCCGAGATCGAGAAATCGCTGGACCTGCTGCGCAAGCGCCTGGGCTGGGAAACGGCCGAGCATCGGCTGGAGGAGCTGAACGCCCGGGTCGAGGACCCCACCCTGTGGGACGACCCCGCCAACGCCCAGAAGGTGATGCGCGACCGCCAGACGCTGGCCGACGCGCTCGACCGGACCAAGGGCGTGGCGCAGGAGCTGGCCGACAACATCGAGCTGATCGAGCTGGGCGAGATGGAAGACGACGCCGAGGTCATCGGCGAGGCCGAGGCCGCGCTCTCCGAGCTGCGCGACCGCGCTGCGGCCGCCGAGATCGAGGCGCTGCTGGACGGCGAGGCCGACGGCTCGGACACCTTCCTCGAGATCAACGCCGGCGCGGGCGGCACCGAGAGCTGCGACTGGGCCCAGATGCTGGCGCGCATGTACACCCGCTGGGCCGAGGCGCACGGCTACAAGGTCGAGCTGATGAGCGAGAGCGCGGGCGAGGAGGCCGGCATCAAGTCCGCCTCCTACAAGATCACCGGCTCGAACGCCTATGGCTGGCTGAAGTCGGAATCGGGGGTGCACCGGCTGGTGCGCATCTCGCCCTTCGACAATGCGGCGCGGCGGCAGACCTCGTTCAGCTCGGTCTGGGTCTATCCGGTGGTCGACGACTCGATCGAGATCGACATCAAGCCCAACGAGATCCGCATCGACACCTACCGCTCGTCCGGCGCCGGCGGGCAGCACGTGAACACCACCGACTCGGCGGTGCGCATCACCCACCTGCCGACCAACATCGTGGTCACCAGCTCGGAAAAATCCCAGCACCAGAACCGGGCCAACGCCATGGCCGCGCTGAAGTCGAAGCTCTACGAGATGGAGCTGCGCCGGCGCAACGAGGCGATCCAGGAGGCCCACGACGCCAAGGGCGAGATCGGCTGGGGCAACCAGATCCGCTCCTACGTCCTGCAGCCCTACCAGATGGTCAAGGACCTGCGCACCAACGTCGAGACCTCGGACACCGGCGGCGTGCTGGACGGGGACCTCGACAAGTTCATGGCCGCGGCGCTCGCGCTCGAGGTCACCGGCAAGTCTCGCGCCGAGGCGATGGCCGAGGAGTGACAGCGGGCTGACGGCGAGCAGGCGCGGCCGCGACGGGGGATCAGGGGTCCGGTCCCGCGGAGGCTGACGATCGGAACGGTTCGCGACGGCGGGCGGGGCGGAAGCGCCCCGTCCGCCGTTTCGCTTTCCGGGCGCCGCGCCGGCCCGGCGCGCCTCCTGCCCACCCGCCC
>NZ_CAXBOD010000014.1:0-93499 GCF_963977235.1 uncultured Albimonas sp.
CGTCGCCTCTGGCCCCTGGGGCGGGCGTCGCGCGCTGGACGCGCCGGCGTCGCGTCCGGGGCGCGGGCGTCAGGCCCCGGACGCGGCGAAGCGAGGGCGGCCGGCGTCAGGCCGGGCGTTTCTTCAGGAGGTACTTGTGAAACCCCTCGAGCACGGTCTTGCCGTCCTGGTTCCAGACCGTCGCCTCGCAGGTCATCACCCCGGTGGAGCGGCCGGGCGTCAGCTCGGAGATCCTGAGCTGGGGATAGAGCGTGTCGCCCGCGTAGACCGCGCCGAGGAACTTCGAGCCCTGCTCGAGGAACGCCACCAGCGCGTCGCCCATCACATGGGGCAGCTGGCCCGCGCCGGCGCAGGTCTGGATCACCACCTGATAGCCGTGGGCCAGCAGCTCTCGGTGGCCATGGGCGGCGCACCAGTGGCGGTCGTAGTGGATCGGGTGGTTGTCGCCCGAGGCCAGCTGGAAGGCCGAGAACAGCGCGTCGGTCATGGTGCGCGAGGGGATGTAGAACACCTCGCCGACCTCGTAGTCCTCGAACCAGCGGGTGGCGCAGGGGCGCAGGGAAAGCGGGTCGATCGTCCGGGGGGCGTCGGTCATGGAGGGCTCCTGAAAGCGCGCCGCGCGGAGGCGGCCCGTAGGGCGCATTTCAATGCGCCGCGGCGTCAACGTCGGGGACGGGCGCGCCGGGCGCCCGCCCCGGCCGGTCAGTCGAGCACCAGGCCGAACTCGTCCGAGAGCGCGGCGGTGTGCTGCCCCGCCCCCGGCGCCGGCGCCGCGAAGGGCTGGCGCGAGGGGGTGCGCGGCGTGGGCAGGCTGACCGCGCCCAGGTCCATCACCGGGGCGGCGTTGGCCGCCAGCACCTGGGGGTCCGTCAGCCAGTCGGCGAAGTCGTTGACCGGGCGGGCGAGGACGCCCTGCGCGGTCAGCCGGTCGCTCCAGGCCTCGGCGGTGTCGGAGGCGAAGATCGCCTCGAGCTGCGCGCGCAGCTCGTCCCAGTTGGCGTTGCGCAGGGCGAAGGAGGCGTAGCGGGGATCCTCGATCCAGGCCTCGCGGTCTAGCGCCCGGCAGATGCCGGCCCACTCGACCTCGCGCACCAGGGTCAGGGCCAGGTGGCGGTCGGAGGCCATGTAGATGCCCGCCGGCGGGTTGATCGACTGCACGCGGCCGCCGGTGATTTCCCACTCCAGCAGCTTGGGGCCCATCAGGGCTGCGGCCGACTGCACCAGGCTGACGTCGAGCCGTCGCGCCTGGCGCGGACCCTCGGTGGGAAACAGGGCGGCCAGCGCGGCCTGCGTGGCGTATAGGCCGGTCAGCGCGTCGATCAGCGGCTGGCCGAAGCGCACCGGCGCGCCGCGGTCGTCGCGGGTCATCGCCATCATCCCGGTGAACGCCTGCGCGTAGGTGTCCACCATCGGCTCATGCGCGCGCGGGCCCTCGAGCCCGAAGCCGGAGATGGTGAGATAGACGATGCCGGGGTTCAGCGCCTTCACCGCCTCGAACCCCAGGCCCATCTTCGCGGTCACCCCGGGGCGGCCGCTCTCGATCAGCAGATCCGCCTGGGCGGCGAGCTTCAGGGCGGCCTCGAGCCCGCCCTTCGACTTCAGATCCAGGGTCAGGCTTTCCTTGCCCCGGTTGTAGTAGAGCGAGAAGCCGCTGGCCCCCGGCGCCGCCGCGGCCCCGAGGTTGCGGATCCAGTCGCCCGAAGGCGGCTCGACCTTGATCACCCGCGCGCCCATCTCGGCCATCGCCATGCCGCAGGCGGGGCCCGCGATGCCCTGGCTGAGGTCCAGCACCAGCCGGCCCCTGAGGGGGAGAGGATCGCTCATGCCCGCCCCCCGGCGCGGCTCCGCGCGCCCTCGACCGTTCCGCCCGCCGGCAGCGCCATGAGTGTCCTCCTCGTCGTGTTTCCGATCCCGGGGACCGGCCCCGGCATTTGACCCCGGCCCGGCCGCGTGATTGTCTTTCGGCCGACAGGTAAGGCCAGCATAAGGCCCCGGGATCGGGAGGCAAGCGATGCGCGACGACAGCGGCGCCGGGACGGAGGCCGAGAGCTGGGCGCAGGACCCGGCCGCCCAGCGGCTGTGCGACGCCTGGCGGCGCCACGGCTGGCGGGCGGCGCGACTGGACCCGCTGGGCCTGGCCGCGCCCGAGCGTCCCGCCCCCCTCGACCTGCCCGGCCCCGAGGCGCTGCGCGCGGCGCTCTCGACGATCTACGCGGGCGGGCTGGGCTGGGAGATCGGCCACGTCCAGGACGCCGCGCGCTTCGACTGGCTGGCCGCGGAGGCGGAAACGGCCGAGCCCCCCGCCCCCGCCGACCGCGACCGCGCCCTGGCCCTGATCGCCTCGGCCGAGCTGCTGGAGGGCGACATCCGCCGCCGGCTGCCCACCACCAAGACCTTCGGCCTCTCGGGCGCGGAGGGGTTCGTGCTGCTGATGGACGAGGCGATCCGCGCCTCGGGCGCGCGGCGGGTGGTGGCGGGGGGCATGCACCGCGGGCGGATCACCCAGATGGGGCTGGTGCTGGGCAAGCCCCTGACCCGCATCGCCGCAGAACTCCGCGGGGCGCCGGACCTGCCGGCCGACCTCGGCGCCGCCTCCGACGTGCCCTATCACCTGGGCTTCGAGGGGCTGCGCGCCGACGGGGTGGAGGTGTGGACGGCGCCGCATCCCTCGCATTTGTCCATCGTCGGCCCCGTGGCGCTGGGGCGCGCGCGGGCCGAGGGGGCGGGGCGCGACCCGGGCGTGCTGCCGATGATTCTGCACACCGACGCGGCGCTGGCCGGCCAGGGCGTGAACATGGAGATGCTGCAGCTTGCGCGCCTGCCCGGCTACGCGGTGGGGGGAACGCTGCACCTGCTGCTCGACAACCAGGTCGGGTTCACCACCGAGGCGGCCGAGGCGCGCTCCTCGCGCACCGCCGCGGACGTCGCCAAGATCACCGAGACGCCGATCCTGCACGTCAACGGCGAGGACCCCGAGGCGATCCTGCTCGCCGCCCGCGCCGCCGCCCGCTGGCGGGCGCGCTGGGGGGAGGACATCCTCGTGCGGCTGATCGCCTATCGCCGCCGCGGCCACAACGAGATGGACGAGGCCCGCTTCACCCAGCCGCGCATGTACGCCGCCATCGACGCCCTGCCCCCGCTGTCCGAGCGCTATGCCCGCGCCGCCGGCCTGCCCGCCCCCGATCTCTCGGCCCTGAAATCCGAGCTCGACGCCGCCTTCGCCGCCCGCCCCGAGACGCCCAACGCCCCCGAGGCGCCGGGTCTGGCCAAGGGGGCGGAGGCGCCCCTGCTCGCCCATCACGCGACCGGGGTGGCGCTCGACGAGATGCAGCGCCTCGCCCGCGCGCTGGCGACGCCCCCCGCGGGGATGCGCCTGCACCCCAAGGTGGCGCAGGTGCTGGCCCGGCGGCGCAAGATGGCCCGCGGCGAGGCGCCCGTGGACTGGGCCTTCGCCGAGGCGCTGGCCTTCGCCTCGCTGCTGGCCGAGGGGACGGGCCTGCGCTTCTCCGGCCAGGACGCCGTGCGCGGCGCCTTCGCCCAGCGCCACCTGCGCCTGCACGACCAGGAGACGGGCGAGGTCCATGACACGCTGGCCGGCTTCGGCGAGGCGGAGGTCTTCAACTCCCCCCTGATCGAGAACGCGGCGCTGGGGTTCGAATACGGCCTCTCGACCGTCTTCCCCGGCCTCGATGTGTGGGAGGCGCAGTTCGGCGACTTCCTCAACGTCTTCCAGCCGATGTTCGACCAGTTCGTGACGGGGGGCGAGGACCGCTGGCTGCTGACCTCGCGGCTGACGATGCTGCTGCCCCATGGCTGGGACGGCGGCGGGCCGGATCATTCCACCGGCCATGTCGAGCGGGTGCTGGCCCGCTGCGCGAAGGCCAACCTGATCGCGGCCAACCCCTCGACGCCCGCCCAGTATTTCCACCTGCTGCGCCGGCAGATGGCGCTGCCCGCGCCAAAGCCGCTGGCCGTGTTCACCCCCAAACTGCTGCTGCGCCTGGCCGCCTGCACCTCCGCGCCCGAGGAGTTCGCCCCCGGAACCGGCTTCGCCCCCGTGCTGGCCGAGGACGCCTCGGCGGCCGAGCGGATCATCCTGTGCTCGGGCAAGATCTACTGGCTGCTGGCCAAGGCCCGGGCCGAGCGGGGGCTGGAGGGGCGGGTGGCGCTGATCCGCCTCGAACAGCTGCACCCGTTCCCGGCCGAGGCGTTGGCCGAAGCGCTCGACGCCCCCGGAGAGCTGGTCTTCGCGCAGGAGGAGCCCGAGAACCTCGGCCCCTTCCCCTGGCTCGACCGCCGGATCGAGCGGGCGGCCGGCCGCCCCGCCCGGCTGGTCTCGCGCCCGCCCGCCGCTTCGCCGGCCGTCGGCTGGCACGCCTGGCACGCGGCCGAGGAAACCGCCCTGATCGACGCCGCCCTGGACCTGGAGCCCCGCCCATGACCCGCGTTCCCGACGAGGTGCTCGAGACCCTGCGCGGTCTCGCCACCCCCACGCTCGCCAACGCCATCGACACCACCGGGGCGGGGGGCGTGATGCTGGGCCTGCACGCCGCGGGCCCCGGCCTGCGCTGCGTCGGCCGCGCGATCACCGCGCGCGAGGTCACCGGCCCCGCCGGCTCGTTCCCCACCGAGGACTTCAAGGTCGGCCACATGATCGACGCCGCCGGCCCCGGCGACGTGATCGTGGTGGCCAACGGCGGCGCCCCCGTCTCGACCTGGGGGGGCATGGCCTCCTACGCCGCGAAGCTGAAGGGGATCGAGGGGCTGATCGTCGACGGCGGCGTGCGCGACCGCGAGGAGATCCTGGAATTCGGCTTCCCGGTCTTTTCCGCCCACATGGTCCCCACCCCCGGCA
Organism: uncultured Albimonas sp.; assembly: GCF_963977235.1. Lineage (NCBI taxonomy): Bacteria > Pseudomonadati > Pseudomonadota > Alphaproteobacteria > Rhodobacterales > Paracoccaceae > Albimonas > uncultured Albimonas sp. Next base: position 4,856 of record NZ_CAXBOD010000014.1, read on the forward strand.
AGACCCGCATCCGGGTCGAGGCGATCAACGAGCCGGTGGTCGCCGCCGGCATCCCCGTGCGCCCCGGCGACGTGATCGTCGCCGACGGCACCGGGGTGGTGGTCCTGCCCGCCGAGCGCGCGGCCGAGATCGCCGAGCTGGCCCGCGGCTACGCAAGCGACGACGCCCGCGCCATGGAGGAGATGCGCGAGGGCCTCTCCTTCCGCGAGGCGCTGCAGAAATTCTCCAGGATCTGAAAGAGCCCGATGGACGACCGTCTCTATCCCCTGCCCGGCGCCTCCGCCGTCCCGCCCGAGGTGATCGCCCGCCTGAAGGCCGCCGTCGGTCCGCGCGGCTTCGCCGAGGACCCCGCCGAGATCGCCCCCCATGTCGTCGCCTGGCGCGACGGCTGGCAGGGCGAGGTCCCGCTGGTGATGCGCCCCGAGACCACGCAGGAGGTCGCCGCCATCGTGCGCATCTGCGCCGAGGCCGAGGTCGCGATCGTGCCCCAGTCGGGCAACACCGGCCTGACCGGGGGCGGGCAGCCGCACATGGGCGGCTCGGAGATCGTGCTCTCGCTGGCGCGCATGAACCGGATCCGCGCGGTGGATCCGCTGAACGACTCGATGACCGTCGAGGCCGGGGTGATCCTGCAGCGCGTGCAGGAGGAGGCCGCGCGCCACGACCGCCTGTTCCCGCTGTCGCTCGCCGCCGAGGGGACCTGCCAGATCGGCGGCAACCTGTCGACCAACGCCGGCGGGGTGCAGGTGCTGCGCTACGGCAACGCCCGCGCGCTGGTGCTGGGGCTGGAGGTGGTCACCGCCCAGGGCGAGATCTGGGACGGGCTGCGGGCGCTTCGCAAGGACAACGCCGGCTATGACATGAAGCAGGTGTTCCTCGGCTCGGAGGGCACGCTGGGGATCATCACCGCGGCGACGCTGAAGCTGATGCCCCGGCCGAAGGACAGCGCCGTGGCGCTGGTCGCCGTGCCCTCCGCCGAGGCCGGCATCCAGCTGCTAGCCCATCTGAAGTCCGCGATGGGCGAGACCGTCACCGCCTTCGAGCTGATGCACGAGATCTGCTTCACGCTGGCCCGCGAGACCATGGGCCACGAGGACCCGCTGCCGGGCCACGAGTGGCGCGTGCTGCTGCAGGTCGACGGTCCCGGCCCCGAGGGTCGGATGGCCGAGACCCTGCAGGCCGCGCTCGCCGAGGCGATGGAGGCGGGCGTGGCGGTCGACGCCGCGCTGCCCTCCAGCCTCGATCAGGTCGCGAAACTGTGGCGGATCCGCGAGGATCAGGCCGAGGTGCAGCAGCGCGCCGGCGCCGGGATCAAGCACGACATCTCGGTCCCCGTCAGCCGCATCCCCGAGTTCGTGGCGCGCGCCGACGCCGCCCTGGCCGCGGTCTATCCCGGCTTCCGCCCCTGCACCTTCGGGCACGCCGGCGACGGCAACCTGCACTACAACCCGATCCGGCCCGAGGACTGGACCGACGCCGCCTGGAAGGCCGAGACCGGCGCGATCAACCGCATCGTCCACGATCTGGTGGCGGAGATGAACGGCTCGATCACCGCCGAGCACGGGGTCGGCCGCCTGCGGATGCACGAGATGGCGCGCCTGAAGGACCCGGTCGAGATGTCCCTGATGCGCCGCCTGAAGGCCGCCATGGATCCCGCGGGCATCCTCAACCCCGGCAAGATGCTGCCCTGAGGCCGGGACGCCGCCGCGCCGGCCTGCGGCGGCGCCCCGGAAAAGGTTGCGCCCCGCGGGATGCCTCCCGCGGGGCGCGCCCGGCTTCGCCCGGACCGTCCGCCTGCTCCCCAAAGCAGACCTGGGCCCGAAGCGACGGGGGGGATGCCGGGCGCGTCGCCGCCGCGACCCCCAGGGCGCGACGACGACGATCCTGTTGCGATCCCGCGGAGCGCCCGCAGCGCTCTCGGGGGATCTGCGGGGCTCAGGCCCCGCGGGGACCGGGGGGCCTGCCGCCTGCGGAGGCGCGCGGCTGGCGCGCGGCCTCGCTCTCGCGCTCGGCCCGGGCCATCGCCATGGCGCGGGCCATGCGGGTCAGGTCGAGGTGATCGCGAAACAGATCCCGGGCGATCTCTCGCCGGTCGGGCGGAGGCTTGGGGCGGGCGGTCTCGCTCATGCTCAATGCTCCCTCAACGAGCGGGCCAGCGCGTCCGACAGCGGGGCCAGCAGGTATTCCAGCGCGGTGCGCGCCTCGGTCGGGATCACCGCGGTCATCGGCATCCCGGGCTCGAGGCTGACGCCCGCGGGCACGTCGGCGAAGGCGATGCGCATGGCGTAGGTGGGTTTGGCGTCACGTCCGGGGTCCTCGCGATCCTCGGTCAGCTCGGCCGAGATCAGCTCGATCGCGCCGGGAAATCCGCTGTCCTCGCGGGCCCGGACGCCGGGCAGGCGCAGCTCGGCCGGCATGCCGGCGCGCAGCCGCTCGCGCGCTTCGGGGGCGAGGCGCGCCTCGGCCACCAGCACCCCGTCCGCGGGCACGATCTCGAGGATCGGCTCGCCAGCGCCGACCACGCCGCCGACGGTGGAGGCGCGCAAGCCCACCACCACGCCCGAGACGGGCGCCGAGACGCGGGCGCGGGCGATGCGCGCCTGCTCGGCCTCGACGCGGGGGGCGAGCTCGGCCAGCCGGCCGACCACTTCCGACAGCTCCGTCGACACCGCAGCCAGGCGGCGCGAGCGGGCGCGCGCGTGACCCAGCCGGGCCTCGCCGGCCGCGGCCTCGGTCTCGGCGATGGCGGCCTGCAGGGCCTCGCCCAGACCGGAGAGGGAGACCAGCTCCTGCTCGCGCGCGTTCAGCTGGGGGCGGGCGAGGCGGCCGGTCTCGGCCAGGGTGCGGGCGGCCTGGGCGTTCTCCTCCGCCAGGCCGCGCTGCTTGTCGAGCGAGCGCAGCTCGGCCTCCTGCGCGCGCAGACGGGCGGCGAGGCGCTTGAGCGCGCCGTCCAGCACCTCGTCCTCAGCCGCGATCTCGGCCCGGCGGGCCTCGAACAGCGCCTGCTGGCTGACGATGGCCGAGGCGAGGTCGGGACGCTCCGGGTCGCCCAGGGCGCGGGCGGGGGCGAAATCGAGGGTCTCGGCGTCGTCGCGCTCGGCCTCGAGGCGCGCGCGGCGGGCGAGCAGCGCGTCGCGCTCGGCGGCCAGCGCGCCCAGCGTCGCCTCGGCCTCGGTGGTGTCGAGGCGCATCAGCGTGTCGCCGGCCTGCACCCGGTCGCCGTCGCGCACCGCGATCGAGGCGACGATGCCGCCGTCGAGGTGCTGCACGGTCTTCACGTCGCCGTCGACCTTGAAGCGCCCCTCGGCGATCACGGCGCCCGAGAGGGGGGCGCTCCACAGCCAGGCGCCGAAGCCGGCGGCGGCGAGGCCCAGGACCAGGCCCGCGCGCAGCAGCGGACGGGCGACGCCGTCGCTGGGGGCGGCGTCTTTCACGGGGTTGGGTCGGTCGCTCATCCGGCGGCCTCCTTTGCAGGCTGCGGGGCGGGGGCGGGCGCAGAGGCGGGGCCGCCGGCCGGCCCGATGGTCCGGCGCATCAGCTCGATCACCCGCTCGCGGGATTCGAAGTGCTCGACCGCGCCCTCGCGCATCATCAGGATCCGGTCGGCCAGCGCGGCCATCACCGGCTTGTGGGAGATGGTGACCGTGGTCACGCCGGCGCCCTTGAGCGCGCGGATCGCGTTCAGCGTGGCGACCTCGCCCTCGGCGTCCATGTGGGCGGTGGGCTGATCGAGGATCACCAGCGCGGGCGAGCCGAACAGCGCGCGCGCCAGCGCCACCCGCTGGCGCAGGCCGGGGGTCAGCGCCTGGCCGCCGGGGCCGACCTCGAAACCGAAGCCGCCGGGCAGACGCTCGATCGCGGCGCGCACGCCGGCGGCCTCGGCGGCGGCGTGGACCTCCTCCGGCGAGGCGTCGGTGAAGCGGGCGATGTTCTCGGCCACGCTGCCGGGGTGCAGGACCACGTCCTGGGGCATCCAGCCGACCAGCGAGGCGCGTTCGCGCGGGTCCATCGCGGCCGGCTCGACGCCCGCGACCAGCACCTGGCCGCCGTCGAGCGGCGCGACCCCGGCCAGCGCGCGGGCCAGCGTGGACTTGCCCGATCCGCTCTCGCCGACCACGGCGATGGCCTCGCCCGCGGCGATCGAGGCCGAGACCCCGCGCAGCGCCGGGCGGCGCACGCCGGGGATCACCACCATCGCGCGGCGGGCGTCGACGGCGGCGCCGTGCGCCTCGCGCCGCACCGGCGAGGCGGGGGCGGCGGCGGGCCGGCGCACCGTCAGCCGGTCGAGCGCGGCGCGCGCCGCGGCGGCCTGGCGCAGGGCGCCGAGCAGGGATTCCATCGGCCCCAGCGCGCGGCCGGCGAGGATCGCGGCGGCCAGCATCGCCGCCGGCGCCAACTGCCCATCGAGCGTCAGCACCGCGCCCGCGGCCAGCGCCGCGCTGTGGGCGATCATCCGCACGGTCCGGGTGAAGGCGCCGACCGAAGCCGAGCCCTCGTCGACACTCTGGCGCAGACCGCCCAGCGCCAGCACGCCCCCGGTCAGCCGGGCCGAGAGGCCGGGGCGCGCGCCGAAGGCCGCCAGGTCGCCGCGGTCGGCGTCGAGCATCCCGCCCAGGTCGCGCAGTTCGGCCTCGCCGGCCGCGATCCGCCGCTCGCGCGCGGCGGCCATCCAGCGACCGACCATCACGGCGGCGAGGATCGTCACCGCGCCCAGCGTCGCCACCAGGCCCAGCAGCGGATGCAGAAGGAACAGCAGGCACAGGAACAGGATCGTGAACGGGGCGTCGCACAGCGTCGTGGCGCCGGTCCCCGACAGGAAGCCGCGCAGCACGCCGAGGTCGCGCAGCCGCTCGGTCTGCCGGCCGGCGCCCTCGGGGGTCGCCTGCGCCAGGCGTCGCTCGGCCCGGCTCGCGGCGCGGGCCAGCAGCCGGCCGCGGGCGGCGTCGGCCGCGCCCATCGCCGCCAGCGCCAGCACCAGCACCACCGACAGCGAGGCCAGCGTCTCGAGGCTGCGGGAGTTCAGGACCCGCCCGTAGAGCTGCATCATGTAGAGGGGCGAGGCGAGGAACAGCGTGTTCACCGCCACGCTGAACACCATGGCGAGGCCCAGGTGCGGGGCGAGCGCCGCGCGCAGTTTCCCACGCAGCTCGACGTCCTGTTCGGGGGGCTTCGCGGGCATCGCAGTCTCCGGACCTGGGGGAATTCGGGGGGGAGTGAGGCCGCGGCGCGGGATCCGCGCCGCGGCCGGTCGCTCAGGCGAAGGCGGAGGCGTCGTCGTCCACGTCCGGCATCTCCGGCATCGCCATGGCGGCGGGCGCGGGGACGTCGAGGTCGGGCTCGATCTCGGCCGGGCCGGACATCGCGGCCTCCATGTCCGCCTCCTCGGCCGCAAACAGGGCCATCGGGGGCATCGGGGTGGAGGAGAGCGAGCCGTCGCCGTTGACCATCAGGTACTCCGACGTGCCGTCGGCGACGTCGTCCGAGAACCCGGCCAGCGTGTAGGTGTTGTCGGCGTTGCCGAGCACGAACTCGTTGGCCTGGGTCGCCGTCGCGCCGTTGCCGATGGCCGACGAGTTGGCGAAGTTGGCGCTCGCCGCCTCACCGACGGCCAGCGAGAAGTCGCCGCCCGCCTCGGCCAGGTGACCCAGCGCATGGGCCCGCTCGCCGGTCGCCTCGGCCTGCCAGCCAAACGCGGTCGCCGCGGTGTTCGACGCCACGCTCTCGCCGCCGACCGCAGTGGTCGAGGTCCCGTTGGCCATGGCGTTGTCGCCGATGGCCAGCGAATCGGTCCCCGAGGCCGAGGCCTGATTGCCGATGGCGGTGGCGTTGTCCGAGGTGGCGTTGGCGTCCTCGCCGACCGCGAGCGACCGCACGCCGTCGGCGTTGGCGAGATGCCCGAAGGCCTGCGCCCGCTCGGCGCCCGCCGAGGCCTGCCAGCCGATGGCGGTGGCGCCCGGCCCCTCGGTCATCGACTCGCCGCCGACCGAGGTCGTGGACGGGCCGGTGGCCATGGCCGCGTCGCCAAACGCGATAGCGTCGATGCCCGAGGCGACGGCCATGTTGCCGATGGCCGTGGCGTTGTCGGTCTGGGCGTTGGCCGCCTCGCCGACCGCGAGCGACCGCACGCCGTCGGCGCTGGCCAGGTGCCCGAAGGCCTGCGCCCGCTCGGCGGTGGCCGAGGCCTGCCAGCCGATGGCGGTGGCGCCGGGGCCTTCGGTCACGGTCTCGCCGCCGATCGAGGTGGTCGAGGGGCCGGTCGCCATGGCCGAGTCGCCGATCGCCAGCGCGTCGACGCCGTCAGCCATCGCGAGGTTGCCGATCGCCGTCGAGTTGTCGGACGCGGCCGTCGCCGCCTCGCCGACCGCGAGCGACCGCACGCCCTCGGCGCTGGCCAGATGCCCGAGGGCCTGCGCCCGCTCGGCGGTGGCCGAGGCCTGCCAACCGATGGCGGTGGCGCCGGGACCTTCGGTCACGGTCTCGCCGCCGATCGAGGTGGTCGAGGGGCCGGTCGCCATGGCGCTGTCGCCGATCGCCAGCGCATCCGCGCCGTCGGCCATCGCGAGGTTGCCGATGGCCGTCGAGTTGTCGGACGCGGCCGTCGCGGCCTCGCCGACCGCGAGGGAGCGAACGCCCTCGGCGCTGGCCAGATGCCCGAAGGCCTGCGCCCGCTCGGCGGTGGCCGAGGCCTGCCAGCCGATGGCGGTGGCGCCGGGACCTTCGGTCATCGACTCGCCGCCGATGGAGGTGGTCGAGGGGCCGGTCGCCATGGCGTTGTCGCCGATCGCCAGCGCGTCGACGCCGTCGGCCATGGCCATGTTGCCGATGGCGGTGGAGTTGGCGCTCGCCGCGGTGGCCGCCTCGCCGATGGCGAGGCTGCGCTCACCGGTGGCCGAGGCCAGATGGCCGATGGCGTGGGCCCGCTCGCCGACGGCGGAGGACTGCCAGCCGAACGCGGTCGCGGCGGTGCCGCTGGCGGTGCTCAGCGCGCCGACCGCGGTGGAGGAGGTCCCCACGGCGCTCGCCTGCGCGCCCAGCGCCAGGGCGTCCTGGCCGGAGGCGTTGGACTTCATCCCCAGGGCCACCGACTGGTCGCCCGAGGCCTCGGCCTTCTTGCCGAACGCCAGCGCGTCGGAGCCCGAGGCGTCGGCCTTCTTGCCGATGGCGACGGCGGCGTCGCCGCTGGCGGACGCGCGCTTGCCGATGGCGATGGCGTCGTCAGCCGAGGCTTCCGTGCGCTTGCCCAGCGCCATGGCGTGCTCGCCGGTGGCGCTGGCCCAGAAGCCGATCTCGAATTCGCTGTCCGGTCCGCGGAACAACCGGTTGAGTTTTCCGAGCATGCCCAAGGCACGTCCTCCTCTGTTTCCCGCCCCGTCGCGACCGCCGGCGCGTCCGGCGTGCAGGTGGGGTCGAGAAGGGAAACGGTGGGCGGGGCCGCTATGGATGCAGGCGGAGCAAAAAATCTTAAGAAAAAATCAAAGGGCCCCGCGCGTCGCCGCGCGAGGCCCCGTGAAGGCGTCCCGGACCGGGCTCACAGCGGGCGCTGCGCCAGCCCCTTGCCCACGATCCGGCCGGTGGGAAGGCCGGTGGGCGAGCCGCCCGGCGGCTCGACCGTGATCTCGTAGAGCTGCCCGGTGGAGGGGCGCGGCAGGTCGGGCCCCTCGACATGGGCGCGCATCGCCCGGCCCAGCACGCCCAGCGAGACGGGCGGGCCGTCGGGGTCGGGCTTGGTCCAGATCTGCAGGACCTGGGCGCCCTCGGGCGAGAAATCCTCGAGCGGCGTGACCCGCAGGCTGTCGTCGACAAAGGCCTCGATCAGCGCGACCGAGCCGCCGTCGTCGTCGAGCAGGATCGCCATCACCGCGGGCTGCGGCGCGAACACCTGGAAGAACAGCGCCGCAGCCAGCGCCACGCAGGCGGCCAGCGCGCCGCCCGCGGCGCGTTGCCAGCCGCGCACGGAACGCTCGCCCCGGGTCGGGCGCGCAGCGGTCCGGGCGCCGGCGCGCAGCGGCGGGGCGGAGGCGGGGCGCGGCGCGGCGGACGTCTCTGCGGACGTCTCGGGGGTCGCCTCGGGGGTCGTCTCGGCGGACCCCTCCGCGGCGCCGGCGGCCAGGGCCGCCTGCAGGCTCTCCCAGGCGCCCGCCGACATCGGCTCGGGCGCGGCGGTCAGGTCCACCGCGTGCCAATCGGCCGCAAGATCGCGCACCGCGAGCGCCAGCGCCCGGTCGTCGTCGCCCTGGGGCGCGGCGATGCGGGCCTCGACCTGCGCGCGGGGCTCGGGGTCGAGCCGGCCCATCACGTAGTCCTCGGCGAGATCGCGCAGCGCGGTCATCCCAGACACTCCCGCAGCGAGAGCAGCGCGCGGCGCATCCAGCTTTTCACCGTGCCCAGCGGACGGCCCAGGCGACCGGCGATCTCCTCCTGCGTCAGGCCGACCACGTAGGACAGCAGCAGCGAGCGGCGGGGCGCGGCCTCGATCGCGGCGAGGCAGCCCGCCAGACGGCCCTCGCGGTCCAGCCCGTCCCAGGCATGGTCGACGGCGGCCTCGCGCAGGCGGTCCAGTTCCTCGGGGGGCAGCGCATCCTCCTGCGGGCGCGAGCGCAGCAGGTCGATGGCGCGGAAGCGGACGATGGTGAACATCCACGCGCGCGGAGAGCCGAGCGCGCGGTCATACCGGCGCGCATTGCGCCAGATCTGCAGGAACGCCTCCTGCACCGCCTCCTCGGCCATGTCGCTCCTGTGGAGCACCCGCATCGCGATTCCCTTCATCCGCGCGGCCTCGGCGTCGAACAGCGCCTTGAACGCGGACTCGTCGCCAGCGGCGCAGCGGTCAAGCAGCGCCTCGAGATCGATGTCCTCTCGGACCATTTCAGCACCCGCCTCCCCTGCCGGTCGTTCCCCCGGACCGTGTCCTGGAGACTTCCTAGCAAGTGCGGTCGTCTGGGGATACGCGCAACGCGGCCTCCCTGGATGCAGCGCCGCGAAATCGATGCGCGCGCGTCACGCCCCGGCCCCCCGGCAAGACCGTTGACGCGGCCCCGCGGGGATGATCGCCTGCCGTGTCAAATCGCGGCCCGCCCAAGAGGCCACGAGACTGGGAGGAATTCATGGGTCCTGGCCCCGAGCCCGTCCGCGGACAGGCGTCCTGCGCGCCCCGCGCCGTCCTCACGCTCGCGCCGGAAGCGGCGCGATGAGCGATGCGCGCCCCGCCGATCCGCTTTCGGACCTGCACGCGCTGCTGGTCCGGGACGGGGAGATCATCCTCGACAAGCTCGACGAGGCCGCGGCCGCCCATCCCGACAAGGTCTTCCTGCACTATGGCGAGGACGGCACGCAGGTCACCTGGGAGCAGGCGCGCCGAAAGTCCGAGCGCATGGCTGCCGGGCTCGCCCATGCCGGCGTGCGGCCGGGCGACCGGGTGGCGGTGCTGACGCGCAACTCGCTGGTCACGGCGCTGGCGATGTTCGCGATCTGGCGGGCGGGGGCGATCTTCGCGCCGGTCAACTTCAACCTCACCGGGGCGCTGCTGTCCTACCAGCTCTCGGACGCCGACCCGCGCCTGCTGATCACCGACCCCGCGTTCCTCGCGCCGCTGGAGGCGATCGCGCGCGACTGGGCCCCCGAGCGCATCGTCCTGCACCTGCCCGCCCCCGGCGGCCATGGCGAGATCGAGGATCAGGCGGCCACCGTCGCGCGCCTCGCGCCCTCGGCCATCCCGCTGGCGGACCTGGAGCGGGACGAGCCCTGCCCGCAGGTCGCGCGTCGCGCCTCCGATCCCTGCTCGATCATCTACACTTCGGGCACCACGGGACCGGCCAAGGGGGTGCTGCAGAGCTATCGCTGGATCAACCAGTACACGCAGATGTTCCGGATGTTCGACGCGCCCGACGACGTGATCTATTGCGACCTGCCGATGTACCACGTGGGCGGGGCCTATTTCATGCTCGGCCGGGCGGTGTGGACCGGCTGCACGGTCGGCCTGTGGGACCGCTTCAGCCCCAACCGCTACTGGGAGCGGGTGCACGAGGTCGGGGCCACCGCGGGCATCCTGCTCGACGTCATGGTCCCCTACCTGATGGCCCGGCCGCCCAGCGACTCCGACCGCGCCAACCCCCTGCGCCGCATCCATATCCAGCCCTACAACGCCCAGCATCACGCGTTCGCCGAGCGCTTCGGCGTCGACTGGATGACGGTCGGCTTCGGCCAGACCGAGGCGGGGCACGTCTTCTCCTCGGTCATCGACGAGTTTCCCGAAGGCGAGGCCAAGGCCCCCGAGTGGCGCCGCGGCCTGTCCAAGGCCGACTTCCGGGCGATCGCCCGCGCCCATGATCGTCTGATCTACGACGGGCGCGAGGATCTGCCCAAGGGGATCATGGGCAGCCCGTCGCCCCTCTACGAGGCCGCGGTGCTGGACGAGGACGACCGCCCCGTGGCCCCGGGCGAGGTCGGCCAGCTGTGCCTGCGGCCGCGCGTCCCCGGCATTCTGCCCGAGGGCTATCTCAACAAGCCCGAGGCGACGCTGAAGGCGCTGAAGAACTGCTGGTTCCACACCGGCGACGCGGTGCGCCTCGTGGCTGCGGACCGCGAGGACTACGTCTTCATCGACCGCATGGGCGGCTTCTTCCGGGTGCACGGGGAGAACGTCTCGTCCTTCGAGGTCGAGACCTCGATGGCCCGTCACCCCGGCGTGCGCGCCTGCGCCGCGGTCCCCGTGCCGGCCCGCGAGGGCGAGGAGGACGACATCGCCGTCTTCGTCGAGCCCCACGAGGGCGCGACGCTCGACGAGGCCGCGCTCCGCGCCCACGCCGCCGAGGTGATGCCCAAGTACATGCGCCCCCGCCACATCCGCATCCTGGAGGCGCTGCCCACGACCCCCACCAGCAAGGTCGAGAAATACAAGCTCAAGACCGCGCTGCTGGCCGAGCTGGCCGGAGGCTGACCCCAGCCCCGCGGCCCGCAGCGCAAGCCGCGTCGCGGGGTCTGCGCGGGGCCCGCGCCAAGGTCGCAGGCGATGACGTCGCTGGCCCTATCCGCCTGGCGAAACCGGGCCGGAGGGCGCGTCGGGGCGCCGCCGGCAGGCCGCGCGGCGCCCGCATGCGCAAGGCCGGGGTGACTCGCCCTGGTCCGGGGCCGACGCAGGACGCTGCGGGTGCTCGCCAAGGCGTCGCGCCTGCGCGCCTCCGCATCGGAGGCCGCAAGCGGCGAATATCGCTTGATAATCTGGAGGTGGTACGCCCTACGGGATGGCGCGCTGTAATTTGAAATTTGTTTTATTTCAATTAGATACAAAGCTTGATTGCACCTTCTGTATCACAGCTTGTATCACAGTCAGTAGCGCACACGCTCGTCTGGCATACGGCTCAGGGTTCACGCTGGAGAGCGTGCGAATCGCGCTCAAACCAACGCTGGCGACATGAGGCCATGAGGCGGTCCCGGTCGTGTATCGGGTGCTTCGGGACGGTGGAGACGACAGACATGGCGGTTGGGCTGCTCCGCTAAATACCTGCATGACAAATGGACACTCATCGCCCCGTCTCTGGCCCGCCTATCTGGCACTCGCCGCACAGACCGCGACCGTCGGAATCGTCGGGTTCGCCCTGCTCCACCCCGACGCCCTGCTGTCCGGACTCGATGCGGGCTTCGCCTATCAGAGGTGCAAGGCGGAGATCGAGAAACGGCTCGGTGCCGGCGATCTCGCCAGCTTCGATGCCTCGCATTTTCGGTACGACCCCCAAGGGCTCACCGAGGTTCGCCTGCTGATCGAGATCGAGCATCCAGATGGGAGCGGCTCGGTGTTCTACTCGGGGTGCTCGTTCCGGTAGCCTGCATTGGCCTTTCAGACTTCGATCACGGTAATTGCTGCGACCGCAGCCTGCACCTCGGCATAAAGCTCCACCAATGAAGCGCTGGCGAGCAGAATGCCCTATCGGTCACCGGGCCGAGGGAGCCAATGATCGCCAGCCCTTCGAACCACCGACATGAGCCCGCCATGACCTCTGAGACCTTGAGCCGAGAACGCCTCTATGCGCTCGTCTGGGAAACGCCGATGTCGAAACTCGCGCCAACCTTCGGGCTCTCCGACAATGGGCTCGCGAAAATCTGCCGGGCCAACGACATTCCCTACCCGCCCCGCGGATACTGGGCGAAGAAGGAGGCGGGCCAGCGCGTCGCCCAGACGCCTCTGCGAAAAACCAAGGGGAAGGTCTACCGGGACATCGTTCTGCGCGCCTCGCCGCCGAGGGTGCCGCCGACGCCGCAGGAGTTGGAAGTTCAAGCCGCCGCCTCCGCGGTCGAGGTGGTCATCCCGCTGGACCTTCAGAGTCTCCATCCCGCAATCGCCCGCTGGGTGCGGAATCACGAGAAGGCGAAGGCCGACTATGAGCGGGAGGCCAGGCGACGCCGTCGCGACGACTGGTTCGGGCGCACCCCGGTGATCGAGTTGACGGAGCGGGACCGATATCGGTTCCGAGTGACGAGCGCGCTGCTGAGGGGCGTCGAGAAGCTCGGCGGCAAGGTGCAATCAGCAAGCGTGGTTGGACTGATCGAATTCAACATCAGCGGCGAGAAGGTCGAGTTCGCCATCGCCGAGAAGATGAGTCAGCGGATCAAGCGTCCCACCACCGAGGAACAGGCATGGTCCGCGTTCTCAAGCCATCACCAAGCCCACCTTCATCCGACCGGGCTCCTCCGCTTCTCGATGAAGACCTACATGGGCGGAGGCAAACGCGGCGAGTGGCTGGAAACCTCGAAACGCCAAGCGGATGACCTGTTGCCGGAGGTGATCGCCTCGATCACCGCGGCCGGGCCGAAGCTGATCGAGGAGCGTAAGGCCCGAGAGGAGCAGCATCGACGATGGGAGAAGGAGCGGGCCGAGCAGGCCGAGAGGGCACGCCTGGCGAAGCTCGATGCCGAGCGTTGGACCCGGTTCCGTAGTCTAGCCGCGGATTGGGAAGAGGCCCGGAGATTGGCGGCATTCATCGCAGCGCTCCGCGAGCGGGATGGGGACCTTGATCAGGAGGTCGACGGGCGTAGTCTTAGGGACTGGCTGGCCTGGGCCGACGAGAAACTGGAGGCTTTGGACCCGCTGCGCCGCGACGAGGGTCACCCTTTCAGGATGCCGAAGCCGACCTACGGCTGGGGCTGAGCGGGAGCGAAATCTCCTCAGAACCAGGGCTCCTCCAAGGGCTCCCCATACTCCTCCTCGTTCAGCGCCTGAACGTTCCACGTCTCTCGGAACAAGACGTATTCCGCCCTGAGATCGTCGTAGAACTTCTGCAGTTCCTCTCGCAGGGGCGTGAACCGGAAGCATGTGCCGCTGCCGTAGTATGCGCCTGCGCCGGAGAAGTTGTAGACGTCCACGAACAGGATCATCTCGATCAGATCATCGGGGAGCGGCCCTGTCTCCAACCGCTTGCGGTCCCGCGCTTCTCGTTCCGCGATGATGTGCGGCGCTTCATAGACCACCCTCGATTTCGGCGGGAGGAACGGGAAACCGCGGTCCGGGTAGAGCGCCAGCGTGATGTCGGGATCGGTCGCCGTCCAGTAGTCGGGCTGGTTGGCCTCCAGCACCCGCCTCAAAAGAGGCAGCACCTCGCACTCCCGATACTCGCACGCGTTGATCGCCCCGACGCCGCGCTTGGCCCAATGGGTGTTGTGCCGCTTCAGGATCGCATCGTTCAGGATCGGCTCGCCCCGCCACCTCGGCCAGATGTCGTAGTAGACCCACCCATGCTCGAATTCTCGGTGCCTGATTTCTAGAGAAAAATCGCCTTCGTGAAGGGTCGCCATTTTGGAATTCCCATGTGTGGGTGCCGCGAGGCCGGATGCGGCCAGCGAATGAAGACCCCTCTCATGTTAACGAAACCAAGATTTTCGAACATGTTTGGGCTGACATGTTAACCGGCATGCCGGTTCGACACATGACATCAGCGATGGCCTGCCGTCAGCCCTCGAAGTCGTTGCTCGATCTGAACCAGGGGGAGAAAAACCGCTGGATCGTCCCGCCATGTCGTCAGGGCGGCGATCAGGAGTTCGGGCTCGCAGAAGCCTCCCGCATGCAGTTGGTCGACCACCCACAGCACCCCGTGAACTCGAACGTCCCGGCTTGCGGCCACCTTCCGGAGGGTGCCGTCGCCGGTCAGAAGAACACCATCGGCATGGTGGGCGGTGGCGACCAGGGCGAAGCAGTCGTTCGCGGACAGGCGGCCATGCTGGCGTTTCACCGCGAACGCCTCGGCGACCTCCTCGGGAGGGAGATCGTAGGTGGACATGCCGCCGTCTTCGAGCATCCGCCACTCCTGGTCGGTGAAGTCCAGAAGCTCCTCCTCGCGGATCGGCAACGGCACCACGAAGCTGCAGGGGAGTCGCAGCAGCACGTGCAGCAACCGCCCCTTCCGGAGGTCAATCAGGCAGGAAGCGTCGTTGACCACCACGCAGGTCACGGCTCGCGCGGCCCCCTGATGTCCTCCTCGACTCGGTTCAGCGGACGACCCAGCATCTGGGCGGCCCGGACCGGCGAGATCACCTGCTCGCCCAGCGCCCGCCAGACCAGCCGCTCGAACCGCTGGGGTATTTCGAATGCCCCGAACCCTTCGCCGGGACCAATGGGCTCGGGCTCGGTTCGACGCCAGTCGCGCGCATAAGTCTTGAACGCATACTCGACCGAGGTCTTTGACAGGATTCCGACCTGCCCCAGCCGCACCAGCATGGCGGCGGCCGAGACCCCGTAGGTGCGCTTCAGGCGCATGACCTCGATCCACGGCACGCTTCGCGGATGCGACCCGGCTTCCTCAAGCAGATGCTCGGTCGGCACCAGGAAAGCCCCGGCGAACCGGTTCATCGCGGGCTCCTTCTTCAGCGAGGGATTCCCGGTGTCGCAAATGATCCGATGGGCAAGCTCGTGGGCCAGGTTGAAGCGCTTCCGTTCCACGTTGGTGTCGCGGGACACCACGATGACCTCGGTGGGCGGTCGCTCGTTGCGTTCGACATGGCAGGCGAGGCCATTGATCCGCTCGGGCAATGGCACCTCGATCACCTTCAGCCCTTTGTCCTCCAGCAACGCGGTCATGCTGGGGATCGGGTCGATGCCAAGCTTCCAGACCTTTCGGAGATTCCGGGCCTGAGCGTCGATTTCCACCTCATCAGCCAATTGGTCGATCCGAAGCGCCTCGAACGGATCAGGCGGCGGCTGAAGCTCCAGGATATCCTCGACGGCGAGATAGGCTTCCAGCTTCTCGATCACCATGGCCTCGGCCATGGCTCGATCCTGCGCCGATGCGGTCGAGTTCTTGCGCCATTCGACGCTCTCCAGCGCCTCAACCTGGCCGCCCATGAGGAAGTCCAGCGACACGCCCAGCGCCTTGCCCAGTCCGACCAGCACCGCCGAGGACGGCATCATCCGGTCAGCTTCATACTTGCTGATCGCCTGCGCGGTCACCGGCGGGGACATCCGCTGAGAAAGCGCCTGCATGGAGAGACCGGCCCGCTTCCGGGCCAGCCTCAGCCTCTGTCCGAACATGGTGGCCTCCCGGTATGTGCGCACGGTTGATGAACGCCGACACTTGATGTATCCATCAACATCAGATTGTTCCCGAGGTCAAGGAATCAAGGCAGGAGCAACCCGATGGGAAAGAACCAGCATGTCGTGCCTCACGAGAAGGGATGGGCGGTGAAAGGCGAGGGAAACGCCCGCGCCTCATCGATCCACGCCACCCAGGTCGAGGCCATTTCGGCTGCACGGGAGACCGCGATCCGGGAACGCAGCGAGATGCTGATCCATGGAGAGAACGGCCGCATTCGCGAGCGGAACACCTATGGGATGGACCCGTTTCCGCCGAAGGGATAGCCGACCAGCCCAAACCAAACGAGTTACAGCATTATTCAGCCTGAAGTTCGGAGCTAAAAATGTATAATTACACCGTCACGATTATCTGCCTCGCAAGCTCACGCAAAACCAGCGGCCGCTGTGTGGCCGGACGCACCATCAACGATTACGGACTTGG
Source organism: uncultured Albimonas sp. (assembly GCF_963977235.1). Lineage (NCBI taxonomy): Bacteria > Pseudomonadati > Pseudomonadota > Alphaproteobacteria > Rhodobacterales > Paracoccaceae > Albimonas > uncultured Albimonas sp. The sequence goes on from NZ_CAXBOD010000014.1 coordinate 20,854, forward strand.
TGAGTGGATTCGGCCAGTTAGCGCGAGAGCCACTGGAGAGGTTTCTCTAGATGAGCGACGGTTTCAAAATGGATCGGAACCAAGCCTTCTAGACATAGTAAAAATCCCTATGCAGGAACCGAGACCGCACGCCTACCAGCGCGAAAACCATCTCATTGATGACGGCTATTATTGGACGCTCGAACGCCGCGGCTCGCGCGACGACGCTCTTGCCGCGATAGACGGCCAACACTTGCCGCTTTGGAGCAATGGGTCTTCTAGTTACAGCGGCCAAAATGACCGAGTTAGTGAAGACTGCGCAGATGTGAACGCTGGCTCCCTACGTCTAATCGCAGTCAATGATCTTCAGATAACAACTAGGGTCGAGGGTGCCGAATTCGGCAACGGCAAGCGTCGAGTTCGAGGCAGGTTCAGTCACAATGGCACGCCGCACTTGCTTTCGATCACTGACCCCATCATTGAAGCGCAATACCTCGCCCTTCCCGACGGACAGTTTAACATCGGCCATGCTATGCTATGCGTGAGTCTGGGAGACGCCTATCAGGGGTTCGCCTACAAGCTGATCGCCTCAGTAATCCCATGAAACACCAAGCAGCGTCCGATCAACATGCATGATTTATTGAGCATTGGCCACTCAACACTCGAATACTCCACCTTCGCCAGGCGCTTAAAATCCGAGGGAGTCACGGCAATTGCCGATGTTCGCTCAACGCCATACTCGCGACACCAACCGCATTTTTCCCAAAGCAACCTGTCCAACGCACTTTCCGGCGATGGAATTGCATACGTGTTCCTTGGGACTGAGCTTGGCGGTCGCCCCGCCGCACGCCAGCTATATACTGATGGAATCGCGGACTATGAAAAGATGGCTCAGACTGAGACCTTTCTTTCTGGAATCTCTAGACTATTGCGAGGCGCAGAACGATTTCGAATTGCGATGATGTGTTCAGAAGGCCACCCGCTCGACTGCCATCGCTGCCTGTTAGTTGGGCGGCACCTCAAGAGACTGCGCATTGATACGAGACACCTGCTACCAAGTGGCAACTCCATCAGACAGAGCGACGTAGAGTCCAAGCTTCTCGCGATTTCAGGGCTATCAGAAGTCGACATGTTTTCAAGCGAGAATGAAAGGATCAAGATAGCGTATCGGAAGCAATCGCGCAAAGCCGCGTTTTCAGAAAATTGAGCGGGTCACAAGAGATCAAGGGAAACATCCGAATGTCGCAAATGCCGCCACAAGTCGCAACAATTGGATTCACAAAATCCACGGCACAACATTTTTTTGAACGCCTTAAGAAGGCCGGGATCAAAACACTAATCGATGTTCGACTCAATAACACCTCCCAGCTATCTGGCTTCGCCAAGGCTGCCGATCTCTCCTATTTTCTCAAGGAGATCGGGGAAATTGGGTATGTTCATAAGCCAATACTAGCGCCCACTGATGACATACTGAAAGCATTTAAGCGCGACAAAGGTGACTGGCGAGTCTACGAGCGGAAATTTATTGCGCTGATGGAGTCTCGCGGGATCGAAACAAAGTTTCAACCCGATATGCTAGATGGGGCATGCTTGCTCTGCTCAGAGGCGACGCCTCATCATTGCCATCGGCGACTTGTGGTCGAATACCTAAACCAAAAGTGGGGGAACTCTTTACTCGTGAAGCACCTGTAGCAATATCAGCCCACAAACACGAGTCACTGTTGGGTTCCCACCCCAGGCTACTTAAGTGGACTCGATGTGAATGCGCACCAAGTTTCCCACATGGTAATTCGACAACAACTCGTCGAGCACCGGCGATGGCGGCCTGCCTGAAAGCAAGGGGTCGCCGATCCAGCCCGACGCCAGGTCGATGCGGAAATTCCCCAAGGTGAGGCCAAACGCTGGCCGCGGCGGGTGGCGGAGACCGGCGAACCAGTGAGCGCTCCAGACGATCACCTGGTGCCGTCGTTCGAGTGCCTTCTCACCCCAGTCGAAGTCCTCCTCGGCCGCGACCATCACCAGCTTGGTCGCCGGGGACGCCACGCTGAGCTTCCGGCAAGTGTCGTGCAGTTCCACCCAGAGCGGTTCGGGCATGGGTCCGAAACTCGGGATTTCCCGAATGATCATGGGCACCCCGAAACCCCCGACCCCATCCTCGGTGTCCAGCCAGACCTGGAGGAGCAGATCAACCGGTGGACCTCCACCCATCCCGGATCGACCAACGTAGAAGTTCTCGGCCCTGATCCGGTGGGCCTTGATGAAGGGCAGAAACGGCTCCATCCGATCCACCCGGGGCGGCGACATCAGCCGGAGTCCGTTCACGCCGCCCGAGGCGATCCCGGCCCATGCGTCAGCTAGATCGTTGACCTCTCCGGCACGGTTCCGTTCGACCACCCACTGGAACGCGGTTCGGAGACCGTCACCGAGACGGTTCAGGGTGAGGTCGGTCTGGGATTTCCGCATCGGAATGCTGCAGCCTGATCGAGTAGGTTCAACCAGATGAAGCCGGCCCATCTGGTCGCGCCAGTCCATGGCCGCGACCAGGGCGAGAATAGGTCCGGGGTGGGCGCTGGGTTACGACCGGCTCGGGTTGGCTGCAGTCCACCTATGACCCGATCCAATCCTATCGGACGCAAAGTCATAGGCCCCGAGCCGGTGCATAAATCAATGTGGAGCGGATCGGGGCTCGATCAAGTCAAAGTCGCTCAGAAATGGTCGTTTTCGATAATCAAATCGGGTCCCGACCGACACACCAAATCACTGATCAGAACCAGTCTCAATATCCTCTCTTAAAACCCAACGCTGATCCCGGTAAGTTCAGATGAGTTTCAAGAATCGAGAGGACCAAAATGCTGATTGGTTATGCCCGTGTGTCGACTAGGGACCAGTCTCTCGATGGCCAACTTGACGCCCTCCACCGGGCGGGATGCGAGAGAATCTTCTCGGAGGTGGCATCGGGTGCCCGCGATGATCGTCCGGTTCTTCTGGAAGCTCTGGCCTATGCCCGCCCTGGGGATGTGCTGGTCTCGCTCAAGCTGGACCGGGTGGCGCGATCCCTGCAGCACCTGACCGGGCTGGTCGCCGATCTTAACCACAGACGAGTTGGGCTGAAGAGCCTGACCGAAGAGATCGACACCAGCACCCCGGGCGGGAAACTGGTGTTCCATATCTTCGGGGCCATCGCAGAGTTCGAACGGGACCTGATCCGGGAGCGAACTCGGGTCGGTCTGGACGCTGCGAGGAAACGAGGACGGGTAGGGGGTCGGCCCGTGAAGATGACCGGCGAGAAGATCGCCGCGGCACGGAGCCTGCTGGAGGATGGGCGTCCGGCCACCGAGGTCGCGACCGTCTTGGGGGTTTCCGTGGCCACCCTCTACCGTCACTGTCCCGCCCGCCGGGATGTGGCCCCGGCGGGGTGATGACCATCCGTCGGCTAGCCTGCGATCCGGTAGCCCACCGCCGGCCCAACACAGACACGTTCCGAAATTGGCATGTCTGAAGATGCTGGCGTTAGGGCACGCGCCCGGCGTCGAGGCTTCTTCCCGGACACCCCGTCATCTCGGTGCACCTCGATCTTACAGTAACCGTGCATCTCCTCAAGATGCCCATCCTCTAGAAACATCAATGTTTCCTGCTGGTTATACCATCGTTGGGCATGCCCGGACTCGTAGGAGAACATCAATTTATCGAATCCGGCATTGTGCAGGAAGATCGCCAACTGACGAACTGCATGGTCTGGATCAATCCCTTCGGGTATCGAATCTTTGGCAACCCCAGCGGCGATGAGGGGCTTGGCTAGATGCTCATCGAGCAGACGGTTTAGGCGCTTGGGTGTCGCCTTGGAAAACGTATCAAATGCCTTGTTGGTCTTCAGGATATACCGGACCATGTTGGTGAGGTTGTCGCCAACGCTGAGTTTTTTGTCGAATGGTTTGAACTTGACCCGCCTCATAGTCTTCGATGGGTAACTGGTGCGAACGAGCTTTCGGAACAGGTCGACGTCAACAGCCCGAACGACGAAGTGCCCGCTGAGCACCCATCCGCCAGCTTCATCGACGGTCCAGCCGAGGTCTTTGACAGCGTGTCGGAGGTCGCTTCTTTCGGCGAAGTCCTTGCCGGTTCGGAGGTCTGGTTCGAACGCACCGAACATGACGACACCGCGCTTCTTGCGGCCCATGCCCTTTCCAATGTCCACCATCTGCTTTCGGGCTTGTTCGATTTTCTCGGTGAGGGTTTCTAGGTCCGGAGCAAAGTCCATAACCACTGTTAAGAACATGAGTTGATTAAAGACCTCACCGAAGAAGTAGCGCAGCGCACCGGAAAAGATATCCCATCCGTAGGCGAAGCGTGCAACCGGGCAGAGAAAGCTCTGGTAACCCGATGGCCCCGGTCTCCTATTGAATATCTCGTTTAGTTCTTGAGCCCCGTGATGACCCGGTTCACGCTGGAGCGCAGTGAGAATGCGTTCGAATGTTTCCAATTCACTCTTGAGATACACATGCTGAAGAATGCCCTCGTGGTCAGACCCGATGAGCCGGGCGTATTTCTCCGAAAATGGACTCTTTGAGTCAAATGCTCGGTCAATCCGTCCGTTAGTTGCCCGTTTTCGACATTGCCCAATGGCTAGCTGCCGGCGAGAAAATATAACCTGATCGGTTGCATGGTTGGTCATCGGAAACCTCATACCTTAGAAGTCGCATTGAGGCTCGGGTATGTAGGTCTCTGGTTAGCATGTTTCACCCCTTGATCTTGATGGCTCGATTGAGATTTCAGGGTATATTTTATATACCATCGCGATTAGCGGGTATATATTTGGTATTATTTCAGTTTCCTTAGGGAGGGCACCGCTGCACCGATCACCACTGCACATGCACCTGCATGGTCTCGCCGGTGTCATCGATCTCACAGGTCATGGTCCGGGTATTCCGACCGCCGAACCCGTTCCGGGCGCTGACCTCGAACGCGTAGGCCCAGCGGTTAGGATCGGTGCGGTGCTCCCTGGTGATGGGAGGCCACGAGAATTCTCCCGAACTGGGTTCTCTCAGACCGGCACGGACCTGCGTCTGGCAGGATTCATACCCAGGATATACCACGAAGTTAATCAGCCCGGTGACGATCCCACCGAACAGCAGCCAGACCAGAACCAGCAGCGATCCTCCGGTCATCAACAGCACGATGATTGCGAAACAGCCCTGCACGCAGCCGGCGGGTTTCTCGTCTTCCGATGCGTCCGTCACGCCTTCCCCCCTCGATCACGCTCGCCTGGCGCGGGCCCGATCCCGACAAGGTCGCCCGCGGTGACCTGTCTGTCGGTGGCTTCGATGATCGCCGCCATCAACGCCCGTCGCGGCACCACCTGACCGTTCACGACGCGGGAAATGGTGGCCGGCGTGGTGCCGACTTCCTCGGCGAACCGCACCGCCGTCATCCCATTCGTTCGCAACCAATCGCCAAGCTTCATGAGTTGCGAATTGCGGTTTTCGTAACGATTCGTCAAGCCGATGCAGGGCAATGTCCGGTGCCGGAGGGGCTGGCGAGGGATTACATTTTATGCAATTCGACTCTCATGACCGAAACACCCGCCAGACCCCGGATCGCCGCGACCCTGCGCAAGGCAAGGGAGCGATCAGGGTTGTCGCTGGATGAGGCGGCCCGGCACCTGGGCATTTCCACCGCATCCCTCTCTCGAATGGAAACCGCGGTGTCCGGGGTATCTGCGGATCGGGTGGAGGCGCTGGCCCGGCTCTATCAGGTGCGGGTCGAGGACCTGTTCGAGGGTCAACTCACCGCCATGCCCGGCATTGTCGACCAGAACCGGATGCATGGTTCCGTCCGGCTGGTGCTGGAGACCGCCAGAGCCCTGCGGGTGAAGCCGTCTCCCGAGAAGGTCGCGGACCTCGTGGTGGAAGTATACCGGCGCGAGATCGCCCGGTTGCAGGCCGACCCCTCGGCCGATGCCGAGTTCTCATCCGACCAGCACTTGGGCTACGTCTCCGCATCCCTGAAGCCCTAAAAAGCCCAAGCTCTCGCCGCGCAAGGGATGCCGATTTCCCCGATCATCGGCCGACCTGCGATCAGGTTTCAGCCCCCCAGCCCAACCGCGATGCTCGTTCCACAACTGCTGATTCGGCAGCGGGAAAAGCATGCACTTTCTCAGGTGATTCTCTCCGGGGTGGAATCACCTCGTGCCGCGGCACCCTACGCGCCTATTGTGGGGCATCAGCCGGATCATCCGCATCTTCCGCGGGCAGCGAATTATACCATACCCGCAGGGCCTCGCTCACCAGAGCGCCGGTCTGCGTTCGAGATATCGAGCGGACCTCCTTCAGCATCGCCCAGGCATCGCTGTCGATCCCTCGAATGGTTCTGCGAGAACAATCCATCCTAATACTCCTTCTGCTTCTCCTATTTATGACGAACATCACCGGCCGGACTGACTTTAACTCTTTGGGCGCAGCGCACTGTCAAGAAACCAATTCAGGAATCTGAGAGCGACATACGCTTACTTACATTAAGACGAACTTGGACTCGTGCCCCCCATGCATGTGGTTGTGCGGATGCCAGTCATGCTCAGGCTGGGCGACCTACAAACATCCGCCGCTTGTATGACCCTGCTGCTAAATATACCGAAACCGGCAGAAAGGAGCCAACGAAATGGATTTCGTTATCAATGAATATGAGTTCGACTACGATCTAGGCAATGCTAGCGATGAGGATCAGAAACTACGCCGTGAGGCGATGCATATGGCTCTGGATTGGAGCCTCGACACGCGGTTGGCCGAGGGCTTTCGGCGCATGTTCTTGCCGAGTGACGGCATCGAACAGCGACAGCTTCAGTTGGACACCGATTTGATCACCTCACAACTGGGTGACGCCTTTCCCCTCACGGTGCTGCCGCTGTTCCAACTGCACGAGAAGTTCGGTGATCACCTCGACCCGGTCCGCTTCGCATCCATCTATCGGATGGCGTGGCAGGAGTATGTGGAGGATTTCGATCCCGACTTTCGAGTTCCGGATACCGTTTCCGTCGAAGACCATCGGAAGATGTCGTGGACGAAACTGAACCTGTTGTGCGCGGGAGGGCTCGTGCCGCTGGAGGACCTTATCCTAAGAGACCCCGACGGCAGCGAGGCCGCGTTTTACAAAGGGTTGCCCAACCGGTTCGAGGTATTCCGGGGCGCTCACCATGATGATCCCGCCCGGATCGCAGCCGGGCTCGGGTGGACGCTCGATCCGGAGATCGCAGCGAGCTACGGAAACGTGGTCAAGGCTCGGGTCTGGAAGGGTGAGATCGCTGCCGCCTTCCGGAGGTTCGAGGAGATCGTGGTGCTGCCGGAGACGTTCGAGGTCGCCTGACCTGATTGCCCTCGAAGGCCCGGGGATCGATGCTGGTTGAAGCAACCGCCTGCCCCGGGCCTCTCTTGTTGCCGGAGAAACATGGTCACGATGCCTCGCCGGCCCTGCGGTGATGGTTCAGTGGCATCCCCTCGCCCTCCCCCAACGTCTCGGCCATTGGAGCCGCGATCACTACCGGCTCCCACAGGCAAGATAGTCTTCAGAAAGCAGAGGGATGCCGCAGGATGTCCAGAACATCTCAGGCAAGCTATGGACGGTCACGGGACCGGGCGGAACGAGGATTGACGACAACGGACATGGCAATCGTTCTGGAAGAATACCATCTCGAATACATGTCGCCGAAGGTTGAACGCGCAACGAAGGCCGCTATTCAGCAGGCTGCGGGCGTGGCGATGACTTGGTCTTTCGACACAAATCTTGCCGAAGGTGTTCGTCGGTTGTTTCTGCCGAGCGACGGCATCGAACGGTTGCAGCTAGAAATCGACACCTCGTTGATCCTGAACCATCGCGGCGTCGACTTTCCTCTCACGGTATTTCCCCTGTCCCGACTGTATGAGGAATTCGGCACCCACATCGATCCGGTCCGGTTCGCGTCGATCTATCGGATCGCATGGCAAGAGCATGATGAAGGGTTCGGCTCGTTCTTCCGGGTGCCCGACGAGGTGTCGCTGGGAGCGCATCGGCAGTTGTCGCAGCGACGACTGAACCTGCTTCGTGCCGGAGGTGTGGTGCCGTTGGAGCGGCTTATCATTGAGGACCCGGACGGCTCTGACCTCGAATTCTACAACGACCTGCCGGACCGGTTCGACGTATTCCGCGGATCATACCACGACGATCCCGCGAGGGTCGCGGCGGGTCTTAGCTGGAGCCTCGATCCAGAGGTGGCCGGGGCCTGTGGGAACGTGGTCACGGCCCACGTCCGAAAGGACCAGATCGGTGCCGCCTATGCTCGGTTCAGCGAGATCGTGGTCCTGCCCGAGGCGTTCGAGGTGGTATAAAATATCATCCTGCGGGGTCGGCGCGGCTGCGGGTGTCGCGGTCGAGAGACGACGGTGCCCGGCGCGGGTTCTGCCTTGAATGTCAGAGTCTATCACCCCCGCTCCCAGGGGTGATCCATCAGGTTGAGACGATCCGCAGCCCGGCCTCCAAGGCGAGAGAAGCCCATCCCGGCGCTCTCCCGGTGGAGGGCGCGGAGGGAGGTCATTCGGCGCGAGACCCACGCTCGCTTCTGCTGCGGCGTCCACGTGGACCAGTGGGTCTCCAGCCACCAGTGGTTGGCCAGCCCGGGGAGGACGGCCAGCTTGTCGATCTCCATCATGAAGGTCTGGGCGGTGACGTCGGTCAGACCGGCCAAGCGGCGGTGAGAACGGCGGTGCCGCGCCGCCACCCCCATGCCGAGCCCGATCAGCGGAAACGCGGTTAGCGCCAGCACCGCCACCTCAGGGTGGTCGGGTATGATCTCGGGGAGCGCGGGTGCCGCGGTGGAGACCAGCACGCCGGCCATGGTCACGACCGACCACGCCAAGAACGGACCCAAACACAGCCAAAGCGCCCGAGAGATCACGGTCGCCCACCATCCGCGACCGATCAGGCCGGACCAGAAACCACCGGCAGCTAAGAGAACAGAAATCACCAGCATCACCCACCTCCGGCGCTGGTAGATGGGGGAACATTCCGTGGTTCAAGTATTGACCAGTGGAATCACCGACTGTTTTTCGAGCTTCATCAAGCTGGAATTCGCATCGCACCGTCGTGTGTCCGGAGATGCGCGGTCTCCGTCAACGGTCGCTCGCGTTGCGACTGATCGAGGGCCAAGTCGCCTCAATTGTCTTGATTGCGCGGCGGGTGTTCATCAGCATGATCGGGATTCGGGGGGAGTTGATCATGCCAAGGATGTTGTTGCGGGCCTCGTCGATCCTGCTCGCCGCCGCCGTGGTCGCCTCGGGGTTCACTGCACGGTCGCAGGCCGCCGAGTGGGTGCAGATAGCCAGCGAGCCCGATATCCGCTCGGCGACCGCCCGAGCGATGGCGTTCGCATCGGTGCATCCCGATGTCCGGGTCTATGCGACCACGTCAGGATGGTATGCCATCGTGCTCGGCCCATCCGGAACATCCGATCCGGACGCGGCGCTGGCTCGGTTCAGGTCAGGCGGGACGGTGCCCGGGGACAGTTTCGTCACCGATGGACGCACCTATCTTCGAGCAGTTTGGAGCAGCGGCTCCGCCCCCACCGACGCAGCCCTCGTCGACGCGGTCAAACGCGAGTCCACTTGGTCCGAACGCACCCGGATGGGCGTTCAGAACGCGCTGATCTGGTCAGGCGACTACCGGGGCAAGATCGATGGAGACTTCGGCCGACTGACCCGCGAGGCCATCATGGGCTTCCAGCGCCGGGTCGGCGAGCCCCCGTCCGGTTACCTCACCGACCCCCAGATCGCCGAACTGGAAGCTCGACGTCTCGCCGCGCACCAGCGGGCCGGCTACCGCGTGGTCGACGATTACGAGACCGGCATCCGCGTGGGCATCGCCGAAAACCTGTTTCAACGCGGGTCCCAGGACGGGGTTCTGGTTCCCTACGAGTCGCGAGACGATCAGGCGTTCATGATGCTGCTGAGCATGCAGGGCGGCCCTGCATCGCTGGCGTCGCTCTACGACACCACGCTTGAGATCGCCGGGGACATCGCCGGTCAGGAGGAGGTCTACAAGCCCCTCCGAGATGACTGGTTCGTGGTGTCCAAGAGCGGCTTCGCCGAGTCCCTCTACGCCTATGTCAGGCTCGAACACGGTGCCGCCAAGGGGTTCGTCCTCCAGTGGAACAACGATGCGTCCCTCACCTACGGACCCATCGCGACCGCCATGTTCAACGACTTCGAGACCATCCCCGGCGTGGTTCTGGACCCGAACGCACCCACGGTGGCCTCGGCCTCCGTCTCCCCGCGCCGATCCCCGCAACCGCAGACCTCGACCGAGGGCCCGGTCACCGCATCCACCGGCACGGGGTTCTTCGTCACCCGTCAGGGCCACGTGCTGACCAACCGCCACGTCGTCGAATCCTGCAACCGGATCACGGTGGCCGACGCCCCGGCGACGCTCGTCGCCTGGGACGATGATCTGGACCTCGCGCTGCTCCAGACCCGAGATGGCTCCAGCCCTCCCAGAACCGCCAGGTTCGCGCCTCGTCCCGCACGGCTGAACGCCGATGTGACCGCGCTGGGATACCCCCTGCACGGGCTGCTCGGCGGTCTGAACGTGACCCGCGGGGTTGTCAGCAGCCTGTCCGGGTTCCGGGGAGACCGCAACGTCATCCAGATCAGCGCCGAGGTCCAACCCGGGAACTCCGGCGGCCCCCTGCTGGACGCTCAAGGGGCGGTAGTCGGCGTCGTCGTGGCCAAGCTGGACGCGCTGGTGGTTGCTCAGGTCTCCGGGGACCTGCCGCAGAATGTGAACTTCGCGATCCGGGGCGAACTCGCCAAGGCGTTCCTGTCCCGGAACATGGTGGACTTCGACATCGAGATGTCCGCTGACCCCCGGTCGCCCTCCGATCTGGCCGAAGCCGCCAGCACCTTCACCGCGTTGATCGAGTGTCGGTGAGCCGTTCCCCTATTGCCGGGGCACGCGCCGCGACTGCGCTCGCCGTTGCCTCCGGGCCCCCTGTCTGAGATCGTCCCCGCCAACCGAACGGGGGCGAAAACAACAATGAATCCGATCACTCAGGACCAGATCAACAAGGCCGCCTGGGGGGCCTGCGACACCTTCCGGGGCGTGGTCGATCCTTCGATCTACAAGGACTACGTCCTCACCCTGCTGTTCCTGAAATACCTCTCGGACGTGTGGAAGGACCATCGCGCCCGCTACGAGGACGAGCATGGCGACCACCCCGACCTGATCGACGCCCTCATGCAGCAGGAGGCGTTCGTCCTCCCCGCCGGGGCCGCCTTCGACGCCCTTCACAAGCGCCGTCACGAACCCGGCAACGGCGAGCGGATCGACAAGGCCCTCCACGCCATCGAGGAAGCCAACATCGCCAAGCTCCGGGACGTGTTCCAGGACATCAGCTTCAACTCGAACAAGCTGGGCGACGAGGAGCAGAAGAACGACATCCTCCGCCACCTGCTGGAGGATTTCGCCAAGCCCGCGCTCGACCTGCGCCCCTCCCGCGTCGGCCAACTGGACATCATCGGCGGGGCCTACGAATACCTGATCTCCCGCTTCGCCGCCTCCGCGGGCAAGAAGGCCGGAGAGTTCTACACCCCTGCCGAGGTCTCCGATCTGATCGCCCGCCTCGTCGACCCGCAGGAGGGCGACGAGATTTGCGACCCCACCTGCGGCTCCGCCTCCCTGCTGATGAAATGCGGACGCCTGATCCGCGAGCGCACGGGCAAGCGCCGCTACTCCCTGTTCGGACAGGAGGCCATCGGCTCCACCTGGGCGCTGGCGAAGATGAACCTGTTCCTCCATGGCGAGGAGAACCATCAGGTCGAATGGGGCGACACCATCCGGAACCCCAAGCTGCGGACCTCCGAGGATCATCTCCGCCATTTCGACGTGGTGGTCGCCAATCCCCCCTTCTCCCTGGAGAAATGGGGCGTCGAGAGCGCCGAGAAGGACCGCTTCGGCCGCTTCCGCCGGGGCCTGCCGCCGAAGACCAAGGGCGACTACGCCTTCATCCTGCACATGATCGAGACGCTGAAGCCCCGCACCGGTCGCATGGCGGTAGTGGTCCCCCACGGCGTCCTGTTCCGCGGGGCCGCCGAGGGCAAGATCAGGCGCAAGCTGATCGAGGAGAACCTGCTGGAGACGGTGATCGGCCTGCCCGAAAAACTGTTCTTCGGCACCGGCATCCCCGCCGCCATCCTGGTGTTCCGCAAGCGCAGGACGGACGAGGACGTGCTCTTCGTCGACGCCAGCCGCGACTACGAGGAGGGGACCAACCAGAACCGCCTGGGCGAGGCGCAGGTCGCCCGCATCGCCGCGGCGGTGGAGGCCCGCGAGACCATCGAAAAATACGCCTTCCGCGCGACGCGGGCGGAGATCGAGGCCAACGACTTCAACCTCAACATCCCTCGCTATGTGGACACCTTCGAGGAGGAGGCGGAGATCGACCTGATGGCGGTCCGGGCCGAGCGCACCCGCCTGCGCGCCGAGCTTGCCGATCTGGAAGACCGCATGGACGGGTTTCTGCGGGAGCTTGGCTACGTATGAACGCCGTTTCCAAGGCGTCGGCCTTCCCTCCGACCGTTCAGCCCGGCGTGCCGAAGCTGGGCAAGTTGCCCGATGGCTGGATGAAGGCTCCGCTCGGCCGATTCCTCATCGAGACCCGACGACCGGTTCGCCTCGCCCCCGACCAGGAATACCGGCTGGTCACGGTCAAGCGCGCCCGTGGCGGCGTGGTGGAGCGGGAAGTGCTTCGAGGTGACGAGGTCGCCGTGACCTCCCAGTTCTACATTCGTCCGAACGACTTCCTGATTTCCAAACGTCAGATCGTCCATGGCGCGTGCGGGCTGGTTCCCGACCATCTCGACGGTTCTGTCGTGTCGAACGAGTATGCGGTGCTGACCTCGAACGGTGGGCTCGATCTCCGCTTCCTGAGCTACCTCGCGCACTCGATCTATTTTCAGCAGACCTGCTTCCATTCCAGCATTGGCGTCCACGTCGAGAAGATGATCTTCAAGACGGACCGGTGGCTGAAGTGGGACTTCCACCTCCCCCCGCTCCCCGAGCAACGGAAGATCGCGGAAATCCTCTCGACCTGGGACCGGGCCATCGAGACGACCGAGGCGCTGCTGGCCGCCGCCAAGACCCAGAAACGCGCCCTCATGCAAACCCTCCTCACCGGTAAGCGCCGCTTCCCGGAGTTCGAGGGGCAGCCGTGGCGGGAGGTGCGGCTGGGGGAGATCGCCTCGGTGATCGTCTCCAACGTCGACAAGAAGTCCGACCCGTCCGAACGACCCGTGCGCCTGTGTAACTACACCGACGTCTACAAGCGCGAGACGATTGATCCCTCCCAGACCTTCATGGAGGCGACCGCCACCCCGGCGCAGATCAAACGGTTCGGTCTCCGCCGCGGCGACGTGATCATCACGAAGGACTCGGAAACCGCCGACGACATCGCCATGCCGACCTATGTGGCCGAGACCGCCGACGACCTGGTCTGCGGCTATCATCTCGCAATCATCCGCCCGAAGCGCGGCACCGACGGCCGGTTCCTCAAGTTCTATTTCGAGCTTCCGCGGGTCCGGCACTACTTCGGCACCCGGGCCAATGGCGCGATCCGGTTCGGCCTGACGCTGGACGGGATCGAGGGAGCCGTGTTCAGGCTGCCCAGCCCAGACGAGCAGCCTCGGGTCGCTGAAGTGCTCGCGGATGCCGAAGCGGATATCGCTCGTCTGGCGGCTGACATCGAAAAGCTCCGCACCGAGAAATCCGCCCTGATGCAGCAACTCCTGACCGGCAAGCGCCGGGTCCGGGTCTGACCTCCGAAATCCCGTTGCATTCCGCCCCCTCGCCGCGTCTCCTGTTCAGGCAAGCGATAGAGGGGAGGGGGCGCTCGCGGCGGGGCCGGGCCTCGGGGGCGGGCGTTCGGGCATTGAAGATGTTTCAGACAAACGAAAGGGCCCCGGTTTTCCAGGGCCCAGACGCCGACCGGGTCATTCCCAATCCGCGGCCAGTCTACCCGAGCCTCGCGCCCGGTTCCAAGCTTTCCGCCAAGGCCCGGCCCCATGCCTGACGGCCCCGCCACACCCGACACCCGCGAGGAGGCCGCAGCAAAACTCCCCGCCCTGCATGTGCTGATGGCCATGGGCTGGACCTATCTGGGCCCGGCCGAGTGCCTCGCCCGTCGCGGCTCCGACCGTTCGGTGCTGCTGGAGGATGTGCTGAGGGAGCGTCTCGCCCGGCATCGGTTCGAGTGGAAGGGGGAACGTCGCGCCCTCTCGCCCGCGGGGATCGACCAGGTGCTGCGGACGATCTCCTCGCCCGGGCTCTCCGCCGGGCTGGTCCCGGCCAGTCAGGAGGTCTATCGCCACCTGAGCTTCGGCATCACGGTGACCGAGTTCGTCGAGGGCCAGCGCCATGCGGTGACCGTGCCGCTGATCGACTGGAAGGACGTCTCGGCCAACACATTCCATGTGACCGAGGAATTCAGCGTCCTGCGCACGGACGGCACGCGCCGATACCGCCCGGACATCGTCTGTCTGGTCAACGGCATCCCGCTGGCGGTGATCGAGGCCAAGCGCCCCACCGGCGCGTCCCGCAGCGAGGCGATGGTCCAGCAGGGCATAAGCCAGCACCTGCGCAACCAGTTGGGCGACGGCATTCAGGACCTCTACGTCTACGCCCAGCTTCTGCTCTCGATCTCCGGCAGCGAGGCCCGCTACGGGACCACCGGCACCCCGAAGAAATTCTGGTCGCTGTGGCGGGAAGAGGGGATCGGCGCGGCGGAGATACAGGCGATCCGCTCCACCCCGCTGTCAGCGCCGCAGAAGGCCGCCCTCTTCGCCGACCGCCCCCGATGGGCGCTCGACCGCTACGAAGCGCTCCACGCAGGCCCTGTGCTGGCGACGGAGCAGGACGAGACCCTCGTCGGCCTCCTGCGTCCCGACCGGCTGCTGGAATTCGCCCGGTTCTTCATCTTCTACGACGCCAAGGCCGGGAAGATGGCCGCCCGCTACCAGCAGGCGTTCGGGGTGAAGGCGATGCTGGCGCGGCTGGCGGGCCGGGGTCTGGACGGGGCTCGCGAGGGCGGGGTGATCTGGCACACCACCGGGTCGGGAAAGTCCAACCTGATGGTGCTGTTGTGCAAGGCCTTGCTGCTGGACGAGGGGCTGGCGAACTGCCGGGTCATCGTGGTGACCGACCGGATCGACCTGGAGAAGCAGTTGGCCGGAACCTTCATGTCCGGCGGGGCCTTCGGCTCGGCCGTGGCGACGAAGAAGGAGGGGGAGCGGGCCAAGGCGGACTCGGGGCGCGATCTGGCGCAGCGGATCGGCTCGGGGTCGGAACGGATCATCTTCACGCTGCTGCAGAAGTTCAACTCGGCGACCAAGCTGCCGGAGTGTCGGAACGACTCCGACGAGATCGTTGTGCTGGTCGACGAGGGCCATCGCTCGCAGGGGGGCGAGGCGCATGAGCGGATGCGCAAGGCCCTGCCCAACGCCGCCTTCGTGGCCTTCACCGGCACCCCGCTGCTGAAGGAGGACAAGACCCGCAACAAGTTCGGTCCGATCCTGCACGCCTACACCATGCAGCGGGCGGTCGAGGACGGCGCGGTCACCCCGCTGGTCTACGAGGAACGCAAGCCGCTGGTCGACATCAACGAGGCGGCGATAGACGCATGGTTCGACAAGATCACGCAGGGGCTGAGCGACGACCAGAAGGCCGATCTGAAGCGCAAGTTCGCCACTCGCGGGCAGGTCTATGGCGCGGTCAACCGCATCGACTTGATCGCGTGGGACATAGCCGAGCACTTCCGGGAGAACTTCGCCAAGCTGGACCTCGGCCTGAAGGCGCAGTTGGCCACGGACAGCAAGCTCTCAGCCATCCGCTACAAGCGGGCGTTGGACGCGACCGGGATGGTGACCAGCGCCGTGGTGATCTCGGCCCCAGACACACGCGAGGGGCATGAGGAGGCGGACGAGGCCAAGTCCCCTGAGGTTCAGGCGTGGTGGAAGGCCAATGTCGGGGCCGACCCCGAAGCCTACGAGGCCAAGGTGATCGAGGATTTCGGCACCGACGGACCGCCGGACATCCTGATCGTCGTGGACAAGCTGCTGACCGGCTTCGACGAGCCTCGCAACGCCGTGCTCTACATCGACAAGAACCTGAAGGGTCACAACCTGCTGCAGGCCATCGCCCGGGTGAACCGGCTGCACGAGGAGAAGCAGCGGGGCTACCTGATCGATTACCGTGGGATTCTGGCCGAACTCGACACTTCGATCCGGGATTATCAGGACCTGGCCGAGCAGACCCAGGCGGGCTTCGACATCGACGATCTCGCCGGGACCATCGCCAACGTCTCGACCGAATACAAACGCTTGCCTGGCCTGCATGACGCGCTGTGGGCGATCTTCCGGGGTGTGAAGAACCGGAAGGACCGAGAACAGTTCCGACGGGTGCTCATGCCGGTGCTGGGAGAGGACGAGGCGGGCAGGTCCTACGACCAGAACCAGAAGGTCCGGGAGGATTTCTATGCGGCCCTCACCGCCTTCGGGATGTGCCTGAAGCTGGCCCTCTCCTCCCGCTCGTTCTTCGAGGACGGCGCGTTCTCCGAAGCCCTCATCCGAACCTACAAGCAGGACCTCAAGTTCTTCACCGAGCTTCGGGTTCAGGCCCGGAGAGATGCGCAGGAGGAGGTCGACTTCTCGGTCTACGAGGGTCAGATCAGGCGCATGGTCGACCAACAGGTCATCGGCAAGCAGATCAAGGACCCCGATGGCTTCATCAACCTCGGCGATCTCGGTCAGTCCGACGACCCGGCGACCTGGTCGGAAGAGAAGACCCGCACCGAGGCCGACCTGATCAAGACCCGCGTCCGCAAGACCATCGAGCAGGACCTGCTGGACGATCCCTACGCCCGAAAGGTGTTCTCCGAACTCCTGCGTCAGGCGATCCGCGAGGCCGAGGCCTTGTTCGACCATCCCGGCAAGCAATACACCCTGTTCAAGGACCTCGAAGAGCAGGTCCGCAACCGGCGCACCCCGGGCATGCCCTCGGCGTTGGAGGGCAACCGGATGGCGCAGGCACTCTTCGGCGTCCTGCTGATGGACCTCGACGAACCCACAAAGGCGGCGCTGGGCGAGGAGGCGATGACTGCGGAAGCCCTGCACATCGACCAAGTGGTGGAAGACGCTATCGCCGCCAACGCCCTCAGCCCCGCCGCCATCGAGGCCGCCATCCGCAAAGCCCTGCTCCCCCGCCTGTTCCGTCTCCTCGGTGGGCTCGACCCGGCCAACAAGGTTCTGGACCGGATCGTCGAGGTCGTCCGGGCGGGCTCGCTTGGCTCAGGCTCCGCATGAAGACCGGCATTCTCACCTACGGCGACGAGCGGGTTCCCTACACGATCCACGAGGTCCCCGGTCGCACCAGCCGGATCGCCATCCATGTGGACCCCGACGGCTCGGTGCAGGTCGACGCTCCTCCAGGCGAGCCAGAGGACAGGATCGATCAGGCCGTTCGCCGCCGCGCCCGCTGGATCGTCACCCATGTCGCAGACGCCCGCGCCCGGTTCCGGCATGTCTCGCCCCGCGAATACGTCTCGGGCGAGCAGGTCCTCCACCTCGGTCGCCGCTATGTCCTGAAGGTCATCGTGGACCCGGCGTCCCCCGGTGGGGCCAAGCTTGTCGCGAACCGTCTGGAGGTGCGCCTGCTCGATCCGAACCCGACCGCGGTCCAGACGCTGGTCCGTCTCTGGCGCTTCGCCCGGGCGCGCAGCTACTTCCGCAAGAGGATCGAGGCGCTCTCCAAGACCCTGCCCTGGGTCTCTGAACCGCCTCAGTTCGAACTCCGCGAGATGGCCCGGCAATGGGGCAACTGCGCCCCTGACGGCCGGATCGTGCTGAATCCGAACCTGGTGAAAGCCCCCAGGGACGCCATCGACTACGTGCTGGTCCATGAACTCGCTCACCTGAAGCACCACAACCATGGCGCGGAGTTCACTCGCCTTCTGGACGGTGCCATGCCTGACTGGCGCGAGATCAAGGCTCGGCTCGATGCCAAGGTCGAGGTGCTGAACGGTTGATAGCCAAGCCTCATCCCTCGGCTGCGGGCTGACCCGACGCCCAACACCTACGGATTGAGCTTCTGGCCGATTGCCCTCAGACCGCCGACATCCAGACCCTGCAGCGGAATCTTATCGATGATCAAACGCTTCGACTCGTCGACCGCATGCTGGAGGTGACGGGCGTAGTGTGAGATCGAGACATCGTCTTTCACATCGTGCCCCATCACCAACTTGGTGACGCCCTCCGCGCCCCCAACCTCCAGCGACTTCATCTTAAAGTAGTGCCGGAAGCTGTGGAGCACCTGCGCGCCCTCATCAATCTGATCGAGCCGCCGAAGCTTTCTGAGAACTCGTCGGGACAGGTTCCTTGCCCGCACCTCTCCGCTATCATGGTCCAAGTCCGGGAAAAGGAACAACTCGCCGGACCGCCGGACTTTTGATGCGTAGTCCAAAATGCCGATCTCGATCAGGTCGTCATGAAGCGGCACCAAGCGCTCGGAATACCTGTTCTTGAGCCTCTTCTCAGCGCGTGGCCCAAATCGCTCGGTGATCAGGCGCTGATTGTCGAGCGTGATCCGCAGATGCGGCGTCGCCCCTTCGGCAATCACATCCGCAGTCAGAAGCTGGGCGATTTCAGTCAGCCGGGCTCCGGTGAAGTAGAGCAACAGTGGCAGCCAGAAGTCGGTTTCATGCCGAGACGCATAGGTCGCCGGGTCGAAGAGCGTTCTGATTTGCTGATCGGTGAAAGGCTTTCTGGTCGCCTGCTGACCCCGATCAAACCCTCCGGCGATACCCGTGCACGGGTTTTCCCACTCGGACCGTCGAACGATCAGATCGGTCTCTCGGTAGGTGAATTCGAGAACAGTGCTGATTGCAGTGATCTGCTTGGCGACCGTGGTGTCGGAAAGGCGGCCATGGTCGTTGTGCTCGGCCCAAGCGATCTGGGCTTGGACTTTCTTCTGTCCGATAGCTCGGGGAGGCCGACCCGGAAGCCTGCGGAGGGCATCGCGGAAAGCGATGACATGCGTTCGCTGGATGCGCTCGACCTCCAAGTCCCCGTTCACCTCGCAAAAGCGGCGCAGGGCGGTGTTCCACTCCTGTTTGGTCCGGTCCGAGATGGGCCTGGATCGACCCGGGGAAGCCTTCTCTTCCAAGTAGAGCTTGAAGGCGGTTCCCAGCGTTGCCGCCGCGGCGGGGAGATGCTTGGCCTTCGCTAGTTCTTCGATCTTGTCGAGTGTAAGGGGCTCGCCGGGCTTGAGTCCCGGCACTCGCAACGCCTCCACGTTGTAGTTTTGCGAGAAGTTTCCGTGCTTGATTGCCCAAATCGTGTGACACGCGTCGAGCAGCTTCTCCCAATCGGCTCCTTCGGCCCGCACCTCTTCTCGGTAGCTCGACAGCCACCGCCGGACCTCCGACGCGAGGTGGCCGCGATTCTTCAGCACCGCAATCTTGGGTTCCTCGCCATACCTTTCGGCGCTCGAAAAGGGGGATACATCGCCGACCTGAAGGTGGGGGAACACCTCCGCGACCATCAGTTCCTCGGCGACCTCGGCGTAGTGCGCGGCCCATTGCATCGAAAGTTCGTCGATTAGGTCGTCCTTGAGACGCCGGAGCGTTCCCTGCCTCGCCTGGGCGATCTGATCATTCGTCCGCTGGATGTGGGGGACAACCCGGACGCCCGCTTCGGCCTCGCTGTCGGTGTTCAGCGATTCTCGCCAGAACTCACGAGACAAGACGTCTTTGAGATCACCGGGCACCCGGCGATGGAAATACCAGCGCTTTCCGCGCTTCATGAGGTAGTCGGCTCGTGCCACCGAACGTCCCGCGTATCACACCGTGTATCTCAGTTTGTATCACAGTGCGTATCGCAGTCCCTCCTCTTAAGTCCATGTTTTCCAGCAATTCCCTTGCTGAATTGGACATTCTGACTCTGTCAGGTGGAGGTGGTACGCCCTACGGGACTCGAACCCGTGTTTCCGCCGTGAAAGGGCGGCGTCCTAGACCGCTAGACGAAGGGCGCTCCGGGGGCGTCTGTAATGGCGGCGCGGAGGGATGGCAAGAGGCGGGAGCGTCCGGAAAGGCGGGAGATTTCGCCGCTGCGCTCGAAACCCGGGCGGCGGCGCAGGGGAGAGCCGTTCGCAGGCCGCGCGCCGGGGCTCCTGCGGGGCGACGGGCTCGGGCCGCGTCGCCGCAGGAGGGCCGCTCAACGCGCCAGCGCCGCGTCCTCGATCCGCAGGCGGGCGCGGCGGCGGCCGCCCCAGTCGTCGGTCTCGAGCCGGCCGGCCACGTGCAGGACGGTGCCCGCGCTCTGGGCCAGGGCGGCGTAGAGCGGCGTGTCGGCCACCCGGAAGGCCACCGCGTCGATCGAGCCGCCCGCCCCCTGCAGCCGCAACCGCAGGTGACCCTCGCCCATCGGCTTGGCAAAGCCCGCCCGAACGCCGGCCAGCGCGAAGCGCGGCGCGGGCGAGGCGGCGCCGTAGGGGCCGGCGGCCTCCAGCATCTCGACGAGGTCAGGCGTGGCGCCGCCGGGCGAAAGGGCGCCGTCGAGGCGCAGGTCCTGCGCGCCGCTCTGGCCCGCGCCCTGGCGGCCGAGCCGCTCGGACAGGCGGGCCATGGCGGCCTCGAGCCCGTCGGTGCGGAGCGTCAGGCCGGCGGCCATGCGGTGACCGCCGCCCTTCAGGATCAGCCCCTCGGCCGCCAGCGCCGCCACGTCGGCCCCGATGTCCACGCCCGGCACCGAGCGGCAGGAGCCCGAGCCCTGCGCCCCGGCCAGCGCGATCACCACCGCGGGACGGTCGAACCGCTCCTTCAGGCGCGAGGCGACGATGCCGGCGACGCCGGGGTGCCAGCCCTCGCCCGCGACCCAGACCAGGGGGCCGTCGACGCCGCGCGCCTCGGCCTGCATCAGGGCCGCGTCGAGCACCCCGGCCTCGACCTCGCGGCGGGACTTGTTGAGATCCTCCAGGCGCTCGGCCAGCGCCTGCGCCTCGGAGAGGTCGTCGGTGGCCAGCAGCCGGGTCCCGAGGCTGGAGGCGCCCACCCGCCCGGCGGCGTTGATCCGGGGCCCGAGCACGTAGCCCAGGTGATAGGCCGCCGGCGCGCAGGTCAGCCGCGCGGCGTCGGCCAGCGCCGCCAGCCCCGGCCGACCGCGCCGCGCCATCACCTTCAGCCCCTGGCGCACCAGCGCCCGGTTCAGCCCGGTCAGCGGCGCCACGTCCGCCACGGTCGCCAGCGCCACCAGGTCCAGCAGGCCCATCAGGTCGGGCCCCGCCACCCCCTGCGCCCGCAGCGTGCGGTTGGCCGCCACCAGCAGCAGGAAGGCGACCCCGGCGGCGCACAGCGCCCCGTGCTCGCCGCTCTCGTCCTGGCGGTTGGGGTTCACCACCGCGAGCGCCGGGGGCAGGGTGTCGCCGCCCAGGTGGTGGTCGATCACCAGCACCTCGGCCCCGGCCTCGACCGCCGCGGCGATGGGCTCATGGGCCAGCGTGCCGCAGTCGAGGCACAGGATCAGGCTGCACTCGGCCGCCAGCGCCTGCATGGCCGGCACGTTGGGGCCGTAGCCCTCGGTCATCCGGTCGGGGATATGGACCTTCGCCGCGATCCCCATCGCCCGCAGCCAGCGCACCAGCAGCGCGCAGGAGGCCGCGCCGTCCACGTCGTAGTCGCCAAACAGCCCCACCGTCTCGCCCGTCCGGGCCGCGCGGGCCAGCCGGTCGGCGGCAAGATCCATGTCGCGCAGCACCGAGGGGTCGGGCATCAGCTCGCGCAGGGTGGGGGCGAGATAGGCCGCCGCCGCTTCGGGCGCGACGCCGCGCGCGGCCAGCACCCGGCCCACCATCTCCGGCGCGCCGAGGCGCTGGGCGATGGCGAGGCCGAGGCGTTCGGTCTCCGCGCCCGGCCCGACCCAGCGGCGGCCAAGGGCGGAGCGCTCCACGTTCAGGAAGGCGTCCATGGGGCAGAGGGATATCCGGGCCACGCTCCCGAGGGAATCCCTCGTTTGGGGGCGTGGGGACGCAACCGCTCGCTTGTTCGAAAATGAACCAGAGATTAAGAAGACGACGAGACCTTTGGACGACAATCGAAGGGGTGGGGACGCCATGCGTGAGACGACCTGGTTCGAAGACGCGATGCGGAGCTGGCGCGAGGGGCTGACGAGCCCCCGCCTGTGGGTGGTCTGCTTCCTGACGGCGGCGCTGTTCGCGGCGATCGGCCCGGCGGGGACGGGCGAGATCTTCGGCCCCGCCGGCCGGGCCGCCTTCTGGGGCGCGGCGATGGCCGGCGCGTGGGTGGCCACCACCTTCGCGGTCTGCGTGGCCGAGGCGCGGCTGGGTCCGCGGCCGCTGGCGAGCCTCGCGGTCGGGGCGGCGCTGGCCACGCCAGCTCTGGCGCTGCTGCTGGCCCCGGCGCACGCCTCGCTGATGCAACGGCCCTTCGGCCTTGCCGAGGCGGCGCTGGCCGCGCCGCTGTGCGCCCTGCTCGCGGTCGTGATCGTCGTCAAGACCCGGCTGGCGCTGGGCCAGCCGCTGGGCTTTGGCGCGGTGACGGGCGAGGATCTCGCGCAGCCGGTCGCCGTCGCGCCCGTGCGTCCCGCGGCCGCGCCTTCACCCGCGGCCCTGGCGCGGGTGGCGACGCAGGCGCCCCGCCCCGCGCGCCCCGAACCGATCCCCGCGAACGATCAGACCCCCATGGCGGGCGATCCGGCCCCCATGCCTCCGGCCCCGCCCGCCTCGGCCCGTCCGCAGGCGCCCACCGAGGGTCCCGAGGCCGAGGGCGTCATCGCCTTCGCCACGCCGGCCCGCCGCGAGACCCCCGCGATCCTGCGCCGCCTGCCCCACCGCAAGCGCGGCGCGCTGCTGCGCCTGTCGATGAACGACCACTATGTCGGCGTCGCCACCGAGCATGGCGAGGAGATGCTGCTGATGCGCCTCTCGGACGCGATCGCCGAGACGGCGCCGGAGGAGGGACTGAAGGTCCACCGCTCGCACTGGGTGGCCCGGCGGGCGCTGCGCGCGGTCGAGCCGGAGGGCGACCGCGCCACCCTGGTCCTGACCAGCGGCGAGCGCATTCCGGTCAGCCGCACCCGCATGCAGGCGCTTCGCGCCGCGGGCTGGCTGGAGGAGGATGCGCCCCGCTTCCTCGGCGCCGCGGATCGCGACGCGACCGGCTGAGCCGGCCGGGCCGGCGATCCCCACCGCCGACCCGACCGACCGGCCGCTCCGCCAGGCCGGGCGGGCGTCCCCACGCCTGCCGACCTGCTCCGAACCGCGGGCGGATCGGTCCCCTGTCGCTTGGCGCTGCGCGCAGGGGAATCTGAAAGGAATCAAGCCGGGCGACGCAGGTCGCCCGGCTTTGGTCGTCTGGGGTCTTCGCACCTGATCGCTACGCGATGCGACATCGTCTTACGCTCTACGCTCCACACTCGGCGCCTCATACGAACGCGGCGCCCACGGAAAGCCATGCCAGGCTCCGCCGGACGCCGCGCCGTGTCGGGGCGTCTGGCGGGCGGTCCGGGCGCCACACACGCTCCCGGACCGCACGCTCCCGCCCCGGGGCATGGGGCGGCGCATCCGACTTGCGCCGTCTGCCGAACCAGAAAAGCCCGTCCCGCTGCGGCCCGAAAGATGAAATGCGCGAGCGGGCGAGCGGATGCGCCAAGGTGCTGACTCGGCTCGCGAAACTCCGTTCGCGGTTCGCGAACGGGCGCGTCGGGCGCGCAGGCGGGGCCGCCCCGTTCGCGAAAGGGGGAGCGAGTGCGCGAGCGGAGGGGGCGCGACGGGGGCGCGATCGCCCGCGCCCGGCCGGAGCCCTCGGCGCCGCGCGCGCGCCATGCGCCGATTCCCTCTGCGCACGGCCGTCCCCGGGGGCGACTCGGCCGCCCTCGCCTTGCTCCGGGGGTTCCCTTCGGCTAGGGAGCGCCTGCGCCCCGCCCGGGGCGCGGCAGACCGTGTCCGCAGACGACGGGATTCCCATGGCCAAGGACAAGAAACCGCGCCGGCCCAGGGCGGAGACCCCGCGCGGGTTCCGCGACTCGTTCGGCGCCGAGGTGCGCCAGCGCGCCGAGATGCTCGCCGCGATCACCGACGTCTACCACGCGCACGGGTTCGAGCCGCTGGAGTCCTCGGCCGTCGAGACGGTCGAGGCGCTGGGCAAGTTCCTCCCCGACGTGGACCGCCCCAACGAGGGCGTCTTCGCCTGGAACGACGAGGACGAGGGCTGGCTGGCCCTGCGCTACGACCTGACCGCGCCGCTGGCGCGCGTCTATGCGCAGCACCGCAACGCCCTGCCCAACCCCTACCGCCGCTATGCCGTCGGCCCGGTCTGGCGCAACGAGAAGCCAGGCCCCGGCCGCTTCCGCCAGTTCTACCAGTGCGACGCGGACACCGTCGGCTCGGCGAGCCCCGCCGCCGACGCCGAGATCTGCGCCATGCTGGCCCAGGCGCTCGAGGCTGCGGGCATTCCCGCCGGCGACTACGTGATCCGGCTGAACAACCGCAAGGTGCTGAACGGGGTGATGGAGGCCGCCGGCGTCCTCGACCCCGCCGACACGGAGAAATTCGCGGCCGAGCGCGGCATCGTCCTGCGCGCCATCGACAAGCTCGACCGCCTGGGCGAGGCCGGCGTGCGCGCCCTGCTGGGCGAGGGCCGCAAGGACGCCTCGGGCGACTTCACCAAGGGCGCGGGCCTGTCCGAAGAGCAGGCCGACATCGTGATGGGCTTCGTTTCGGCCAGGCGCGACACCGGCGCGGCCACCTGCGCCCGCCTGCGCGAGCTCGTCGGCGCCTCGGTCGCAGGCGCCGAGGGCGTGACCGAGCTGGAGACCATCGCAGAGCTGCTGGAATCCGCCGGCCTCGGCCCCGAGAAGGCGATCATCGATCCCTCGGTGGTGCGGGGTCTCGGCTACTACACCGGGCCCGTCTACGAGGCCGAGCTGACCTTCGAGATCCTCGACGAGAAGGGCCGCCCGCGCCAGTTCGGCTCGGTCGCAGGCGGCGGGCGCTACGACGACCTGGTCAAGCGCTTCACCGGCCAGACGGTGCCCGCGACCGGCGTCTCGATCGGCGTGGACCGGCTGCTGGCAGCGCTGCTGGCCAAGGGACGGCTCGAGAGCGCGACCTCCGGCCCCGTCATCGTGACCGCAATGGACAAGGCCCGGATGGGCGCCTACCAGGCCATGGCCCGCGAGCTGCGCGCCGCCGGCATCCGCGCCGAGGTGTTCCTGGGCGGCGGCAACATGGGCAAGCAGCTGAAATACGCCGACGCCCGCAACGCCCCCGTGGCGGTGATCGAGGGCGAGGACGAACGCGCCCGCGGCGTCGTCCAGCTCAAGGACCTGGCGCTCGGCGCGCGGCTTGCCGCCGACATCGAGACCCATGAGGCGTGGGCGGCCCAGCCCGCGCAGATGGAGATCCCCCGCGCCGCTCTCGTCAAGGGCGTGCAGGAGATCATCGCCCGCGGCGGCGCCGGGACCGGGACGGGCCGCGGCTGATGTCCGCCTCGCGCGCCTACCTCCCCGGCGGCCGCATCGGCGACGGGCTCGACCGGCTGGCGGGCGAGCTGGCGCGCATCGACGCGCTGTTCGCCGGGGCCGGGGCGCAGGCGGTGGAGCCCGCCACGCTGCAGCCCTCCGACGAGCTGCTGACGCTTTATGGCGAGGACATCCGCGGCCGCGCCTTCGTCACCCAGGACCCGGTCGACGGCGAGCTGATGCTGCGCCCCGACTTCACCGTTCCCGTCCTGCGTCTGCACCTGCAGGGCGGCGTCAGCCCGGCGCGCTACCGTTATGCCGGCCCGGTCTGGCGGCGGCAGGAGCCCGGCTCGACCCGGCCCACCGAATACCTCCAGGCCGGCGTCGAGATCCTGGGAGAGCCCGACGCGGTGGCCGCCGACGCCGAGGTCTTCGCCCTGATCCGCGACGCGCTGGCCGAGGCGGCGGCGACCGCGCGGCCACGCACCGGCGACCTCTCGATCGTCTTCGCGGCCATTGCGGGGCTCGCCGCGCCCGAGCGCTGGAAACAGGCGCTGCGCCGCCATGTCTGGCGCCCCGCCAAATTCCGCCGCAGGCTCGAGGCCTATGGCGAGCGGCCCGCGCCCTCCCCCGCCCGGAGCGCGCTGATCGCGGCCGTCGAGCAGGGCGAGGACGCCCTGCGCGCCCATGTCCGCGCGCTGGGCCCGCTCCACGGCGCCCGCGGCTATGAGGATGTGCTGGCCCGCGCGCGGGAGCTGGCCGCCGACGCCCGGCTGGTCCTGCCCCGCGCGCAGATCGACTGGCTGGAGGCGGTTCTGGCGGTCGCCGGCCCCTCGGCCGAGGCGCTCGAGACCCTGCGCGGGCTGGACGAGGGGGGCGCGCTGTCCCCCGCGCTCGACCGCTTCGCCCGCCGGCTCGAGGCGCTGGAGGCGCGCGGCGTGGACGCCTCGGCGCTGCCCTTCGACGCCTCCTTCGGGCGCGGGCTGGAGTATTACGACGGCTTCACCTTCGAATTCGCCGCGGCCCCGACCGCCGCGGGCCTGCCGCTGCCGCCGCTGGGCGGGGGCGGTCGCTACGACGCGCTGACCCAGCGCCTGGGCCATGGCGCGCTGCCCGCAGTCGGCGGCATCGTGCGCCCCGAGGCGATGATCGCCGCCACCGGACCGGCGGGAGGCGCGTCATGACCTCGGATCGCATCATCCTGGGCCTGCCCTCCAAGGGCCGGCTGATGGACTCGGCCCGCGCCTGGTTCGCGGATCGCGGGCTGCATGTGGTCCGCTCCGACTCCGATCGCGAATACGCCGGCCGGATCGAGGGGGTGGACGGGGTCGACCTCGCCCTGCTCTCGGCCGGGGAGATCCCGCGCGAGCTCGCCGCCGGGCGCATCCATCTGGGCGTCACCGGCGAGGACATGGTGCGCGAGCGGATCCCCGACGCGGACGCGTCGGTGCGGCTGCTGGCGCCGATGGGCTTCGGCCACGCGGACCTGCTGATCGCCGTGCCGGACGCCTGGGCCGACGTCGAGACGATGGACGATCTGGACGCGGTCGCGGGGCGCGTGCGGGCGCGCCTCGGCCGGCCGCTGCGCATCGCCACCAAGTATCACCTGCTGGTGCGCCGCTTCCTGCGCGCCCACGGGGTCGCCGACTGCGTGCTGGTCGACAGCCAGGGCGCGACCGAGGGCGTGGTCCGCCAGGGCACCGCCGAGGCGATCGCCGACATCACCTCCTCGGGGGCCACGCTGACCGCCAACCGGCTGCGGCCGCTGGAGGACGGGGTGATCCTGCGGAGTCAGGCCCAGCTCTGTCTTTCGCTGACGGCGCCCAAGGCTGCCGCGCAGGTAAAGACCCTTGATGTTCTTGCGGAAATCCTGCAAACGCCCGCGCTTGCATCTGCCGTTCCGCCACAATAGCGTCATATTCGGACGATGCGATATTCGCCTGTGGGTCAGCCGTCGGGCGGATGCAATTCCTGTCGCCTGGAAATCCGTGTTCACCTCGAGGTGCTTCGCCGCATGCAAGGTCTGCCGATCCTGAGATCGACCCCCCAGCTGCGTTCCCGTATCCGGTCCTGGCGCGCCTTCGGCGAGACGGTCGCCGTGGTGCCGGTGGGCCGCTCGCTCCATGAAGGCCACCTGGCCCTGATCCGCGCCGCGCGCGGCGAGGCCGACCGGGTGCTGGCCGCCGTCGCCCGCTGGCGCCACGACGACCACGGAGGGCGGCCCGAGCCCGGCGCGGGCGAAGAGGGCTTCGACGAGATCGAGGCCGCCGAGCGGGTCGAGGAGGCCGGCGCCGACGCCGTCTATCTGCCCTCGGCGCAGAGCCTGTTCCCGGTCTGCTCCGTGGTCGACATCCGCCTGCCCGGCCTGACCGACGTGCTCTGCGGCGAGGAGCGGCCCGAGCGGTTCGCGGGCTTTGCGCTGGCCTGCACCCGCCTGCTCAGCCAGGCGCAGGCCGACGTGGCGGTGATCGGCGAGCGCGACTGGCAGCGCCTGGCGATCCTGCGCCGGGTGGCGAAGGACCTGGACCTCGCCACCGAGATCCGCGTCGCCCCGACCGAGCGGGACGAGGACGGCGTGGCCTGGGCCGACGGCGCGCAGGACCTCGAGGGCGAGGACCGCGAGGCCGCCGTGCGCCTGTGGCGGGAGCTGCGCCGCGCCGCCGCCGCGATCGACGCCGGCGCCGAGGTCGACGCGACGCTCGACGCCGCCGCCGACGCGCTCGCCGACGCGGGGGCCGAGGTGGAATACCTCGACCTGCGCGACGCCGAGACGCTGGCCGAGGTCGAGGACGTCGCCTCCGGCGCCCCCGCCCGCATCTTCGCGGCCATCGAGATCGGCGACCTGCGCCTGATCGACAACGTCCCCCTGGGCGAGAAGCGCAACCCGCTCGACGGCTGAGCCGGGCGGCCGACCGCCTGCCCCGCGCTCCCCGTCTCCGGCGAGGAGCTCCATCGAGACCGCGCGCGCCCCGGGCCTGACCCGGGTCCTCCCGCGCGCGTCCCCCGCGCAAACCTGCGTGCGGAGCGCCCGGCGGCGGCCGCGCGAGGCCCCGGGTCAGGCCCGGGGGGCGGGTGTGACAGGCGGCGTCTGGAACGATCGGGCCGCGGGCCCCGGCTCAGATCCCGTCGAAGGATCCCAGACGGGCGTGGCGGGCGCCGGCCTGGGCGGCGGCCTCGGCCAGTTCCGCCACCGCGACGATGGGCGCCGAGCCGAAATCGATGTGGAAGGCGATCCCGGCGGGCAGCGGCTCGGGGTCGGACATCGAGTGGACCACGCCCAGCAGGTCCTCGGTCTCCATCTGCTCGGTCCCGGGCTGCGAGAACTCCAGGAACCAGCGGCGCAGGGGGGTGAGGTCGGGCACGCCGCCCTCGATCTCCATGGCCAGCATCGCCGCCTCCCAGCGGAACGGCGTCACCCTCAGCGACAGGCCCGGGGCGGCGATCAGCTCCAGCGGCGTCAACGTGGCGGCCAGCTGGCGCGGCAGAGGCGTGCGCACGTCGGGGTGGGTGATGCGGCCGCTCTCCTCGGCCTCGAAATCGTGGCGCGAGGGCAGGTCGAGCACGCCGTCGCGCAGCACCCGGCCGTCGGGGCCGCGCTTCCAGGGCTCGGGCACGATGTCGGCGCCGGCGTCGATGGCCCGCGCCATGCGCGCCAGCAGGTCGGCGAGATGCAGCTCCCGCAGGGGGGACAGCGCGGCGGCGAGGATCGGGTCCGCGGTGGTCATCGCACGCCGAGATCCGCCAGCGCGCGCGCCAGTTCCGGCGGCAGGTCGCCGGCGGGCGCGCCGCCGGGCGAGGACAGATCCCCCGGCGCCGCCTCCGGCGACAGATAGCGCCAGCCCTGGAAGGGGCGGCGCGGGGCGGGCTGAGTGCGCACGATCTCGGGGTCCAGCACCAGGGCGCAGCGGCGCACGCCGTCGCCGCGGTCGACCTCCTGCATCTCCTCGATGCGCTGGCGGGCCAGCACCACGCCCTTGATCACCCAGTAGAGGCTGCCGCCCGAGGACAGGATCTCGTCCTCGCGGCGGGGCCACATGCGGGTGACGTGGATGGGGCGGGGATCGCGGCCGGTCGCCAGCGCCTCGGCGGCGCGGGCGCGCTGCCAGCTCTCCAGATCCTCGACCGATTCCGCGCCCACGCACAGCTTGACGATGTGCAGGCGGGGAACGGTCTCGGGGGGGAGGTCGTCGCGCACGAGGTCTCTCCGGTCGGACTGCGGCCCTGCGCCCGGCGATCCGGGCGCGGCGGCCTCTGGGAACCGGGGGCCCGTCGCGGGCCCCCTTTCCTCAGGAAGCGTAGCGCTGCAGCGGGGCGACGTCGAGCGCCCCGGACCGACGGTCGCGGATGGCGCGGGCGGCGGCCCGGGCCCCGGCGGCCGTGGTGTAGTAGGGGATCTTCCCGTAGAGCGAGACCGAGCGGATCTCGCGGCTGTCGGAGACCGACTGGTTGCCCTCGGTGGTGTTGATCACCAGCGCGACCTGCCCGTCCTTGAGCGCGTCGACGATGTTGGGGCGGCCTTCGTAGACCTTCTTGACCGTCTCCACCTCGACCCCGTTCTCGCGCAGGAAGGCCGCGGTGCCGCCGGTGGCGAGCAGCTGGAAGCCCAGCTCGGTCAGGGTCTGCGCCGGCTCCAGGATCGCCGTCTTGTCGGCGTCGCGGACCGAGACGAAGACCCGGCCGCTCTCGGGCAGCAGGGTGCCCGCGCCGATCTGCGACTTCAGGAAGGCCCGGTCGAAGGAGACGTCGAGGCCCATCACCTCGCCGGTGGAGCGCATTTCCGGCCCCAGCAGGGTGTCGACGCCGGGGAAGCGGGCGAAGGGCAGAACCGCCTCCTTCACCGCGAACCGGTCGATGTCGGGGGATTTCAGCGTGAAGGCGCCCAGCTTCTCGCCGGCCATGACCCGCGCGGCGATGGCCGCGATGGGCGAGCCGACGGCCTTGGCGACGAAAGGCACGGTGCGCGAGGCGCGCGGGTTGACCTCGAGCACGTAGATCTCGCCGTCCTTGATCGCGAACTGCACGTTCATCAGGCCGACCACGTTCAGGCCCAGCGCCAGGGCCTTGGCCTGCGCCTTCAGCTCGTCGATCATCTCGCGCGAGAGCGTGTAGGGGGGCAGCGAGCAGGCGCTGTCGCCCGAGTGCACGCCGGCCTCCTCGATATGCTCCATGACGCCCGCGACATGCACGGTCTC
Organism: uncultured Albimonas sp.; assembly: GCF_963977235.1. Classification (NCBI taxonomy): domain Bacteria; kingdom Pseudomonadati; phylum Pseudomonadota; class Alphaproteobacteria; order Rhodobacterales; family Paracoccaceae; genus Albimonas; species uncultured Albimonas sp. The sequence goes on from NZ_CAXBOD010000014.1 coordinate 51,563, forward strand.
GCCGTCGCAGAGCGCGTCGACGTCCACCTCGACCGCGCCCGAGAGATAGCTGTCGACCAGCACCGGCGACTTGCCCGAGACCACCACCGCCTCGCGGATGTAGCGGTTGAGCCCCTCGTCGTCGCGCACGATCTCCATCGCCCGGCCGCCCAGCACGTAGGAGGGGCGGATCACGACCGGGTAGCCGACCTCCTGCGCGATGCGCAGGGCCTGCTCGCCGGTGGTGGCGATGCCGTTGCGGGGCTGCTTGAGCCCCAGCTTGTTGAGCAGCTGCTGGAAGCGCTCGCGGTCCTCGGCGAGGTCGATGGCGTCGGGCGTGGTGCCCAGGATCGGGATGTCGTTGGCCTCGAGCGCACGGGCGAGCTTCAGGGGCGTCTGGCCGCCGAACTGCACGATGACGCCGTGCAGGGTCCCCGCCTCCTGCTCCTTGAACAGGATCTCGAGCACCGATTCTTCGGTCAGCGGCTCGAAATACAGCCGGTCGGAGGTGTCGTAGTCGGTCGAGACCGTCTCGGGGTTGCAGTTGACCATGATGGTCTCGTAGCCCGCCTCGGTCAGCGCGTAGCAGGCGTGGCAGCAGCAGTAGTCGAACTCGATCCCCTGGCCGATCCGGTTGGGACCGCCGCCCAGGATCACGACCTTCTTGCCCTGCGTGGGGCGGGATTCGCACTCGACCCAGCCCATCGCGTCGGCTTCATAGGTCGAATACATGTAGGGGGTCTGCGCCTCGAACTCGGCCGCGCAGGTGTCGATGCGCTTGAAGACGGGGCGGATCGACATGGCGTGGCGGATGCGGCGCACCGCGTCCTCGGACATGTTGGCGAGCTTGCCGAGACGCGCGTCGGAGAAACCCATCATCTTCAGCGCCCGCAGGCCGGCGGCGTCGCGAGGCAGCCCCTCGGCGATCAGCTTCGCCTCGACCTCGATGATCTCCGAGATCTGCTCGAGGAACCACGGGTCGTAGGCGGTGGCGGCCTGGATGTCGTCCAGGCTCAGCCCCTCGCGCATCGCCTGGGCGATGATCCGGATCCGGTCGGGGGTGGTCCGGGACAGGGCCGCGATCACGGCGCGCTTGCGGTCGGGCTCGGCGGTCTTGTCGTCGACGCCCGGGATCTCGATCTCGTCGAAGCCGGTCAGGCCGGTCTCCATCGAGGCGAGAGCCTTCTGCATCGACTCGGCGAAGGACCGGCCGATGGCCATCACCTCGCCCACCGACTTCATCGCGGTGGTCAGGTCGTCCTTGGCGCCGGGGAATTTCTCGAACGCAAACCGGGGGATCTTGGTGACCACATAGTCGATGGTCGGCTCGAAGCTCGCCGGCGTCACCTTGGTGATGTCGTTGTCGAGCTCGTCGAGCGTGTAGCCCACCGCCAGCTTCGCCGCGATCTTGGCGATCGGGAAGCCGGTCGCCTTCGAGGCCAGCGCCGAGGACCGCGACACGCGCGGGTTCATCTCGATCACCACCATGCGCCCGGTCTCGGGCTGCAGGGCGAACTGGACGTTGGAGCCGCCGGTCTCCACCCCGATCTCGCGCAGGACCGCCAGGGATGCGTTGCGCATCCGCTGGTATTCCTTGTCGGTCAGGGTCAGCGCCGGGGCGACCGTGATCGAATCGCCGGTGTGGACGCCCATCGGGTCCACGTTCTCGATCGAGCAGATGATGATGCAGTTGTCCGCCTTGTCGCGGACCACCTCCATCTCGAATTCCTTCCAGCCCAGCAGGGATTCATCGATCAGGATCTGGCTGACGGGCGAGGCGTCGAGGCCCGATTTGCAGATCCGCTCATAGTCCTCTCGGTTGTAGGCGACGCCGCCGCCGGTGCCGCCGAGCGTGTAGGCGGGGCGGATGATGGCGGGCAGGCCCACATGCTCGATGGCGTCCATGCACTCCTGCATGGTCGAGGCGATGGTCGCGGCCGGATTCTCGAGGCCGATGCGGTCCATCGCCTCGCGGAACAGCTTGCGGTCCTCGGCCATCTCGATGGCGGCGCGTTTGGCGCCGATCAGCTCGACGCCGTATTCGGCCAGCACGCCGGCGTCGTCCAGCGCCAGGGCTGCGTTCAGCGCGGTCTGCCCGCCCATGGTGGGCAGCAGGGCGTCGGGGCGTTCCTCGGCGATGATCCGGGTCAGGATCTCGGTCGTGATCGGCTCGATGTAGGTGGCGTCGGCCATCTCGGGATCGGTCATGATCGTGGCGGGGTTCGAGTTCACCAGGATCACCCGGTAACCCTCCTCGCGCAGCGCCTTGCAGGCCTGGGCGCCGGAGTAGTCGAACTCGCACGCCTGTCCGATCACGATGGGCCCCGCGCCGATGATCAGGATCGAGGAGATGTCGTCGCGACGGGGCATATGGGCGTTCCTCGGTGCTCGTTCGCCTCTGGCCCGCGCGAGTCGCGCAGGGTCGGGCGTCAAACGGTCAGGTCGGCTGGGACCGCGCGGGTTATAGCGGAGCGCGCACGGGACGCAAGGCGGGGCGAGGCCACGGGGGCGCCGCAGCGCCGATCATGGCGCCGGAAGCGGCCGCGACGCCGCCCCCCACATCGCGACCGAGAGCCCGATCGCCCCCGACGCCGCCGCGAGCGCGCACAGGCCCGCGCGTCCGCTCGCCGGCCCCGCCAGCGCGCCCTCGCCCCGGGTCTGTGCGCTCATCCGCACGCTCCACGCTCGTTCTCAACAGCCGCCGCGAGGGCGCGTCGCCCGGGACCCGCTCCGGGAGGCGACGCGCCGCGGCATCGGGCGGGATTGGCGATTGCCGCTCGACACGACAGGCCATTAACCTGTTGCGCATAGTGTAATCCGTACCCTGATCCTGTTGGCAAGGACCCGAACGCGCGATGGCAACCGAGGCGGATCCAGCCTTTCTCGAGACCGCGACCGTCTTCCTGGGGGCCGCCGTGATGGCGGTTCCGATCTTCAAGCGCGCCGGACTGGGCTCGGTGATCGGCTATCTCGCGGCCGGGGCGCTGATCGGCCCCTACGGCCTGGCGCTGGTCGCCGACGTGCAGACCGTGGTGGGGTTCGCCGAATTCGGCGTGGTCCTGCTGCTGTTCGTCATCGGGCTCGAGCTTCGGCTCTCGCGCCTGTGGCGGATGCGGTACGAGATCTTCGGCCTCGGCCTCGCGCAGGTGGTGGTGACCGGGGCGCTGCTGTTCCCGGTGCTGCGGATGACCGGGTTCGGCTGGAAAGCGGCGCTGGTGATCGGCTCGGCCCTGGCGCTCAGCTCGACAGCCTTCGCCATCCAGCTGCTGCGCGAACGCGGCGACCTCTCGCGCCCCTACGGCGACCGCTCGTTCTCGATCCTGCTGTTCCAGGACCTCGCCATCGTGCCGCTGCTGGCGCTGATCGCGATCCTGGCCCCGTTCGCGCGCGGCGACGCGCTGGACCTCGAGAACGGGGCCATCGCGCTGGGCGCCGTGGCCGCCCTGGTCGTCGTGGTGCGCTACGGGATGGGTCCGCTGCTGACCGTCATCGCCCGCTCCAAGGCCGACGAGGTGTTCACCGCCGCGGCCCTGCTGGTGGTGATCGGCTCGGCGCTGGCGATGCATGCGGTGGGCCTCTCGATGGCCATGGGCGCCTTCATCGCCGGCGTGCTGATGGCCGACACCGAGTTCCGCCACCAGCTCGAGACCGACATCGAGCCGTTCCGCGGCCTGCTGCTGGGCCTGTTCTTCATGGGCTTTGGCATGTCGGTCGACTGGGGGCTGGTCGCCGGCGCCTGGTGGGTGGTGCTGGGCGGCGCGTTCGGCCTGTTCGCGGTCAAGGGCGCCGCGCTCTACGGCCTTTCGCGGGTGGCGCGCTCGGACCATTTCGACGCGGTGCGCATCGCGGCCACCCTGGGCCAGGGCGGCGAGTTCGCCTTCGTGATGTTCGCCGCCGCCGCCTCCAACCTTTTGATCGACCGGTTCGAGGCTTCGATCCTCTCGGCCATCGTGACCCTCTCGATGGTGCTGACCCCCTTCGCCCTGAAGCTCGCCGACCGGCAGCGCCCGAAGGAGGAGGAGGGCGAGGCCGACGCCGGCGCGCTCGAGGACGCCCCCAACACCCGCATCCTCGTCGCGGGCTTCGGCCGCGTGGGCCAGGTGGTGGCCCGGGTGATGCGGATGCGCGGCTACGACGTGACGGTGATCGACAACTCCACCCGGCTGATCCGCATGGGCGCCTCGATGGGGGCCACGGTCTATTACGGCGACGCGCGGCGGCTCGACGTGCTGAAGATGGCCGGGGCGGCCAATGCCGACATGATCTTCCTGTGCATCGACGACCGCGACGGCGCCAAGGCCGCGGTCGAGAAGATCCGCCACGCCTTCCCCGACGCCCTGATCCTCGCCGACACCTACGACCGCTTCTCCGAGGTCGAGCTGCGCGAGGCCGGCGCCCACGAGGTGGTGCGCGAGACCTTCGAGAGCGCGGTCGAGCTCGCCCGCCGAGGCCTGCACCGGATGGGCGACGGCGACGTCGCCTCCGACCTGATCGAGGAATTCCGCCGCCGCGACGCCGAGCTCGCCCGCCTGCAGACCCAGTACGGCATCCAGGAGGGGCTGCAGAAGCTGCGCGAGAAATACACGCTCGACCAGCCGGGCTGAGGGAGGCGCCCGGCCAGGCGCGGGGCCCCTGCTATTCCCTCAGCAGCAGCAGCATGGCGACGATGGTGACGCCGATGCCCGCCAGCACGCTGGGTCCGGGCCACTGGCCGGCGAACAGCCCCTCCCACAGCACGATAAACGAGGGGACGAGGTAGCCGTAGGCCATCACCTTGCCCGAGGGCAGCCGCATCGCCGCGAACTGCAGCAGGAAGAAGGTCAGCGCGGTGGCCCCCAGCGCCAGATAGACGATGGCGCCCCAGACAATGGGGGGCATCGCGCTCCAGTCGGTCGAGAAGATCGAGCCGGTGGCCAGCGCCACGATCCAGATGATCCCGCAGGCCGCCAGCATGGTCCAGAAGCTGAAGGCCAGCGCCGGCTCTCCCCGGTTCAGCCGACGCACCAGGGGGGTGTAGAGGGCGTGGGCCGCGACGCCGACGAAGAAGATCGCCTCGCCCCGCCCGATCTCGAAGGCGAGCAGGCGCTCGAGCGTGCCGTCGAAGATCACCCAGGCGGCCCCTGCGCCGCCCAGCGCCAGGGCGCCGGCCATCCTCGGCGGCGCGGCCTGCCGCAGGAGGATCCAGCCGAACAGGGCCGAGAGGATCGGGGTCAGGGTGAAGACGGCGCCGGTGGAGACGGGATCGGTGATCCTGAGCGCCACGAACATGAGGATGAAGTAGAGCGCCAGCAGCCCCCCCAGCAGCGGATAGCGCCACGGCTGGACGAGCTGCGCCCGCCGCAACCCCGGCCCCATCATCGCCGCCCCCGCGAGCACCCCCGACCCCAGCGCGAACCGCGCGGCGTTCAGCGCCTCGGGCGCGATGAGCGCGGCGGCGCGCCCGCCCAGCGAGAAGCTGCCGGAGATGACGAGGGCGAAGAGCAGCATGGCCAGGTGGCCGAGGCTGCGGTCACGGGTGGGGGTCATGGGGGCTCCGGGTGGTGGGCCGGAGGGGTATGCGGGGTGGGGAGGGGGGGCAAGCTATCTTGCCAGAAAGATAGCTGATCCCCCGACCCGCGGAGCTAAGCAATCGATAGCTCCTTTCGAAGAGACTGGTGTACGCTCACTGTAAACGCTTTTGAGAAAGCGGGAGGGGGATCGCCTCGGAAGTAGAAATTTTTATAACCAGTGCTTTCTTCCGTGGTAAACAAAACACCCACTCTGTAGAGATCCTCTAGTATTTTGGTCCATTTAATTTCGCTTAGAATTGCGACATCGTCATACATATCGGATAGGTCGGATATCCTGGCAATGAAATCTGGTCGAGTATAGGTTGGTTTGCCTCCTCGGAAAATTCGATCAATGCCATCCAATTCAGTTCTTGTATATTGTACGGCAAGCCCAGATAGCGCATCTTGCCAGAGCCGTTCGCCTAGTGATTTTAAGACATCTTCCCTTAGAGTCTTTTGTCGAAACTTGCTGCGCCCAGCGTCAATGATTGAAGCTTCTTCAAAAAGGAGGGCAAGATCTCGCGGCCGGTACCATGTTAGATCAAGGCATTTCGACAGCGAGTGTTTGCCTGGAAAGTATTTCTTGTGCGCAGCTTCAAGCTCGCTATCGTCAATCGGGAATCGATATCCAGAAAACTCTCCATCTTGACAAACAATCCGCCCAAGAACCATCTTTTCCAGCGGATGGAATCCTGATTTTATCGTCGCGTTCCACTCAAGTTTGATGCCTTTGTCGCGAATGATCCTGTATATCTCGCCCTGAACCACAGAAACGCGCTCCGCAACTTCGTCTCTTATTGCCGCAATAATGCGTATATCTGAATCAAAAAATCTTTCATTAAAATTTCTCACCGCTCTAACAAGAGAGCCGATTGCAACGATTCTCAAGTCGTCACGTTGGTCGCCGTGTGAGTATATCTCCATTTCGTCTACAAAAAGAAAGATTGGACGCTGTTCAAGGTATACTGAATCAAGCTTTTCCTCTGCCAATTCTAGATAAACTGATAGATCTGCCGGTGTCGCTTCTGCAAAATCACCGTCTATCTGAATTTCGGGGTTCTTGGATAGCTTGATGTGAAACTCTTTTAATACAGGGTAGCGCTTTCCAACATTCTTGGATTGAGATATTAGTTTTGAGATCTCTACCATTTTATGGAAGTCGCTGGCAGGCCCGTCGATTACGTTTGAGCGTCTGAGAATTCGGGCTGCCTCGACAAGAAAAAAGAGCCGCCAGAAAATTGCAGCTTCATCTGCATTTACTAGCGACCTATCATCAATGATTTCTTCGTTTTCGTTGCGTTTTTTCGCTTTAAAGGCATTTAGCTCGCTCTCCGAGAATGAGCTTTGAAAGAAATAAAATTCGGCAGCTGCGCTGAGTTCTTCCTCAGCTTTGATTCTTATGTACTGCAAGAGCGCAGTTTTTCCAGCTCCCTTTGGCCCATAGACAAAATACTTACCTCCTTCATAGAAATCATCAAGCTTGAATCTCCTAGGTGGCACAAAACTATCAACAAAAGCTCTGCGCTCGCTTTCGCTCCGAAGGTTGAGGTTCCGAGCGTCCTCTGAGCCGAAATCAAACTCGTCTACTTCCACAAATCTCACTCCTCGAATCGCAGCATCACTCCGCCGCCACCCGCGCCGGATTGTTCGGGTGGGTCGTCCAGTCGGCGAACCCCTCCTCGACCACCTTCCCGGTGCGGGGATCCACCGTGCCCGGGGCCAGGCGCTCCATGGTGATGCAGTTCTCCACCGGGCAGACGTCGACGCACAGGTTGCAGGCGACGCACTCGTCGTCCTTCACCTCGAAGACCCGCTCGGGGCTCATCGAGATCGCCTGGTGGGAGGTGTCCTCGCAGGCGGCGTAGCAGCGGCCGCACTTGATGCAGGCCTCCTGGTCGATGCGGGCCTTGGTTACGTAGTTCAGGTTCAGATACTGCCAGTCCGTAACGTTCGGAACCGCCCGGCCCTGGAAGGCGGCGGTCGAGGGGTGGCCGGCCTCGGACATCCAGCGCTCGAGACCCGTGGCCATCTCGGTCACCACCCGGAAGCCGTAGGTCATCGCCGCGGTGCAGACCTGCACGTTGCCGCAGCCCAGAGCGATGAACTCGGCCGCGTCGCGCCAGGTGGTGACCCCGCCGATGCCCGAGATCGGGATGCCGCGGCACTCGGGGTCGCGGGCGATCTCGGCGACCATGTTCAGCGCGATGGGCTTCACCGCCGGGCCGCAGTAGCCGCCGTGGGAGCCCTTGCCGTCGATCGAGGGCTCGGGCGAGAAGGTGTCGAGGTTCACCGAGGTGATCGAGCTGACCGTGTTGATCAGCGAGACCGCGTCCGCCCCCCCCTTCACCGCCGCGCGCGCGGGGCCGCGGATGTCGGTGATGTTGGGGGTCAGCTTCACGATCACCGGCATGCGGGTGATCTGCTTGCACCAGCGGGTGATCTGCTCGATCAGGTCGGGGGCCTGGCCGACGGCGGCGCCCATGCCCCGCTCGGACATGCCGTGGGGGCAGCCGCAGTTGAGCTCGATGCCGTCGGCGCCGGTGGCCTCGACGAGCGGCAGGATCTCCTTCCAGGCGGATTCCTCGCACGGGACCATCAGGGAGACGACGACCGCCCGGTCGGGGTAGTCGCGCTTGACGGCCTTGATCTCGTCGAGGTTGGTCTGGAGGGGGCGGTCGGTGATCAGCTCGATGTTGTTGAGGCCGAGGATTCTTCGGTCGGGGCCATGGATCACGCCGTAGCGGGGGCCGTTGACGTTCACCACGTGGGGGTCGAGGCCAAGGGTCTTCCACACCACGCCGCCCCAGCCGGCCTCGAAGGCGCGGCGGACGTTGTATTCCTTGTCGGTGGGCGGCGCGGAGGCGAGCCAGAACGGGTTGGGTGAGCGAATCCCAATGAAGTCGTTCACGAGGTCGGCCATGCGACTCTCTCCCTTAAGTTGGTGCTCAGGCGATGGGCAGCTCTTCGAGAATGACTTCCGAACGATGACGGAACACAGCCTCATCGGTGAAATCGCGCCCCCTGTCCCGAGCGGCGGTCATCATGTTGGCGAGGCGCGGGCGATCAACCGAAAGCGAAGCCACAGCGTCGACCAGGCGCTTCAGGTCGTTCTTCTCCGTCAGCACGCCTGCTTCCACTGACTGCAGGAGGTCCGCCGAGAACGCATCGCCATAGCCGACGATCGGCGTGCCGCGAGACATCGATTCGATCAGGATTCGGGGGGACTCGGGGGTCTTATGACAGAACATCAGGATGTGAGCCTCACTCAAGACGCGAAGCACAGTCTCGCGGTCAGAGATGAACCCTGGAAACTCTATGATATCGGCGACGCCGAGTTCGCTGGCTCGAGCTTTGGCTTGCTCGAGAAGGGGACCATCGCCCACCCAGAGCGCTGACAGGTCGATGCCCGCCTCTCTCAGTCCCGCGATTGCCTTAACCCAATCCAGCGGCCCCTTCATCAATGCGGCCCGACCCGCATACACGATGCGGATCGTCTCGGCGCCCTTCAGCGAATCCTGCTTCTCAGCGAGTTCCGCGTCGGTCAGGACCTGCGCTGCGGAAACGTGCGAGTCATGCACGATATGTGGATTGGGGCAGATCGGGCTGAATGCCTCAAAGGTTGAGGCGCCATGGAACAGTCCCAGCGCCGAGTGGCGCACCAGATGGGCGTCGAGGCGCCGGCTAAGCCGCCAGTCGACCTCGCGCTTGATCCTTGACAGACCGCTGACCGCCTTGGCGTCCTCACGCATGACCTCGCTCACGACGCGGTCCGTCCATACGGCGTATGGACGTCCCATGCATCCCGCCAAGACGGCGCCGACCGCTCCCCACGCGCCGATGACGCCTCCAAGGCCAAAGACCGCGCGGTCATGTTCATTGATCAGCCGCCGGTAGCGTCGCGTCACGTTCGGAAGAGCAGGCAGGAAACGCCGCAACGTCCAGGCGCTGGGCACCCACTCGAAAGCGACGCGCGGCGCCCACTCCTCGTCGCCTAGAAGAGGCTCATAACCTTCGGGCGGGGCAGCGGCATCGCAGCGCGCCACCACGGTAAGGCGGTCGAAGTGACGCGCCCAGAGACGCAACCCGTTCTTTGCCTGGCTCTCACACCAGATCTGGCCCTGATGACGAAAGAAGCCTACGCTGATGTAGAGCAATAGAGACGACATCTTGACCTTCCGATGTGAGATCGGACGTAGAGCTTCCGTCCCGGATGCTAGCCCGATGTCGCCGAGGATGCACCTCGACCCCGCGCTGCTGTTTAGTTCGATGAATCTCTCATTGATGCCGCGATGCTCTCTGCGGCGTCCCGTCCCTGCGCCACAGCGCTGACTGTAAGATCGTCTCCTCCGGTCGCGCAATCGCCGCCTGCCCAGACCCATGCACGGGAGGTTCGGCCGTTGACGTCGACCTTGATCTTGCCGCCCTCGATCTCCAGCCCCGCGGGGGGCGAGAGGGTCTGGCCGATGGCCTTCATCACGTGGTCGGCGGGGAGGGCGAAGGTCTCGCCCGTGCCCGTGAGGCCCTCGGGGCCGCTCTCGGTGTACTCGAACTCGATGGACTGGGCGCGGCCCTCGCCCAGCACGCGCACGGGGCGGGCGTTGGTGATCACCCGGGCGCCGGAGGCGGCGGCGAGCTCGACCTCGAAGTCGGAGGCGGCCATCGCCTCGCGGTCGCGGCGGTAGACCAGCGTCACCTGCTCGGCGCCGAGACGGGCGGACTGGATGGCGGCGTCGGTGGCGGTCATGCCGCCGCCGATCACCACCACGTTGCGGCCCACGGGCACGGACTCGTAGTCCGGGGCCTGGCGCAGGGCGGCGATCCAGTCGACCGCGTCCTGGACGCCCGCCAGGTCCTCGCCCTCGGCGCGCAGGGCGTTCACGGCGGCAAGGCCGACGCCCAGGAACACCGCCTCATGGTCGGCGGCGAGCGCGTCCAGCGTCAGGCCCTCGCCCAGCCGGCCCTCGACGATCTCGATGCCGCCGATGCGCAGCAGCCAGTCGACCTCGGCCTGGGCGAAGCCGTCGACGGCCTTGTAGGCGGCGATGCCGTATTCGTTCAGGCCGCCGGGGCGGGGGCGGGCCTCGTAGACCGTCACCGCGTGACCGCGCATCGCCAGACGGTGCGCGCAGGCGAGGCCGGCGGGCCCCGCGCCGACCACGGCGACGCGCTTGCCGGTCTCGGGCGCGCGGGAATAGGGGTGGCCGTTCTCGGCCATCAGCGCGTCGGTGGCGTAGCGCTGCAGGCGGCCGATCTCGACCGGGTCGCCCTCGGCGGTCATCCGCACGCAGGCCTCTTCGCACAGCGTCTCGGTGGGGCAGACGCGGGCGCACATGCCGCCCAGGATGTTCTGGTCGAAGATCGTCCTGGCCGCCGACTTGGGGTGCCCGCCCTGGATCTCGCGGATGAACATCGGGATGTCGATCTCGGTCGGGCAGGCGAGGGTGCAGGGCGCGTCGTGGCAGAAATAGCAGCGATCCGCGGCGACCAGCGCCTCGTGGTCGCCAAAGCGGGGGTGGAGGTCTGAGAAGTTGGCCGCCAGCTCCTCCGCCGGCAGTCGGGCGGGGGCGATTCCGGGGGCGCGGCGCGCGGATGTCATGGCTGGCGGTCTCCCGAGAGTTCGGTCTGGAGGTCGTGGGCTGGCCGGTCGCGACTCAGCCTGTGGCGAGTTCGAAAATTTATCAACTGGTAAATGGCGCGGCGCCGCCGTCCGCGCGCGGAAACCGCCCTCGACGGACCGAAACGACCGCGCCCGGCCGCCTTTCGGCGACCGGGCGCGGTCTTCAGCGGTCGCCAGGCCGCCAGCCGGGCGGCGAGTTCAGGCGGCGCGGCGGCGCGAGATCCAGCCGAGCGCGGCCAGGCCCAGGGCCGCCAGCGGCAGGGTCGGGGGCAACGGCACCGCCGCAAAGGTCAGCGTCATCGACGCGGCCGCGTCAGAGGGGCTGTCATAGGCCACCCGGTGGACCGCGCCGGCGTCGAAGATGATCGCGATCGGGCTGGCGACCCCGGCGCTTCCATTGCTGGTGCAGTCGGCGATGTCGCAGCCGAAATAGTAGCCGTCGGCCAGCGCGGTGGTGCCGCTGAAGTTGCTGTAGAAGTACGGCTCGGAGGTCGGATCCCAGGTCGCGAACGCGCCGCTTCCGTCGATGGTTCCGGCGCCCGACGTCCAGTCGTCGATGACGAAACTGCCGAGGACGCCCCCGTCGAGGGTGATCGCCACCGAGCTGATGTCGGTGAAGTCGAACGCCTCGCCGGCGTCCTTCTCGATCGTCATCGTGCCGCTTGCGGTGAACGCATGCGCGGGGTCGTCGACGTCGACCCCGGACCAGTAGAAGTCGAAGACGGTGGCCGCCTGGGCGACGACCGGCGCAAGCGCGAGCCCAAAGGCCAGCGCGAGCGGGACGAGAACGCAGGATCTCATGAGGGGCGGCTCCTCAACTGTACGCGACACGATACCAGTCGCCGAATCGCAACCGAATCGCGGAATATTAACACCACCGAAAGCTGGGGTTCATACTCCATTCGCCGCGCGGACCGCTTCGCGGCGGCCGTGTTGACGCATGGCGCGAGACCGGAGAACATAGCGCGAACAAGGAGCGTGCGATGTCCCGGCCCCCCTTCCCCGAGCCTGCCTCGGTCCCCCCGCCGCAGCCCGGCGTGCTGCTTGCCCGCGGGGTGTGCCGCCTGCTGATCGACCTCGGCTTCGCCCCGATCGCGGAGTTCGCGCCCGACCGCGGCCTGCGCGCCGACGTCTTCGCGGTCGGGCCCAAGGGCGAGATCTGGATCGTGGAGTGCAAGTCGGGTCTGCCGGACTTTCGCTCGGACCGTAAGTGGCCGGGCTACCTCGCCTGGTGCGACCGCTTCTTCTTCGCGGTGGACGACGCCTTCCCCGACGAGGCGCTGCCGCCCGAGCATGGCCTGCTGCGCGCCGACGCCTTCGGCGCGGAGATCCTGCGCCACCCCGCCGAGCCGAGCGTCCTTCCGCCCGCGCGGCGCAAGGCGTTGACGCTGAAGGCGGCGCGGGTGGCCTCGGTCCGGCTGCGCATGGCGCTGGACCCGGGGCTGCCCGCCCTGTCAGAGATCTGACGGCGCGCGGAGCGGCGCGTCAGGCGCCTCGAATCACCGGCGCGGGCCGCGGTCCCGGCCGCCGCCGCCCTCGGGCCGCCCGCCGCCGCTGCGGCCCGGCCCGCGAGCGGACTTGCCGCCCGGGCCAGAGGACTTCGCGCGTCCGCCGCCGCCGCCGCCCCGGTTGCTCGCGGCGCGGGCGCGCTCGGCAGAGCCCCTGAGCTCCTCGGCGATCTCCTCGGCCTCCTCCGGCTCGAAGTCGAGCGGGAGCGAGAATCCCTCGCCCTCGACGTAGATGCGGACCATGCCCTCGCTGGTGGGGCCGATCTGCAGGCTCGCGGAGACGTTGCTTTCGGAATCGATGCCCATTGGCCGGTCCTCGTCGGTTGGTTCGGGCGCTGCTACTGCCGCCGGGCGCGCGACGCAAGGGCGCGTGCGCGACGCAACCGGGCGCGGCCCTCTTGCATTGCGACGCATCCGGCGCTATCGACCCCCCCGCGTGCCGACGTAGCTCAGTAGGTTAGAGCACCAGATTGTGGATCTGGGGGTCCCCCGTTCGAGCCGGGGCGTCGGTACCACTTTCCCTCGCCGACTTGCGCGCAATCTGATCGAGGCCGGCACGACCCTGCGCAGGTTGGAATCGCAAGACGCGGGCCCATAGAGCGCTCCGCCGCCGACCGCAACGCGAACAGTCTCCCGCATACGGGCGAAGCACCTGGCCGACTGGCGAACGCCTTGCAGCTCCTTGACCGAGGCGCGACGCTTGGCTGGACCGCGTGGGCGGAACGCTTGCAGGGTTGTTTCTCACTGGCCAGCAAGCGCAGCGGCGGCGGCGGACACCAGCCGCGACATCCCGACCGATATCCGGTCTGCGCGCGCTCCTGACGCCTGGGGCTCAGGCGCCAGGGAGACTGTCGATCACGTCGGCCAGCCGGTTCAGCCGGCCAAGCGCAGCTTCAGTGTCGCCCTCCGACACCCCGCCGGAAAGCGTGTGTTCCTGGCGACTGATCCCGCGCTCCACCGACGCAAGCGTTTCCAGCTCGTCGGCATATCTGGCGCGGTCCGACTCGTAGAGGGAGCGAAGACGCGCCGTTCGTGACTTCAGGTCCCCAAGCTTCGAGCGGGCGGAGGCCAGCTTCGCCTCGTTGACGTCACTGGTCCGCTCCAGGCTCGTCACCTCGTCGTCGAGCAGCGCGTTGGCCGCCTCGAGGCCCGCCCGCTCATCCTGCCTGGCCTCGATCTGGCCGGAGTAGGTGCCGTCGGTCTGGTTTCGGAGACCATCGAGGAAGCCGGCTTCATTCGGATTCTTGGCGCCAGTGCAGGCGCCCAACGCCAGCCCCAGCATCAGCGCGGCAACCGAGCCTCGCCCGGGCGCGCGGAGGCGGATCCGGGAGAGGCGGCTGCACGCGGGTCCCGAGCAGGTCATGGCTCAAACTCCCTGGATCGGCGCCGTGGGCGGCGCGAGGTCGCCGGCGGCGTCAGACAACGTGCGCAGCAGACGGATATTCTCGTCCATCGGCTGCCTTACGCGCGAGACGTCGACGCCCTTCGTGGAGGCCTCGACAAGCTTGGCGCGATCCTCCTCGCGGTCTTCAAGCTCGGCCTCCAGGTTGTCCTTAACTTGGGTGCGGAACGACTTGATGCGGTTGTAGTCCTGAGCGTAGGCCTCGGCTGTGATCTGCTGGGCGACGTATTTGCGATCCAGCTCCTGGAGCTCGGCTTCCTGAGCGGCGATCCGGTTCTTGAGCTTGACCGAGAACGAGTCGAGGCGCTGACGCTCTTCCTGCAGCGCGGCGATCTTCTCGTTCTCGTCCTTGAGGGTGATCGAAGCGTCAGCATTGCCTTGACCGACGGTCGCGCCAGCCACGCCGCCGATCACCGCGCCGCCCGCGGCCCCGGCAGCGCAGCCGACCGCGAGGTTGTCCGCGACGAACATGCCCCCCAGACAGCCGGCGAGCGCGCCGATGAGCGCGCCCTGGAACATGCTGCGTTCGACGATGTCGGCCGATTCGTCGACCAGCGCCTGCTCTTCAGGGGTCAGGTCGGAGCCGATCCCGTAGGATTGCGCGACCGTGGTGATGCCCCGGGTGGTCTGGTCGCAGCCGCTCAGCGGCCCAGCTGCGATGGCCGCCAGCGCCAGCGCGACGGCGCCTCGATTGAACAGATATTTTCTCGTCATCACAATATTTCCCCTCGCTACACGTCATGGCCCATGCGCCGGGCCCCAGCGGTCAGTTGCGGAAGTCCCGAAGCCAAGCCTCCCTATCCAGGACGCCGTTCGTGCGGCGCTCGGCGGCGTGGCGCTGCGCGTGGTCCAGACAGGCGAGTATGTCGGTCTGGCCTCGCTCGATCTGCTGCCGCCGAACCGCCGCGGCCTGGGATGTCACGAGCGCTTCACCGTAATCGGTGGCCAGCGTCTCGATCAGGGCCGCATAGAAGGCGACGGACCGGTCAAGCGCCGACTCGACCTGGCGCAGGCTGTCGTCGATCTCGGCCTGGCGCCGGCGGCCCTCCGCGACCTGAGTGGCATCGCCGCCGGCCTCGATGTCCCTGATGATCTCGGCGGCGTGCAGGCTCATCTTCAGCGCGGCCTCTGCAGCGCCCAGCTGACCCTGGATCCGGTTGCAGGCGACCGAGCCCGCCAGGAGCTGGTTGCCCAGCGCGCGGTCGCGCTGGGCGTCCCGCTCAGCCTGCGCCTCCTGGAGCAAACGGCGTGCCTCGCGCAGGTCTTCGACCATCGCGGCGTCACCTGACCGCTCCGCGGCGCGGGTTACGGCGTCGTCGATCCGCGACATGGCTTCATCGGCCTTGCGCAGCGCAGGGTTGTCGGGATCCGAGGCTCGGAGCGTCTCGTAGCCGGTCTGGATCGCAGCCAGTCTCTCCTGCGAGCTGAGCACGACCGCCCCAAGAGCCGGGCGGAAGCCGACGTAGCGGTCGCGTGTGGCGAGGCCGGTGGCGGGATCGAAGAACCCGTACTCGTCCCGCATTCCAAGCGAGATGCGCTCGCTGGGGGTGCGGGCGTCGCCGCCTTTTACGACGAAGGCGCCGGTCATGCCGTGAAGCCGGCCGTAGCGGTTGAGGCGAAACGCGTCCTCCGTCATCTCGCCGACATTGCCGAGCATGTCATGCAGGCCGAGCGGGTTGGGCGCGAGATATCCGATGGTCTGAAGCTGTCCGCCGGCCGAGGACGTGTCGCCGGTCGCCGCGATCTGCGCCAGCGTGCGGCCGTCAAGGTCCGGCAGGCTGCGGCGGAAGGCGACGTCGTCGACCCGCGCGCCGCCACGGGCTGCAAACTCCCATTCCGCTTCGGTCGGAAGCCTGACGAAGGCTAGCGCGCCCTCGCTGCGCGGAAGCGACGTTCGCGCCTCCGTCCAGAGCCACTCGGTGTAGCGGCGGGTAAATTCGATGGCCTCGAACCAACTGACCCCGCTCTGCGCGAGAAAGCTGCTGCGCTTGAGTTCCGGCAGCGGGTCCGGGCATGGCTTCATCACCGCATCGTACTGTGGCGCGGCGACCTCGAACTTGGCGACGTAGTAGCGGCGCGAGCCCGTCGCCTCGTCACGAAACGCACCCGAGACATGAGCCTCGCGCAGACCGCGAAGATAGTCGTGATCGCCGTCCGCCTCGCCCACCACGATCTTGAGATCGGCCAACGCGTTCGCTGCGTGGGGCGTTGCGACAGGGCGAAACGCCATGGCTCCGCCGCAGGGCATCGGCAGGACAAGATCGTCCTCCAGCGGCGTGCGGTTGTAGTGTTGCTCCTGCCAGACAATCTGTGGCGTGTCGGCGTGGGCCGGCGGCGCGGCCACGAAGCCTGCCGCAGCGAAGGCCGCCGCAGCGGCGATCCCCCGGCGCAGGGTCAATGCGGGAGGGCCGCTGCGCGAGGCGAGCCGGGCGATCGGCGCGGTGTTATGCTCAACCACTGCGGAACCCCTCGTCCGCTCCAATCCGAATAGCCTCGCGCACGCTCCAGAGGGCGGCGACGACGGCGAGAAACAAGGCGGCCAGACAAGCCGAGACCAGGGTCCCGGCTCCCGCGTAAATCAAGCCGTACGGGCCACCAAGGTCACTAAACACTACATTGACGAAGCCGGAAAGCATGAAGAAAGACGCAAGCGTCAGCACCAGCCCGCCCCCAACCACGGCAAGAGCCTGCGCGACGCAGACGCCGCCGCGCAGCAGGGCCGGGGCGCCGAGCAGACGGAGCATTCCGAACGCGGCGCGCTGGCGTTCGAGATTGGCGCGCAAGCTCGCCGCGAGTCCGAGGAAGAACCCGCCCGCCCCACAAGTTGCGATCAGCGCATAGAGGCCGGTCAGGACCCGGTCGAGACGCAGCACAATAGCGGCGTTCTCTGCGCGCACGCGAACATCCGCGCCCAGAGCCTTCAGTCCGTCGCGCACATCTTCAAGCCGGTGAACCGAGGCCGCATAGGCGCGGAAGCTGGCATGGAAGCCGGCAGGCGGCTGCTCGAGCCAGGTTTCGGGACGGATCGAGGCGTCGTCGGTGAATGCTTCCATCGCCTCCAGCAGGCGCAGGGGCACAAAGGCATAAGGCTGGCCGATGCGCTCGGCCGGGGCGATGGCGATAACGGTGAGTTCCAGGGTCACCGCCTGTCGCTCGCCGCGCAGGATGCGCTCGGCTCGCGCCTCCATCCGCTCGCCCGGCGAAAGCGCAAGCTCGCGCGCGGCCGCGGCGCTGAGCACCACCTCCCGCGCCTCCCATCGCGGCGCAGGGCCGTCGTAGAGGGGGTCTCCGGGGCCGGTTGGCAGCAGCCCCAGGCCCGGATACGACCGGCGCGCCGTAGGGTTGCGCGCCAGCGCCAGCCGGGCGGAGATGTTGCGCGTGTCCGGGATGAAGAAGCCCATGCCGTCCAGCGCCATCGCGCGGGCCGCAAAGTCGCCGTCGTATACCGCAGAGGAGACGGGAATGATCTCGCGGTTGCGCGGATCCTCGACGAGTTCGTCGACGATGGCCCCGATCGCGCCCTGCTTGAGCGCCAGCAGCAGCAGCAGCGGCAGGGCCGCGCCGACGAAGGCCAGCATGAAGCAGGCGGTGCTGCGCGGATCTGCCCGCAGTTCGGCCCAGGCGAGCGAGAGGGCGTGCAGAAACCAGCGCCCCATCCCGGGTCAGGCCGCGAAGACCGAGACGACGCCCTCGGGGCCGCTGCTCAGCCGCTGGGTCAGCCGCGGCAGGTCGCGCCAGTGCGGCCGGTCGGGACGGTGGGTGGCGATCACCGCCGCCATGCCGTAGTCGCGCGCCATCTCGATCATCAGCCGGTCCACCGCGTCGGCGTTGGCGCCGTCGAGCGCGGCCGTCGGCTCGTCGGCCAGCAGCAGGCTGGGACCGTGCGCCATCGCCCTTGCCACTGCGGCGCGCTGGCGCTGCCCCACGGAGACGTCCCGCGGCCGGCGATCCAGCACGTGGCCGACGCCGAGCCGGACGGCGATCTCTTCGCCTCGCCCCGGCGGAGGGGCGCCGCCGGAGAGCGACGAAAGCATCGCGGTCTCGGCGATATTCCGGCGCAGGCTCAGCCAGGGCAGCAGGCCGCCGGTCTGCAGAACAAAGCCCAGTTCGCGGGCGCGGAACCTTTGCAGCGCGCCTTCGTCCCGCTGGCGCCAGGCCTCGAGCGTAGACAGGCGGGCTGTCCTCCCACACAGCTCAAGGCGCGCGGCGCGCGTCGGGCGCAAGGCGGCTCCCAGCATGGCGAGAATGGTGCTCTTGCCCGAGCCGCTCTCCCCGACGAGGAGCGCGATGCCCCCCGCCGACAGTTCGAGCCCTTCGAGCCGCAGGGTAAGATGGCCGCCAGCTTGCGCGAACGTCATTTCGACGGCCTCGGCCGAAACGGCCGGGCCCACGCCCGTCGCGGACGCCGGGCGGTCGGTCACGGCAGATCGTCCAGCAGCATCGGGTAGTAGGACTCCGTGGTCTCCCCACGCTCGAATTCAACCCAGAGCTCGGGCGAGGCGTTGAAGCGACGATAGCGCTCCGCCCGCTCCTGCACGCCGGTCAGAAAGGTCAACTGCTGGGAGGGGTTCATTCGGATCCAGTCGCGTTCGGTGATGTTCATCACGGCGGACTTGTAGGGAAGCCCCTCCAGGTACTCGGCGATCAGACCGGCTTCGGCCAGGTTCTCGGCTCTGCGTCCGACGATGTCGGGCCGACGGCTCATGTCCGCGGCCGCCGCCACGACCTGGCGGAAGAACTGGTCTGGCGCGGCCGCCCCCTCGAGCCCCTTGTCGAAGATTGACTGAAGCGACTGTTCGAGGTCGCTGAGCTGGTTGCGCGTCAACAGCAGGCGCATCGAGACCGGGCGCAGGCCGACCTTGTCGAAGTCGCGGTCCGCGATCCAGCCCGAGAACACGTCAGGCGCCGACTCGCCTTTCACTCGCCCGAGATAGGCCAGCCGCATCGCGGCCGCGACGCGGCCGACTCGATCGATCAAGTGGGCGTCGGCCTCTCGCTCGCCGGGACCATCGTCGGGCGTGACGCGCTCGCCGTAGGCATTGCGGGCGAGGTCGTCGGCGATCTCGCTGGACACCTGGATCGCGGCCTGCTGGAAGCGGCCCGGGTCGCCGCCGGCGACCGGAAAGTAGAGGTCCCCGACGTTGGGAACCTCGGTCAGCCCGCGGTAGGAGCTTTCGGCGTCGGCGTGGTCTCCCGAGCGGGCGCCGCCCGGAGTCAGCAGGTGCATGGTCGCGATCGCGATTCCCCGTTCGCGCGCATAGTTGCCCAGGCCTCGGCCCGAGAGGCCGGTGCCGCTGAACTGGTCGCCCGCCTCACGCGGGGCGGCGTCGGTCACCAGCACGACCCAGCCGGCGTCCAGCCCGCTGGCGGCAAGGTCGTCGACCGCGGCCATGACACCGGAGTAGGCGTCCTCGCGGAAATGTCGGGTCGGCGCCGAGGAGGCGTGCATCCGGCTCATTCCCGACATGAAGCGATCGCGATCCCCGCCTTCGCTGACCGGGACGAAAACCTCGGTCAGGTAGCCAGCCTGCGGCGCCGCATCGAGGGAGTCGCGATAACCCACCAGCCCGAACCGGATCTGGTCGCCCAGACGCGAGGCGCGCAGGCGGTCGTACATCTCGGCGACCGCATCGCGGGTCGCCTCGATGAAGGGCCCCATCGAGGTCGTGGTGTCGACCAGGAAAACGATGCCGACCTTGAAGTCCTTCAGCAGCTTGCGGTTGCTCTGGCGCCGCGGGGGGGCGTCCGGCGCCGGGTCCTCGCCCGTGTCGCGCACCACGGCGACGCGAAGGGCGTTCAGGCGTGCGCCGCTCTCCTCGAAGATCGCCGGCTCCCAGTCGAGAATCGGCAGAAAATAGAACTGGGAGGACAGGTCGACGCCGTCGCGCGGGCCCAGCGCGATGACCGGGCCGCCCGGAGGCAGGTCGCCGCGCTCGCGCCGGACGGCGTCCTCGCGGCGCGTGCTCGACAGTTCGTCGGGACGCTCGGACTCGATCACCTCGTAGAGGTCATCGGGATGCTCGAAGACCAGCAGGCGCTCGAGGCCGCCCTGTTGCTCGAAGATCAGGACGATGTTCTGCCTCCACTCGATCGTCTCGGACGCCGGCAGCCAGAAGGCGTCGTCGCCGGCCTCGGCGGCGGCCACCCGGAGCCATTCCTCGCCGTCCGCCTCGGCGCGTTCGAAAACGAAGAGCTGCACCATGGGCGGCACTGTCGCCCCGGGAGTCTCGCCGGGCGCGGAGCGCCGAGCCGCCTCGGTCCGGGTCAGGACCCGCTGGGGCAGCGTCTCCTTTCCCTCCATGACGAGCGGCGTTTCCGCCCGCGCCGGCGCTGGCGCCGCGAGCAAGCACCCGAAGGCGGCCAGCAGCCCCAGCAGGACCCGCAGCGCACGAAGCGGCTCCAGCCCCGCCGGTTGGGGGACGGGACCGATGAGTTGGGGGACGTGGCGGGAACCGCGGGTCATTCCGGCAACTCCGCAAGTCGGCTCGAGGCCTCGGTCACGCCCAGGTCCGCAGCCTTGCGGTACCAGAGCCGGGCGAAGGCGAGGTTGGCCTCGGGGACAAGCGCATCCTGCCGGGGCGTATCGGGATCGTAGGCGCGCGCGATCTCCAGCGCGGCCTCGCCGTCCCCGCCGCCGGCAAGCTTCATGAGCGTGGCGAGCGCCGCCTCCCGGTCGACGGGATCGGAGCTCCCGGCCGTGCTGCGGGCTTCTGCGAGGGGGTCGTCCTTGTTGAGCATGTCTTGGGCCTTCGCCACGCTCTCGGACGTCGGCTCGGACGGAGACGTCGCCGGCGCGACCCCAGCCTGGTCCGGCACGAGCCGCGCATAAGCCAGCCATCCGCCCACCCCTAGGGCAACCGCAAGCAACGCCGCCGCGGCCACGATCAGCCCGCCGCGGCGCCCGTCGGGCGGCGGCGGAACCGGAGCGCGCGTCGACCGCGACGGGGCGCTGCTGGGCAAGAAGCCGTCGTTGTCCGATCCGGTCGGGTCGTTCTGGCGACCGGCATCCTTCCCGCCCGCAGAGGCAACCGCCTCAGGCTGCGGCGCCGCCGCTCCCGCGGTCTCGCCGTCCCAGGCGCGCGCGATGTCAAGGTGACGGCGGGCCGGATCAGCGATCAAGAGCGCCGCTAGCCGTCGCCGGAGGTCGGGATGAAGGTCGCCCGGCAAAGCAGCGTCGTGGCGGCGGACCTGCATCACCTCCACCGGATCCCGCGCAGCGACGTCGAGCTGCAGGTCGGCCATCTCGGCCAGGACGAGCCCGAGACTGTAGGCGTCGGAGCGGGCGTCGACGGGCGTCGGAAACAGGCGCATCTGCTCGGGCGAGGCGTAGGCGTACTTTCCCGCGAACTCTCCGCCGATGATGGTTCCGGCGCCGGGGGCGAGCCGCTTGGAGATTCCGAAATCGATGATCTTCGCGCGGGAAATGTCTTCGTCGGGGACCAGCACATTGTCCGGACAAAGATCACGATGGACGACGCCCGCGGCATGGGCCGCGGCCAATCCCGCGACGAGACGGCTGCCCAGCGCGACCACGCCTTCGGGATCCAACCTCCGGCCATCGCGCAGAAAGGCCGACAGCGGGAGGCCGTCGACGTACTCCATGACCAGGTAGAGGTTGCCGTGCGCGTCGCGGCCGGTCGACTCGTAGCCGACGACGGCGTCGTCGCGCACCTTGCGAAGCGCAGCCGCCTCTCGCTGGAAGAGGGCGGCGGCGCGCTCCGCCTCGAATGCGCCGTCCAGTATGACCTTCACCGCAACCTGGTCGCCCAGCACCTCATGCCGGCAGAGGAACACGGCGCCCATGCCGCCGCTCGCGATCCTGCGCTCTATCCGATAGGTGTTCGCAATCAGCTCGCCGGGGCCGAGGTCTCGCAATGCGCGTTGCGGCGAGTTCAAATCGCCGGGCCGGGTCGATTCGCCCATGACCGCTCCAAGACATTTTACAAATCACATTCGCGCCTGCTAGCGCTGCTTGGAGCCTAGGCGACTTCTCCCTCGACGTCCTAATTTTTTTGGACATGTCTCGATAGCGTGTTGGCGGATTTCGGCTTCAAGGCGCCTGGCCAAGATTGGGGTTCCCTCGAATGGAGAACCCAATGCACAAGAGCCAGTCCGTGCCGCCCCACGCCTTCGACCGTTGCCTTGCCGCGGTTCGACGGATGAGCCCGTGCCAGATCGAGGAGCTCCTGGAGCGCGCGGTCGCGATCAGATCCAGCCGCCTTGCATTGGGCGTGATCGAAGCACGGGGTGACTCCACCCGCAACTGTCCGCACTGTGGGCACGACAGCCGGAAGAAGTGGGGAACCACGCGAACCGGGGCGCAGCGGTTCCGGTGCGCGGGATGCGGGCGCACCTGGTCCGGCCTGACGGGCACGCGGGTCTGCGGGCTCCGCCACCTCGATCAGCTGCTCGAGGTCGTCGAGGACATGCTATCCGTGCGCGCGCCGTCCTGCCGCAAGCTGGGCAAGAAGCTTGGGCGGAGGAAGGACACCATCTGGCGCTGGGGGATGCTGATCCTCTCGGCGATATCGGGCGCCTCCAGCGAGCGCTTCGATGGGATCGTCGAAGTCGATGAGGCCTACCGGCGCGAGAGCCGGAAGGGATCCCGGGAGTGGGTTCGCCACAGCGCCGATCCCGACCGACATCCGCGGCCGCCCCGGCTCCAGTGGCATCGCTAAAAGGGCGGCCGGCTGAGGATGCAGCGCGGCCTGTCGCGCTGGCAGCTGCCCCTGCTCACGCTCGTCGATCGCAGCGGCGCCCGGCTGCTCGAAAGGATTCCGGATCGGCGAACGACGACGATCGCGGCTGCGCTTCGGCCGGTTGTGGCGCCGGACGCCATCATCTGCTCCGACAAGGCCTCGGCCTACTCCCACTAGGCCAGGACGCAGGGGCTCGAGCACTTCGAGGTGGAGAACGCGCCGGGGCGGCGGGTCGCCTCGCCAGCTCACCACATCCAGAACGTCAACGCGTTGCACTCGCGATACAAGGAGTTCATCAAGCCCTTCAGGGGCCCGGCGTCGAAGTATCTGGGCGGTTACCTGAACTGGTTCCTCATACAGCAGCGACGCTCGGCCGAGGACCTGTTCGCCGCCGTGGTGGCCTGAGACAGGGCCGGCGCCCGGATCTGCGGATCGAAACGAGGTTCTGCCGTTCAGGCTTCACGTTGATGAAGGCCGCGCCTAAGGTCGTCCCATTGAGGATCGCTTGGGGCGGGCGGCATGGATTGGCGCGGAACGTTCATTGGTCGGGAAGCCGACATGGAGATCCTGCGGACAGCCTTCGAGGAGGTTCGCGGCGGTAGCACCCGTGTCGTGGCGCTGGTCGCCGAGAGCGGCTTCGGCAAGACCCGGCTGGCGCAGGAGTTCTACGGCTGGCTCTCCACCGTCCATGATGGCATCGGCGGCGAGGGCTACTGGCCGGACAAGCTGCTGCGGCGCGAGAACAACCTTCAGGTCAATCCCGCGCTCGACGAGTGCGGCGACGACGGCAAGCGGATGCCGTTCCTGTGGTGGGGCCTGAGGATCTCGGATCCCGGCAGCCGTAACCAAGGGCTCGAAGACGCCTTACGACATGGCGTGGATGTCCTGAAGGCGCACCTTGAGGCCTACGCGCGAGAGGTCGAACTCGACGCGCTGCGCCGACGCAGCCTGCTCAGCGGCAAAGGCGTTGGCGTCGATATGGCGTGGAGCATCGCAGAGACCCTCATCGGTGAATTTGCGAATGCAGGCACCTTCGGTCTGCTCGGAATGGGCAAGCAGGCTATCGAAGAAGTCCGTACCCAGCGCGGGATCCTGCGGGACATCGAGCAGTTGGAAGACGCGGATGCATCTCCGGCAGCGACCGAGCGCCGGCGCAGAGACTTGCTGACCGAGACGATCCTCGCAGATCTGCATCGGATCGCGATGGCGCCTCCTGAGGGCTTCTCCTCTGTCCCGCTGGTGATACTCGTCGACGATGTCCAGTGGTTGTCGGCTGATCCCGGCATGGCCAGCTTCCTTCCCGCCCTGCTCCAGTGGGCACGGGAGGAGGGTTGGCCGCTTCTCCTCATTTTGACGAGCTGGCGCGCCGAGTGGCGGAGCAGCGCCACGGTGGGCAAGGCGCCGGGCGCATTCGCGACATCTGAGGACGTAGTGCATGAACTTGGCCGCGCCGAGGGGCTCGAGGCAACGATTGAAGTCTCTTTCCCTGGCTTGACCGACGATCAGCGCGCCGCGCTGACCCGAAAGGCCGACGGCAATCCCCGGCTTCTTGACGAGATGCTGATGTTTCTCGAGCGTCGCCCGAAGCTCTTCGTGGATCGTGACCCCGGACGAGAGCTGGCCGCTCGAGGGC
The DNA here is from genome assembly GCF_963977235.1 of uncultured Albimonas sp. NCBI lineage: Bacteria > Pseudomonadati > Pseudomonadota > Alphaproteobacteria > Rhodobacterales > Paracoccaceae > Albimonas > uncultured Albimonas sp. Next base: position 75,950 of record NZ_CAXBOD010000014.1, read on the forward strand.
TCGCCGAGACGCTCACGCGGGACTTCGCTGGATTCGTTGCGGACCGGCTCGAGGAGGCGCCGATCCATGTCCGGCGGGCGCTCGCCATCGCCAGCCTCCAGGGCGTCGCCTTCTCGCCGCGCCTTGTCCGTCGCGTGGCGGAGGGGCTGAAGGTGGTCGACGTCGAGACGGGGCTGAAAGAAGGCGACGACCCCCATAGCTTCGTCACGATTGGGGATGAGGGCGAGTTCCGCCTCGGTCCGTATCGCGACGCGGCCCGAGAGGATCTCGAGAACCATCATGATGAGGCCGAAACGGAAAGGGCTCTGGCGCAGGGGCTGAAGGAGGCTGCGACCTCCGTCTCCGAGGCAGATGAAATCGAGCTTATACTTGCATTTGAAGGTGCAATGCTCCTCCCAACCGATGGGCCAGAAAGCAGCTTATTACTGGTTGCAATCGCTTCCGAGCTTATTCGCCGTGCAAATTCAAATGAGAATAGGATGACCTCTCGGTCATTGGCCCGCAAATTGATGATGATGCTGGCCTCGGAGTTCGCAGATGGGCATACGCATGACCTGCATTTTCAGCGTAAGATATTTGAAGAGATAGCCAAGCCGCTCCGTGCGGCCGCCCAAGTGCGTCGGACACAAGAAGCGCAGCGCAATCTTGCTCAGGTGCTTAATGACATAAGCGACGTTATGCAGGCCCTTGACGACCTCGATACGGCACTTCGCTTCCGCAAGGAAGCGGTGGAAGCTCTACGTACTTTCGTCGAAGCGCAGCCCACACTTGGCGCCCAGCGAGAGCTTGCAGACGTACTGGGGTCGCTGGGCGACATGGTGGACGCTCTCGACGGCCCCGCCTCAGTTCGCCTTTTGCGTGAGGAAGAGGCTGCAATCAGACGAGTGCTGGCAGAGGCACAACCCACCCCGGAGTCTCAGCGCGATCTCGTCAACACGTTATCGACCCTTGCCGACTTGGTCAGTCGGTTAGATGGGCCCGCTGCGTCTCTTCCCTTGCGAAGAGAGCAGGCCGCAACCTTTCGCCTGCTCGCTGAGTCTGAATCATCGCCGTCGGCTTGGCGAGAGCTTGCCGCTGCCATCGGGCGCCTCAGTAACGCGATCGAGGTCGTTGACGGCCCGGCCGCGGGGCGGCCCCTGCGCGAAGAGGCGGTCTGGATCCTCCGCTCAATGGCCGAGACGCAACACGATCCCGAAGCCCCGCGCGACCTGGCCTATGCACTTCGTGCACTTGCCGCCGTCGTTGAGGCCCTCGACAGCCCCGTCGCGGCGCGAGCCCTGCGCGAGGAGGAGACCGCGATCTTCAGCGCTCTGGCCGAAGCGCAGCCGACCCAAGGCGCCCGTCGTGAGCTGTCCGTCGCACTCGGGAGGCTCGGCGACGTAGTGGAGGCCCTCGACGGCCCAGACGCGGCGCGCCCCCTGCGCGAGCAGGAAACCGAGATCCACCGCGCGCTGACCGAGGCGCAGCCGAGCCCCAGCGCCCGGCACGAGCTGGCCGTCGCGCTCGGGAGGCTCGGCGATGTGGTGGAAGCTCTCGACGGCCCCGCCGCGGCACGCCCTCTGCGAGAGGAGGAAACCGCGATCCACCGCGCTCTGGTCGAGGCGCGGCCTACACTCGCCGTCCGGCGTGATCTGGCCGTCGCACTCGGGAGGCTCGGCGACGTGGCGCAGGCCCTCGACGGTCCCGCCGCAGCGCGCCCCCTGCGCGAGGAAGAGACCGTGATCCACCGCACCCTGGCCGAAGCGCAGCCGATCCCCGGCGCCCGGCGCGATCTGGCCATCGCGCTCGCGAGGCTCGGCGACGTTGTGCAGGCCCTCGGCGGCCCCGCCGCGGCGCGCCCTCTGTGCGAGGAGGCAACCGCGATCTGCCGCGCCCTGGCCGAGGCGCAGCCGACCCCCGGCGCCCGGGGCGAGCTGGCCATCGCGCTCGCGAGGCTCGGCGACGTGGTGCAGGCCCTCGACGGCCCCGCCGCGGCGCGACCCCTGCGCGAGGAGGCGACCGCGATCTGCCGCGCCCTGGCCGAGGCGCAGCCGACCCCCGGCGCCCGGCGTGATCTGGCCATCGCGCTCGGGAGGCTCGGCGACGTGGTGCAGGCCCTCGACGGCCCCGCCGCGGCGCGCCCCCTGTTCGAGGAGGCGACCTCGATCTGCCGCGCCCTGGCCGAGGCGCAGCCGACCCCGCAAGCCGCCCTCGACCTCGTCGGAGCCATCGACAAGCTCGCAGGCAGCGTCTTTTCCCTGGAGGGCCCCGCTCAGTCGGCCAGCCTCCGGCGAGAAGCGGTCGAACTCGCGGCGATGGCCCATGCCGCCCTGCAAACGGCTTCGAGCAGACTTTGGCTGCGGGGATTGGAGTACAGGCGCCTGACAGACGGACTCGTCGGGGACGCGCCTTGGGTGAGAGCCTTCTCGCTGGAGGCCGCCGCAGGCGCGGATGAGGAGCTCGCCTTGAGGCTTGAGACCTTGTCCGAGGCTTTCCGAGACTGGGAGACCCGATACAGCCAGGTCGGATCAGGCTGGCCTGAAATAGTCGCTGCTGATATCGCTCGATGCCAGCTGGGACTTGGCGATCCGGTGGCGGCGGCAAGTCTTGGAGCCGCCACGTTGGCGGCGCTGCATGAGATCGCCAGCCTTCAGCCTCAGAGCCTCGGACCGAAGGCGGTCGATGCGGCGATCGTACTCGGGTTGGCGCAGATGCGCCTGGGACAGTCCGCCGAGGCCATGCAGACCTTCGAGCAGGCCGAGCGTGACTACGCATCGATCCTGCGATCCTCGGCGCTGGGTCTCCGCCAATCTGCGGCCATCGCCTGGTTCAAGGCCGAGCTCCTTGCTGAGCTGGGTCGCAAGAACGATGCGATGGCGATTCTGAAGGAGGGCCACGCTGCGGCGGTGGGGTTCGCGCGCTTCGGGATGATGGACGGCGCCGCCATTCTCAAGGCTTTCGAGACCCGCCTCTACGACCGATAAAGGCGCGCCGATCCCTTACTGCTCCATAGCTGCACCCGCAGGCTGCTCGGAGATGGCGCTGCTGCACCAAGGCCGTCAGTGACCCGTCAGCGGGCGCCGCCAGGGTCGCCAACACGCTATCGAGACATGGTAATTTTTTTAATTGCGCCCGAAGTGCGGCGATGGATTGACAGGCTGCAGTCGACCGACGCTATCCTTGCGTTCACAAAAGGTGTTTCAATTTTCGAGGCGATTTTCGTGCAGAGATTCGGTCTTGCATCAGCGCGGCCTCTGGCCCGACAAGTTGCGCTGATAGCGACATTTTTCCTGGCGCTTCTTGTTCTCCCGCAGGCCGCGCTGGCAGCCGAGCCGACGGTCCGCAGCGACGGGCCGCTCGATTGCCGCCCCGAAACGCTCGGCGCCGGACGATGTCTGATCGCTCTGCCCACGGGCACGCGCGCGACCTTCGTCACCGTGCGCGACCAGGACGGCAAGAATATCGAGCGCGAGTACGTCCGGCTGGACGATCCCAAGGCGCGGGACCTCGGATACGACGAACTGACGCTGATCCTCTACGATGTCAGCCGCAACGATGGCCGTGGCCAGGGCGCGCGACTGACCCGCACCCGCGCGGCCGCGGAGAAGATCGCCGGCGCAGTCGGCGGGCGACCCGGGCGCGCGGTGATGATCGTCGGCTTCGCCAACGGCCTCGACCGATCGCCGGCCGTCGGCCTGTCGGAGGTCCAGGAATGGATCTCGACGACGCCGCTGGAGGGATCCAGCACGTTCATTTTCTCCGGCGTCATTGACGCGACAAAGCGGCTGCTGCCCGAAAGGGCGGCGCTAAAGAGGATCGTGGTGCTGAGCGACGGCCTGGCCGAGGATTCTCTGGTCACGCCGGACCAGGCGGCCGCGGTCGCGCGGGAAGCCGGCGTGAGGGTGGACGCGCTAGGCCTGTTCTGGGCCGGGGATGGCTCGACCGAGCGGAGCCGGGGCCGCGAAGCGCTGCGGCTGCTCGCACGCGAGACCGGAGGCGCCTTCGAGGAGGTGTCGCTAAGCGATGCCTCGTCCCAGGGCGCGGATGCGCTGATCGCCGCGATCGACCAGCGCCGCAACCGCAGCGGCGTGGTCGTCGTGAAGAGCGGCTACCAGACCGCCGGCGTCGAGCTGGTGATGGAGGCAGACGCAGAGGCGAGCTTCGGCTCGAACGTAGAAATGACCTTTGGCGCAGGTCTCGACCCGACGTGCCCGCCCCCACGTGAGCTGGCCGAGTGCGCCGCCGAGCGCGCCGCGACCTCCGACGCGCCGGCGAGCGACGTGAAGGCGGACACGGAACGTCAACCGGCGCCCGATGCCGACGCTAGCGACGATCTGCTCGGCCTCGGCGTGCCTGATCTGTGGATCTTCGCCGGCTTGGGCGCCGCCGTCCTCATCGCCGTCGGGCTTCTGATCTTTGCGCTGCGCAAACGTCCCTCCCGCGAAGACGAACTGGACGGCGAAGAGCTCCCCGACAGCGGCGCCGGGTCGAGCGCGGCGTCGCCCGCCTCGCCCGGAGCGACTGTGATGAGCGCTCCATCGCGAGGCCGCCTGATCCCCGTCGAAGGCGGGAGCGTGTTCGAACTCCGCGCGGATCGCATCAGCATCGGGCGCGCAGAGGGCAACGACCTTGTGATCCAGCATGACAGCGTTTCGCGCAATCACGCCGAGATCTACGCGGATCCGCGCCACGGCGGCGTTTCGATCAGCGACCTCAACTCTCTCAACCACGTCTTCGTCAACGGCCAGAAGGTGCAGACAGGCGCGTTGAAGCACAACGACACCCTGCGTCTCGGCGAGGTGGAGATGCGGTTCGAGGCGAGGTGACGGCCGACGCGCTTGGCGATCAGACACGGAGCGGCGAACATGTCGAACAAGGACAAGAACAAGACGTTCTGGCGATACAAGAAGGAGCCCGATCAGGGCGCGCGGCCACCGATCGGCGGCAGCGACAGCGTCGACGCCGAGCGTTGGCGGTCAACCAAGGAATACCAGGCCGATGAGAGGCCAGGCTTCCAGGAGCCGCCGGCCGCGCCCCTGGGCTCAACGATCATCGCCAGGCCCGAAGGCCCGGAAGGGGCGGACGTCGCGTTGTTCGAGGACGATGTCGACCCAATCGTCGGGTGGCTGGTGATCGTGGGCGGTCCCGGACGCGGCCGGGCGATCCCGCTGGGCGCCGGGGCGAATTCCGTCGGCCGCGCAGGATCCGAGCGCGCCGCGCTCCCGTTCGGCGACGACCAGATCTCGAGCGAAAATCACGCCGTGATCGTCTACGACGACCGCGCGCGGAAGTTCTACGTCCAGCATGCCAGCGGCAAGAACCTGACCTGGCTGAACGGCGAGGTGGTGGTGAACCTGACGCCACTGAGCGATGGCGACACCCTGGAATTCGGGCGCAACACACGCTGCCGGTTCGCTGCGTTCTGCGGCGCCGGCTTCGACTGGAACGACATCGCGGCGGACGGAAAATGAAGCCGCCCCCCGCAGAACTGGCGCATGGCGGGGACTGGATCGGACGTCGCGAGCGGCAGGAGGATCACTATTTCCTCTTCGCCGAAACCAGCGCGGAGGGCGATCCTCGGGCGCTGTGCGTCCTTGCCGATGGTATGGGAGGGCACGCGGGCGGCGAGGCGGCCAGCCGGCTCGCCGTGGACACGTTCGTGCGCATCTACCGCTCGCGCTCGGATCTTGGGTCGAAAGAGCGGCTGCGGAGGGCTCTGAGCGCCGCCAACGAGGCGATCGGCGAGGAAGCTGCCCGTGACCCTATGCTGACGGGAATGGGCTGCACCCTGGTTGCCGCGCGAATCAAGGCAGGCCGCCTGGGCTGGATCAGCGTCGGAGACAGCCCGATGTGGCGCTTCGCCGGTGGGCGGCTGGAGCGGCTGAACGCTGACCACTCGTTGAAGACGGACCTCGAAGAGCGGGTTCGGCGGGGCGAAATGTCGGCCGCAGAGGCGCGCGAGGATCCGCAGCGACATGCGCTGACGTCGGCCGTGACCGGCCGGCCGATCTCGAAGATCGACCTGCGCCAGATCGCTCTGGCGCCAGGCGATCGGATCCTGCTTGCCAGTGACGGAGTCGAAACGCTGGAGCCCGACGAGATCGAGGCGGTCCTGGCGCGAGTAAGCAGGCAGCCGCCGTCGGTCGCCGTGGATGCGCTTCTGGACGAGGTGACCGCCAGACGCGCGCCGCACCAGGACAACACGACCGTCGTGATCATCGATCATCCCGGCACGCCTGCGGCGGTCGCCATACCGCGCGCGGCGACGCGGACCGCGAGTCTCCGCCTCGGTCGGATGCCCCTGGCGGCGGGCGGCCTGGCGGCAGGGTTCGCTGCGGGCCTCGGCGCAGGGTGGATCCTGTTCTCGGGAGAGGAACCGTCCTCCGAGAGCGCCGCCCCGCCCGCCGCGAGTTCCGGTGAGTTTCAGCCGCCCGCCCCGGCCGAAGGGACGAGGGGTCCCGCGGAGCGGCCCTCCGATCGGGAGCCGGTGCAGCCCGAGGCGCCGAGAGGCGGTGTCGAGGAACCAAGGCTCGAAGGCTCCGACAGCACGATGGACGCGCTTGGGGAGGACGAGGAAGGGACCGGGCTGGTCGACGAGGCGATAGACAGGACCGGGACACAGCGCCCAGCTTCGGACGGGGTGTCGGATACCACAGCGAGCAACCGAGTCGATGATGGCGCCGGCGGAGCGGCCCCCGACCCCGAGGCAGGCGGCGCGTCGCAGGCCGATGGCGTCGCCGATCCCGCGGTGGACGGAGGGGGCGAGCGGGAGCAGAAGGATCCTTCGGCCATCGGCGATACGGGTGCGGGGAATTGAACGTCCCCGGAGCGGCGGGTCGCGTCCCCGGGAAGATCGAAGACCAGCGAAGCTGAGGGAGACGCCTTAGATGGCCGCGTCCAAGCAAGGAGTCCTGCCCCCCGGCGTCCGGATCGCGGGGCACGTCATCGAGCGCGTTCTTGGCAACGGCGGGTTCGGCAAGACCTATGTCGTGCGGGAAGAGCGGACGGGCGCCGCGCGCGTGCTGAAGGAGTACTTCCCCGAAAGAGCCGCTCAACGCCGCCCAGGGTCAAACGATGTGATGCCGATCCCTGGACGGGAACGATCGTTCCATGACGGTTTCCGCTCGTTTGTGAACGAAGCGGAGGTGCTGCGCGACCTGCCGCGCCATCCCAACATCGTCGGCGTCTTCGGACTGTTCGAGAAGCACGACACGATCTACATGCTGATGGAGCTGGTCGAGGGCGTGCCGCTGGCGAACTACCTTGATCAACCGGGCTCGGTCGGGGAAGCGGAGCTGTTCCGCACCCTCCGCCGCATCTGTCGCGGCCTGACCCTCATCCACGACAGGCGCCTGCTGCACCGGGACATCAAACCCCAGAACATCATGATCACCCGCAAGGGCGGCCCGGTCCTGATCGACTTCGGCGCGGCGCGGCTGACCGGCGATCGCGATTTCCTGACCTCGATCTACACGCCCGGCTTCGCACCGATCGAACAGCTGGGCCAGGCGCGGAGCCTCGGCCTCAAGGAAGGACCGTGGACGGATCTCTACGCTACAGGCGCGCTGGCCTATCAGTTCGCCACCGGAAAGGTTCCCGCGGATTCCTGGCGCCGCTACGAGATGGTGTCAAACGGATCGCCCGACCCCTTTGCGCCCTGCGGAACGCAGGCGCGGGGCCACTACTCGCCAGCCTTCTGCCGCGCCGTCGACTGGGCGCTTTCGCTTGATCCCGAACGCCGTCCGGCGCGTGCCGAGGAGTGGGTCGAGGCGCTGGAGGGACGGGCAAAACCCCATCACAGCGTCCATGTCGGATGGGGCGCCGCCCCGGTGCTCGCGATCGCTGTGGCAAGGGTAAGACGAGATGCGCCGGCCCAGGCCGCGGCCGGCGAGGCGGGGCCACGCCGCTCCGAAACGGTTCGGGAGGGGCCGGAGGCTGACATCGGCGCCTCGTTCTTTTCCAGCCGGGAAGGCGACGGTTTCGCGACGGCGAATTCGGGTCGGTCGATCGCGGGTAATCGCATCTGGGTGAATATCCTGATCATGATGGCGATCCTCGCCGCGGTCGGGGCCGCCGCCGTCGCCATTTCCAGTTCGCAGCAATGAACCGGCCGCGCGTGTCGCGTCGCCCATTGGCGAGGGTCGGCGGGATCACGCTCACGCTCCTTGCCATGGTCGTGGCGGGCCCCACGTCAGAGGCTGCTGCGAACGAGGAAACGGACCCCGTCGCTGTGGCCGACCGTATCACCGTGCGCATCGCCGCACGTCTTCGCGACGGACGGATCGCCCTGGGCACCGGCTTCCTGGTCGCTCCCGGCCTGCTCGCCACGAACCAGCACAACGTCATGGACGCCGAGGTGATTGGGGTCTTCGTCAACGGGCCGGACGGGCCGCTGCGCGCCAGCGCAGAGGTCGTGGCCGAGGATCGCGACGTGGACCTGGCGGTCCTCCGGATCCCCGACCTGGGCTTGGGGCAAGGCGGGGTGATCGCCGCGACGGTTCCGGGGAAGGGCGAGGATGTCTTCGCCCTCGGCTTTCCCGCAATAGCGGACGGCGGGCGACTGGACCCGGACGAAGCGGCTTTCGCCGAGAGCTCGCTGACCGGCGGCGTGGTCAGCCGGGAGACGACGATGGCCTGGGGAGCCGACGGGCGCGACCTGACTGTCATCCAGCACACGGCAGAGCTGGCGCCCGGCAACAGCGGCGGAGCCTTGTTCGACGCCTGCGGCCGCGTCGTGGGCGTGAACACGGCGCTGCTGGGCGGGGGAGGAGAGCGGGCGATCTCGCTCGCATTGACCTCGGAGACGCTCCTTCGGGTGCTGCAGCTCGCGAGTGTTGACGTTCGCGCAACCAGAGCGGCCTGCGTCCCGACCGGCGAGAGTCACGCGGCTTCGGGGGCTGGCGTCTCCGGCCTGATGCTCTGGGCCGTGGCGGGGTTGGGCGCCGCAACGGCGGCGGGCCTGGCCGTTATCGCCTATCGCCGGCCGTCGGCGCTGCCAGGCGTCTTGCCGGCCTCGGTCGGTGGGCTGTCGCTGGTTGGGTCGGGTGTCGACGCGTTCGTCGCCCGGGCCCGCCTTGCCCGTGGCGACGGGGTCGTCATCGGGAGGGACCCGAACTGCGCTGTCGTCATCGACCAACCGGGGGTCAGTCGCCGGCACGCGGTCTTGCACCTCCAGGAGGGGCGTCTCCGCCTGACGGACCTGGGCTCGACGAACGGGACATGGATCGACGGGCGGCGGATTCCGCCGCGCCGCTCTGTCGGGTTGCGCGAGGCCGCGCGCCTGCGACTGGGCCGGGTCGACCTTCGCTTGAGGCCACGACGACGCTAAGCGGGCCGGCGACTTCGACCACTCCTGTCAGGCGGCGGGCATGAGCAGGGCGGCCAAGTAGAAGACGAACACCGCAGGGGCGGTCAACAGCAACAGCAACGCCCGGTCCTCGGGTTTCGCGACGCCTCCCTGAGCGAAGCGCAGATGGGCGCCCAGCAGGGCGCTGGCCGCGCCAAAGCCGACGACCACGGTGAAACCCGCCTGTTGCGGCTGGTCCGCGCCAAACAGCCAGGAGGCGACCGCGACGACGCCCATGCCCCAGGCCAGCGCGATGAGGACTGGGGCGGCGGCCTGCGCGCCACGGGCCCATCTCGCCACGACATCGAGCGCGACCGCCGCCGCGGCGCCGATGCACACGCTCACCACGACGAGGATGAAGAAGCGCACGACTGGATTGAGCCCCATGACCAACGAAATGTCGAACGGGGTCGCCTCAAGCCAGCCTAGCTCCTGAAATATGGTAACCACCGCAACCAGCGACCCGAAGCCGGACAGCCAGTCGCCGATCGAAAGGCGCGAGCTTTTTTCCGCCATTCTAGAAACCACCCCCCTTAAATGCGAATCGACTGTATCTCCGACATGCTATGCTCCAACAGGATATTGCGAATCGGGATGAGTTTGCGAGCTTGGGCTGAAGGATGGCCTGGCCCTATTCGCCGCACAGGCTCGATTTTAGAGAGGGCGTCCGCGCGTCGCCGGGGGATATAAGACCATGTCGCAAGCGCATGTCCGCGCCCTGTCGAGGCTTATTGCGGCAGCGACGCTGAACGACATTCTCTTGTTGGCGCTCGTGTCGATCTGGGCGCTCAAGAGCGGTTGGCTCGACAGCCTGACCGGCGTTCAGCTTGCCTTGACCGCCTTTGTCTGGATCGCGGGCTATTTCCTGGTCTGCGAGATCTTTCTGGGCGGTTGGACTTTCGGCAGGCTGGCGATGGGGCTAGCCGCGTGTCGCGTCGACCGCGCGCCCCTGAGCGCAAGCATGCGCGCCCAGCGCCTGGCGCGGCGCACGATCGGCGTGGTCAACGGCGGCCTGTTTTCCGGCTCGACCCTGCACCAGGACCTGAAGCTGGGCATAGTCTACCGCAGTGTGCTGCTGGAGACGCAATCGCCCCCCGCGCCCTCATCGCCGCGCCGCGCCTCGGATCTCGTCATCGAGATACGGACCCGCGGAAGCAGGGCGACGTTCAAGGCCAGCGAATTCCTGCGATTCAGGCAACTTGGCGTCATCCAGGTGGGCCGGGACGGGACGTGGGCGGACGTGAAGCTGCGCAACGAGAAGGTCTCGCGCAAGCACCTGCTCATCCGCCGTCAGGGCGACAGCGCCATCCTGCGCAACCTGAGCGACAAGGGCGGCACGGTCGTCAACGGTCGTCGCATGAGGCCCGGCCAGTCCTTTCCGTGCGATCGCCCGTGCCTGGTCGAATTGGCGGGGGAAGTGACTTTGAGAATCGAGCCAATCTAGGCGCTGGTTTCCACATTTTTTTAGGACGCCGATTGCTGATGAAGATCCGGAATTTCTCCGTTCTCGAACATCGCTTCGCCGGCTTGGCGGGACTGTTCGTCTTTCTCAAGACCATTGCGATCTCAAGCTATCTCGCGTTGGCCTTGGCCGTGGTCGGGGCGGCGTTGCTGCTGGCGGTCGGGCCGATGCTGGGCGCGGCCGCGGCCTCGATGTCCTTTCTAACCGCGCTGGTCCTGCTGGCGCTGATGGTGGGGGGCGTGTTCTGCTACGGGCTGCTGATCGTCGGCATCATGAACCTCAACAAGGTCGCCGCCGGCATCATGGCCGGGCTCATCATGCTCTCGCTGATGTCGGCGACCGCGACGGCCGCCGTGCGGGCAATCGAGTTCCATGCGATCTCGACATACACCACGGTCCTGATTGTGATCTGCTACGTGGCCTACGCGGCGCTGATGCTCGCGATCTGCGGGCAGCTTCTCTATGTGATGGGAATCAGTTCGCGGACCGAGCGCATCGTGCTCGCGGCCCGACAGGCGAGCCTTCTCAGCCTTGCCGGCCTGATGGGGGTCTTCGACGTGCCGGCGCGGCTCCGCCACACCAATCGTTACGTCAAGCGCACGCTGCTGATGATGGCGCTGAGCGGGGTTCTCTACGCCACGTTGCCGCTCGCCATCACGGCGGGACCGGTCCTGCTGATGAACGAGATGGACCGCCGGGTCCGCGAATACGGCCAGCTGCACAATGTCCTCACGCAGGGCGTGGAAGACAAGTTTGGCAGCACCTACAGCAAGCCCCAGATCTCGGATGCGATTCGCCAGAAACTGGCGCCCGCCTACGACAACATCGCCAAGGATTGGCTGGTAAAGCTGGTGCTGATCGCGGCGCCCGCGCTGGCGGCCTGCCTTCTACTGGGCGCCTTTGTGCGCCGACAAACGCAGAAGCTGATGGCATCGCGCCTGCAGGAGATCGCCGCCGTAGACCGTCGGCGGCCGATCTTCTTCCTGCGCAGCTTCGACGACGACCAGATCAGGCTTCAACCCAGCAGCCGCTCGTTCCTGACCCGGCTGCTGCGCCTCGGACGGCCGGCCGAAACGATCGACACACTGCTGCTGGAGGAAGGCACCGCACTGGGCCCGGTGGTCGCGCTCGGCGATCCCGACGACGCTGGCCGCATGCCCTTCGGAGCGGCGCGCGAGTATCGCGGCGACGGCAGCTGGCTGGGCGCGGTGGAGGACCTGATGCACAGCGCCCGCGCGATCGTCATCGTGCTCGAGAATTCGGACGGTATCTGGACGGAGGCCCAGAGCCTCATCGCGCGGGGCTATCTCGACAAGACGCTCTTCATCATCCACCCCCGCTACGGCAGCGTGCACGAGTACGAGCCTGTCGTCAGCCGCTTGTGCCAGATCGCGCAGACCTCCGGGACGTCGACGCTGGCGCCGCTGGATGCTTACGCGCGCCAACGGCGGCCGGGGCAGCTGATCGGTTTTCACACCGATGCGCGGGGTCGGCTGGTCGCCTATGAAAGCAGCGAGTTCTCCTGGATCACCGCGATCCTGCTGCTTCGCATCTTCTTCCGAACGGCTCTTCCCCAGGCGCGGGAGAGCGCGCAGCCGCAGCAGGCCTCCGCAGGATACGCACGGGCGCCGGGTTGATCGCGGCCCTCATCCGGGCAACGCCAGCGGCCGGAGGCTGTAGACGCGGGTCCAGTCCCGCAGGTCGGCCGCCTCCGCCTGGGAGATGCGCAGAAAGAGGACAACGGCCTCCGCCCGGCTCGGCATCTCACGCAGACTGCAAAGCTGCGCGCCGATGGCCTCCAGTTCCTCAAGCGTCCGGGCGGCCTGCGTCTCGGCGACCCGGAAGTCGCCGATGGCGCGGATCCCGAACAGCGCCGCGCCCATCGCGGGAAGCCCGGCGCCCAGAACGGTGGCGGCCGCCTTCGCCGGGGTCTTGCAGGCGACCAGCGTCTCCTTGAGGGGGGCAAGCGCCTCGACCTTGTCGGCGAGGTGATAGAGCCCGGCGAAGCCGAGGAACGCGACGCCCACGACCACGGCGCCGACGAACAGGCGTTCGCCCCACAGATGCAGGCTGTGATCGAGCTTGCCGGCGATCTCCCGGGCGGAGCGCTGGTAGGTCACCTGCCCCGCAAGCTCGTCCAACAGCGCGGCGTCGATAGCCAGGCGCAGGGCGTCCTCATCCAGCCGGCACGTGGGCGGGGCGATCTCGCGCAGGGTGGCCCGCACGTACCACTCGACCCACGCCGTCTCACCCAGACCCTCACCCGCGCGCTCCGGCGCATCGGTTCGGCCCAGAAGGAGGGTCAGTCGGGCCGGACGAAGGATCTCGGCGACCGAACGCGCCTGCAGCCAGCGCCGGTGCCAGTCGAGCCCGTTCGCGCCGCCACGCCGGGTGATGATCAGGATCACGACGATCAGCAACAGTTCGACTGAAACGCAGGCGATCTTGAAATACAACTTTTCGTCCGACGTCCACGCGACGACGCTGAACAGGCCCGCGAGCACGGCGAGCGCGGCGAACACGAAGTTGACCACATAGGCAGAGCGATAGGCGTGGCCGTTGCGCATGGCGACGGAGTCGGCGTGCCGCCAGCAGGGCTCGAGTCGCGTGCGCAAGGTCTCCGCGAAGACCGCTCCCCCTAGGGTCTCGGCCCGCCCGAGGAAGGCGGCCCATTGCGCGCGCGTCACGTCGTCGGGCGCGATGTTCACCGGGATCGACATGCGACGGCCGGCTGCGAGCCGCCGCAGCAGGTCGAAGGGGAACCATCCGGTGCGGGTCGCGGTGGGCTCCTCCAGGTGGAGGAGCAGGTCGCGATGCGCCCTCTCTCCGGTCGGGGGGGCGAGATGCGCCAGCAGCGCCGCCTCGAGGTCGGCCGAGGGAGCCGGTCCGTCTGCGGTTTCGACGATCGCGGCGGGACCGTCGTCCGGCGCGGCGCGATCGGCGGGGGTCAGCAGCAGCCGCGCTTCGCCCTCGAGCGACAGCCGGACGACCGGCCGACCGGCGGCCAACGCCATGCCGACCACGTCCGAGGTGCCGCCAGCCGGGCCCTCCTTTCCGTCCCACACCGCGATCAGCACGTCGGCGTTGGCGACGATGCGCCGCCCCACGGCGACATAGGCCTCGGTCCTGGCGTCCTCGTCGGCCGCGTCGCCGTCAAGCTCGAGCAGCGCGCCCCGACCGGGCGCGGCGCATAGGGCGCGGAACCGTGCGTCGGCGAGGGCGTCGAAGTCCTGCATGCGGGCGAACGCGTCACGCTCGAACGGCAGCAGCGCGTCCAGGGCCCAGCCACGCGCTGTCGCCCGCTCGGCCACGAGCATGTCCGCGCCCGCCGCGAGAGAGCCCACCAGCCGGAGCCGCGGCGGCGTCTCGCGCCAGGCCCTCGGATCGCGCTCCCGGACGTCTCCCGCCAGCCGTGAAAGGGCGTCGAGCAGCGCCTCGACGCGGGGGGCGAGACGGGCCTCCACATCGGGCGTCACCCTCGGCGGCCGGTGGCCGGTCACACCCGCGCGCAATGTTGGCGCGGGACGCGGATCTATGGGTCTGGGATCAATCATGCGGGCCCCCTTGGCTGCCCGTTCACCTTGCCCGGATCCGCGGGCGACGCTCAAGCGCCAAGCCGTCGAGGAGACCGGGAACGTGCTAGCCTGCGGGGACAGACAAGACCGGATTTCAGACGGGGAACGCGGGATGCAGGACGAGGGGCCCGAGGCCATCCTGGCGCTTGACGGCGGGGGCGTGCGCGGCATGGGATCCGTCGCTTTCCTGGAAAGGATGGAGACGCTGCTGGCCGCACAGGGCCGGGAGCGGCTGTCCGAGGCCTTCGATCTCTTAGGCGGCGTCTCGACCGGGGCGATCCTCGCGGGCGCGCTGGCCATGGGGCGCTCCGCCTCGGAGGTGCGGGAGTTCTAATGCGTCTCGCGCCCAGGGTCTTCCGCAGCTCGCGCTGGCGTAAAGCGGGGCTGCAGAGCCGGTTCGACGCACGCCCCCTGATGGAGGAGATCGAGAAGGTGGTGCGCGAGCGCACGCTCGACACGCCCGACCTGCTGACCCGTCTTGGGGTGGTGACCAAGTGGCTGGATACGGCGTCTCCATGGGTGATCACCAACAGCCCCGCGGCGCCGTTCTGGGAAGATCCGCCCGACGGCGCCTATATCGGCAACCGCCGCTACAAGCTCAAGGCGCTGATCCGGGCCTCGACCGCGGCGCCCTATTTCTTCGCGCCCCAGCTGATCGAGGTGCTGACGCGGCGGCGGCCGGGACTGTTCGTGGACGGCGGCGTGTCGCCCTACAACACCCCAGCGATGCTGCTGGCGATGGTCGCGACGTCGACCGGCCATGGCTTCGGCTGGCCACTGGGCGCGGAGAGGCTTTCCCTGGTGTCGGTCGGGACCGGACGAAGCCGCGACCGGATCGGGCCGGACGCGCCGCGCCGGATGCTTCCAGCGTCGCTGGCGCTGCGC
This sequence comes from uncultured Albimonas sp., assembly GCF_963977235.1. Lineage (NCBI taxonomy): Bacteria > Pseudomonadati > Pseudomonadota > Alphaproteobacteria > Rhodobacterales > Paracoccaceae > Albimonas > uncultured Albimonas sp. Next base: position 91,197 of record NZ_CAXBOD010000014.1, read on the forward strand.
GCTCTGCGGGGTCTGATCACGGACGGACAGACCCACGCGCTGGCGATGTGCCAGTGGCTGGGAGAATGCGACGCGCCCTGGCCGATCGACGCGCGCCCCGGCGTGCCGGCCGGCCCTCGGCCCACGCCGCTGTTCCGTTTCCAGCGCTTCGATGTGGAGCTGGAGCAGGACTGGCTGGCGCGCAAGTTGAACATGCGGATCGCCTCGGCGGAGGAGCGGTCGCTGCGCAGGATGGATGACCCTGCGATCATCCCCCTCGCTTACCGGATCGGCTGCGTGGCCGCCGAGCGCCAGATGATCGTCTCTCCCCTGCCGGACCTGCCTGCGGCCTCCGTCGACGCGCAGTCCCCCGAGCGTATCGGCTGAGCCGCCTCTCGGTCGCAGGCGGGCCGAGAGCGTTCAGGGCGACAGACGGCGGAGTTCGGAGACGAGGTCGCGGGCGAAGGCGACCGCCTCGGGGTCGGCGGCCGTGTCGACGATGATCTCAAGGTTGTCGGCGGTCGTGCCGGGCTGGAATCCTTCCGTCACCCGGGTCGCCGCCCCGACGAGGCGACGGCGAGCCTCTGCCGGATCGCGGGCAAGCACGGCGAGCTCGAGCAGCGTCGCGTGCTTCCAGTAGTCCTCGCGGCGGTTTTTCTCGGTTGCCCATCGCACCACGGGAACCAGGCGCCCCAGCTCGGCCATGTCCTCGGGCGCTGCGCGCACCGAAAGCAGCGTCGCGAGATTGATCCCGGGATAATAATCGCGAGAGTCCGCCTCGAACCCGCGCCTGTAGGCCTGGATGGCGAGGTCCAGCTGGCCCTCCGCGACGATCGGAAAGCCCTCCGCCGTCGCCGCGCGCCAGAGGTTCTTGTGCACGCGGCCGATCAGACCGCATGTTTCCGCGTTCGCTCCGCGCTCGGCCTCCAAAGCGTTCAGGAGTTCGAGGGCCCGAGCGGCAAGCGCGTGCGCCTTCGCGCGATCCTTCGCACGCTCGGCCAGGCGGTTCAGCGCCATGGCCGTCTGCTCGCGCGGAAGCGCCTGCCGGCGAAGCGGCTCGGGAAGGTCGTCGAAGACCGCCACAATGCGGTCCCAGGCCTTCAGGGCGCGATAGGCCAGCATAAGCTCCAGCGCCGGCGTCGCCTCGCCGCCCGCCGCCGCGCCCAATTCCCGGCGGACCGCGTCGAGCGCTTCAACCGCCGCCGCGACCGAAGCGACATTGCGGAAGTCGGCTCCCGACCGGATTGCCGCAATGCGGGCGCTGACCGCCTGTTCGCTGCGCGCCCGCTCCGGGAACAGGTCGGCGCGCAGATGGGCAATGTCGGGAGCGCGGTAGCCATTGACCAACTGGAACAGCGGGCTGTCCGAGCGCCCGTGGGCGTCGTCGGCCTGGCTGCGCGCCGCGGTGAGGGCCGCCGCGAGTGACGCGATGAAGGCGTCGACCCGGCCCGAATCGAGCCGCCCTTCGTCATCCAGCATGTAGGCGATGGCGCGCAAGGGCGAGACGTCGAACGGCATGTGATCGGGGTGCGCGGTCACGGCGACAGTCGTATGCGGCCGGACGGCATGGCGGACGCCCAGTTCATAGTAGACGTTGGGGTTAGATGTGGTCAGGTCGGCCACGGCGAAGTCGCAGAAGATCAGCCGTTCGAAGAATTGCTTGTGGATGATTCCGCCCGCGGCTTCGAGGTCTCCACGCAGCGGGACCATCCCCGCCCGCTCGATCCCGGGTTTCAGCGCGATCTCGTAGACCGCGTCGAAGTCGACGCGAAAGTTGCGGATCGGATCGGGCTTCTCACCAAAAGGCATCAGGATGAAGCAGAGTGGGTCGTCCATAGGAAATCGGTCCCCCCGGGAAATCGCTGCCGGTCGTGGCGAGATAATAGACGAATTGGTCGGCGGAATTCGAGCAGGTTCCTCGCCCCCCGCTGAAGAGGGAGCCACGCCCGCCTCCGATGCCGTCGCGGGCGAGCCATCGCATACGACTTCGCCGCATTCGCGTGAGCCACGGACGAGGGCGGCTCGCTGACGCGCGCCCGCGCCGTCCAGGAGATCTCTCTTCCGAGCATGGCGCGCAGAGGCCGTTTGATATTCTCATGTAAAAGAGCCCTCGCGTGGGCATCTCTGGTCGACTCCAGCGGTCCCGATCAAGTCGCGAAGCTCGGCAGAGTGAGCTGGTCCCCCTTTCCCGGACTGGTTTGCAGCGTGACCATGCTTGGTTGCGCTGACCCCGAAGTCTGGACCGCCCGGTTCTGGGAATCCCGGGCATCTGCGCTGACCCCGAAGTCTGGACCGCCCGGTTCTGGGAATCCCGGGCTTCGTCA
>NZ_CAXBOD010000015.1:0-82315 GCF_963977235.1 uncultured Albimonas sp.
CCCTGACCCCTGCGGGCGAGTCGCTCTGATCGGCATCAGCGACGGACGGCTCCGGGGAACAGGCGCTTCGCGAGGGGGGCCGGTTCGGGCGCCTGGGGGCGGCTGTGTCAGGGCCGGCGCGTCAGATCTCGATCGGGTGGGACTTGGCCAGGCGGTCGAAGGCGGCGAGCGTGTCGATGAGCCTGGGCATCTCGCGCAGGGGGATCATGTTGGGACCGTCGGAGGGGGCCTCGTCGGGGGCCTCGTGGGTCTCGATGAAGACGCCGGCGATGCCGAGGCTGACGGCGGCGCGGGCGAGGACGGGCGCAAACTCCCGCTGGCCGCCCGACGAGCCGCCGAGGCCGCCGGGCTGCTGCACGGCGTGGGTGGCGTCCATGATCACCGGGTAGCCGGTCTGCGCCATCGTCGGAAGGCCGCGCATGTCGGTCACCAGCGCGTTGTAGCCGAACGAGGCGCCCCGCTCGGTCAGCAGGATCGCCTCGTTGCCGGTCGAGGCGACCTTGGCCGCGACGTTGGCCATGTCCCAGGGCGCGAGGAACTGGCCCTTCTTCACGTTCACCGCCTTGCCGGTGGCGCCGGCGGCCAGCAGCAGGTCGGTCTGGCGGCACAGGAAGGCCGGAATCTGCAGGATGTCCACGCCCGCCTCGGCCGCCATCGCGCACTGGTCGGGCGCATGGACGTCGGTCAGGACCGGCAGGCCGGTGCGCGAGCGGATCTCGGAGAGCATCTCGAGACCCTCCTCCACGCCGGGACCGCGGCGCCCCGACAGGGAGGTGCGGTTGGCCTTGTCGTAGCTGGCCTTGAACACATAGCCGAGGCCGGCGGCGCGGCAGGCCTCGGACATCGCGCCGGCGATGTCGAGCGCATGCTCGAGCCCCTCCAGCTGGCAGGGGCCGGCGATCACGGTGAGCGGCAGGGCGTTGGAGATCGCGAGATCGCCGACGCGGACGGTCTTGGCTTCGGTCATGTCGGCGTCCTAGCCCGGCGACGCCGAGGCGTCCAGCACCTTCGCGACGGGCGCGCGGTTCGGGCGCTGCGGGGCCGTTTCAGGGGGGCGGCGGGCTGGCCGGCGCCGGCGCCGGGGGACGGAACCGGGAGCCCCGCAGCCCCCCGAAACGAGACCGCCCCGGGACGCGGCCCGGGGCGGATCGATTGCGGCCTCGGGCGCGGGGTCCGGGCCGGGCCCGGCCCGGCGCCGGACGCGCGAAGGCGTCAGCCGTGGACCTTCTTCACCCGGGTGACGATGCCCGCGAAGATCGAGATCACCGCCGCGAAGAAGCTGAGCAGCGCGCCCATCTTGGCGGCATCCTGGACCGGCCCCGCCTCGAACGCGACCGAAGCGACGAAGAGCGCCACGGTGAAGCCGATGGCCGCCACGCAGCCGATCACCACCAGGTCGATCATGCGCATCCCCTCCGGCAGCCCGAGCCCCATCGGCTTGGCGGCGAGCCAGCCCATGAAGGCGATGCCCAGCGGCTTGCCGATCAGCAGGCCCGCCAGCACCAGGAACGTGGGCGCCGAGATCGCCGAGAACTCGACCCCCGCGTTGGCGAGGCCAAAGAAGAACAGGATCACTTCGACGGGGATCTTCAACCCGTGCTCGACCTCGTTGAGCAGGTCGTGCAGGTGCTCCTCGGCCTCCGAGAAGAAGCCGAAGCTGACGTCGGCGTGGGGCAGGGTCATCACCATCGGCAGCAGGCCCAGCGCCGGGTGGATGCCCGATTCCTGGAAGCCGTACCAGCACACGCAGCCGCCGACCAGATACGGCCAGAAACCGAGTTTCTTGCGCACCCAGGTCGAGTTCGGGCGGTCCTGTTTGCCGCGGTCCATGCGCCGGGGCAGCCAGTTGGCGAGCAGGTAGGTCCCCCCCGCCGCGGCGATCGAGAGCAGCAGCCACTGGGGGGCGAGGTCGCCCGAGGGGTAGAAGATCGCCAGGATGATCAGGCCGGCGGCGTCGTCGGCGATCGCCAGCAGCAGCAGGAAGCGCACCGCAGGGTGGCCGGCGCCGAAGACCATGCGCCCGACGAGGTAGGAGAAGGCGATGTCGGTGGCCGTCGGGATCGCCCAGCCGCGCGAGACCGCGTCATAGGTCTCCGAGCCCATGACCATGGCAAGGCCGAGGTAGACCGCGATCGGGCCCAGCATGCCGCCGGCCGTCGCCACCAGCGGGGTCATCGCCTTCTTGCCGCGCAGCGAGCCGTTCTCGAGCGCCACGGCCTCCCAGACCTCCTTGCCGGCGATGGCGAAGAACAGGGCCATCAGCACGTCGTTGATCAGGTAGTGCAGGGTCAGGGTGCGGTGGGCGTGGCCCTCGGCGTCGACATGCAGGTGGCCGATGAAGAAGTCGTCGATCAGCGGGAACTCGACGAAATGGTGATAGCTGTCGGGAGCGACGTTGGCCCAGCCGAGCGCCACCAGCGCCCCGGCGATCAGGAGCAACGAGTACTCCGACACAAAGGACCACAGCTTGTACATTCCCCGGCTCCCACCCGCTGCATCAAGGTCCCGCGAACGAGAGGGCCGTCCGGGGGCAGGGGACTTGGTTAGGCGATCAGGCGGGGGGCGGCAATGCGTGATGGCGCGATCCTACGCCGCGGGCCCGGCCCGGGCGCTCCGCCGGCCCGAGGGGAAGCGCCGCGACGCGTGCGGCGCCGGCCTCCGACGTCGCGCACGCGGCGCGATTGCAGGGTCGCGCCCGCGGCGAGCTTGCGGCGCAGGCGCTCCGGGGCGAGCGCGGGGCCATCGAGCGGCGCGCGGACTTCAGCGGGCGGGCAGGGCGGCCTCGAGACGGGCCGCGATCGCCACGGCGTCGCCATCGAGCCGCAGGCGCTTGCCGCGCGCGGTCTCGCCGGCAAGCAGCGTCACGGCGGATCTCGGCAGGCCGGCGGCGCGGGCGAGCAGGCCGACGACGGCGGCGTTGGCCTTGCCGCCCTCGGCCGGGACCGAGACGCGGATGGCGAGCGCGGGGCGACCCTCGGCGTCGCTCACGATCCCCGCGATCCGGTCGCGCCCGCCGCGCGGCGTGGCCCGCACCGCCAGCAGCAGGCCGCCGCCCTCGGCCGGCCGCCAGGGGCGCGGGTCGGCATCGGTCATCGTCGGTCGGCCGCTCAGTAGTAGGCCGCGCCCATCAGGTTGTTGGAGATCAGCACCTGCAACGCCAGGATCGCGAAGATCAGCACCAGCGGCGCGAGGTCGAGGCCGCCCATCGAGGGCAGGACCGAGCGGATCGGCCGGTAGAGCGGCTCGGTCAGCCGGTTGAGCGTCGACCAGATCGTGTAGACGAAGCGCTGGCGCAGGTTGATCACGTCGAAATTGATCAGCCAGCTCATCACCGCGTGGATGATGACGACCCACCACAGGAACTTGAGGATCATCAGGAGAATGATGGCGATCGAGGTCATCTGGCGGTCATCCATGCGGCGGCGGCGGAGTCAGTGCGGCACAGGTAGCGGCGGGCCGCCCCCGGATCAACTCTCGCGCGGCCTCCGGGGCGCCGAGTCGCGCCGTCGCCGTCCTCACATTCGTCTCGCATTGCGGAGAGTCGCCACACTCCCCCTCACCGCAAGGGCCGTGGCCCGAGCCTCCCCGCGGCTTTCCCCGGCGCCCCCGGCTCATCCCGCCTGCGTCCGGTCGCCTGCGGGACCGCCGGCAAAGCCCGCGACGCCTGCCCTGCGCCGCGGGCCTGACATCGGGCCCAGGCGCCCCTGTCGTTGCGGCGCCTCGCGTTCAGGCGTTCTTTGCGCCACAGGCCCGCTTGACAGCCCCCCCGGCCCCCGTCTAGAGAGCCCGCCGACGGGGCCGTAGCTCAGCTGGGAGAGCGTCGCGTTCGCAATGCGAAGGTCAGGGGTTCGATCCCCCTCGGCTCCACCAAATCCCCGCGCAGGACGAGGCCGCCCATCGGGCGGCCTCGCGGCGTTCGGGGGCGGGGCTGGCGTCAGGTCGGGGCGAGGACGCGGTTGCGCAGGACGCCGATGCGCTCGACCTCCAGCTCCACCACGTCGCCCGCCTTCAGGAACCGCAGGTGCTCGAGCCCGCAGCCGTTGCCGACGGTGCCCGAGCCGATGAACTCGCCCGGGCGCAGGGTCTCGGAGGCGGACACGTGGGCGATCACGTCCTCGAACTTCCACAGCATTTCGCCGGAGTTTCCCCGGCCCCACTCCTCGCCGTTCACCCGCGCGATCATGGTCAGGTCGTAGGGGTCGGGGATCTCGTCGGCGGTGACCAGGCAGGGGCCCATGGCGTTGGCGTCGTCGAAATCCTTGCCCTTGGCCGGGCCGAGCTGGCCGCCCATCTCGGCGGTCTGGGCGTCGCGGGCCGAGAAATCGTTGAAGATCGTGTAGCCGTAGATCACCTCGCGGGCGCGCGCCTTCGGCACATCCTTGCAGGCGCGGGCGATGTAGACGCCGAACTCCAGCTCGAAATCCATCAGCTGCGAATAGGCGGGCCAGACCACGTCCGTCTCCGGCCCGCAGACCGAAAAGCGGTTGCACTTGTAGTAGATCGGCTGCTCGTAGAACGTCTGCGGGACCGAGAGGACGCCGGTGCGCTCCATCTCGGCCAGCGCCGCGGCGGGGTCCTCGGAGGCCTGGGCGCGCACCTTGCGGGCCGCCTGGAAGGCCTGCACCAGGTGCTTCTCGAAGCACAGCGCATCGCGCATCTGGGGCGGGGGCTGGATCGGGGCCAGCAGGCGGACGGCGGCGCGATCGAGGGTCATCTCGGCCGGGGCGCGGGCGATGGCCTCGCGAGCGCGGTCGAGCGTGGCCTCGCCCCCCTCGATCATCGTCAGCACGGAGACGAATCCGTCGAACTCCGGGCCGTTCAGCTCGGCCTCGACGGCGGCAAGGTCGACGATGCGGGCGTCGTCCGCGACCAGCGCGCCGGCGCGCGGCGCGCCGTCGGGGGCGACGTAGGTGACGAGTTTCATGCGGTCCTCCCTTGCGGCGGCGCCTTGGCGGCCCGCTTCAATGCCCAGCTTCGCGCCGGGGCCGCGGCCGCGCAAGCCTGCCGGCCGGTCGTGTTCGCGGCTGCGCGCCGGGCCGTGGCGCGCTAGAACCGGAGGCGACCACAAAGGGAGGAGACCATGGCGAACCGGGAGTTCACGCGCGGCCTGCACGACATCGGCAATGGCTGCTGGGCCTGGCTGCAGCCCGACGGCGGCTGGGGCTGGTCGAATGCGGGGCTGATCACCGACGGCGAGGCGAGCCTGCTGGTCGACACGCTGTTCGACCTGAAGCTGACCGGCGAGATGCTGGCCGCCATGCGCGCCGCCGTCCCGCAGGCCGAGGCGATCGGCACGCTGGTCAACACCCACGCCAACGGCGACCACACCTATGGCAACCAGCTGGTCGACGGCGCGCGCATCGTCGCCAGCAAAGGCACGGCCGAGGAGTTCGACCACGTGCCCCCCGCCATGTTCCAGGCGCTGATGGCCGATCCCTCGGCGCTGGGGGCGGCGGGGGATTTCGTGCGCGAGTGCTTCGCGCCCTTCGACTTCTCGGGCATCACCCTGACCCCGCCGACCGAGACCTTCTCCGGCGAGACCACGCTTCATGTCGGCGAGCGCGAGGTGCGGCTGATCGAGGTCGGTCCCGCCCACACCCGGGGCGACACGCTGGTCCACCTGCCGCGCGAGAAGGTCGTCTACACCGGCGACATCCTGTTCAACGAGGGCACGCCGATCGCCTGGGCGGGGCCGCTGAGCAACTGGATCGCGGCCTGCGACCGGATCCTGGCGATGGACGTCGAGGTGGTGGTGCCCGGCCACGGGCCGGTGACCGACAAGGACGGGGTGCGGGCGATGCGCGACTACCTGGTCTTCGTGACCGAGGAGGCGCGGCGGCGCTTCGATGCGGGGCTCGATTTCCTGACCGCCGCCCATGACATCGAACTGGGGCGCTTCGCCTCGCGGGGGGACCCCGAGCGCCTCGTGGTCAACGTGCAGACCCTCTACGACGACTTCGCTGGCGGCGAGCGGCCGGTGCGCGAGGCGATTCCCTATTTCGCCCACATGAAGGCCCTGCGGGAGAAATGGGGGCTGGGGCCCGTCCACGGCCATCTGCACGGGCCTGACTGCGCCTGCGGGGGCTGAGCGGGCCGCGCGCGCCACGCGAAGATTGACTCGGCGCGCGTCCCGATTAGTGTCCGACAAACCGACACTGAACGCCGGGCGGACAACGCCCGGTCGCCGCACGCCGGCAGGGGAGCGACGCGCATGGGGCTCAGGCCCAGGCCCATCCAGGTCTCGAAGGCCTATGAGCAGGTCTCGGCGCAGCTTGAGTCGCAGATCCTCGAGGGACGGCTTCAGCCGGGCGAGCAGCTGCCGGGCGAGGTCGAGCTCGCCGCGCTGTTCGGGGTCAACCGCTCGACCGTGCGCGAGGGCATTCGCAGACTGGAATCCGAGGGGCTGGTGCGCCGCTCCTCGCCGCGCAAGCTGGTGGTGGCGACGCCGAAGGCGCGCGAGCTCGCCTCGCGCAACAGCCGGGCGCTGCGGATGCTGGAGGTGACCTTCGACCAGCTCTGGCGCGTGGCCGTCGAGATCGAGCCGCTGGCCGCCGAGCTCGCAGCCCGCAACGCCACCGACGAGGACGTCGCCCGCCTGCAGGGCAACCAGACGCGCATGGCCAAGGCGACGCAGGCCCGCGACGACCGGGCGGTGGTGCGGCTGGACCTCGAGTATCACTCGTTCATTGCCGAGGCGACGAAGAACCCCGCGCTGGCGCTGGCGCAGGAGCCGATCGGCATCCTGCTCTACTCCGGGCTCGAGGCGCTGCTGCCCCACCTGCCGCAGGCGCCCGCCCGGCAGCTCGAGGCGCATGGGCGGGTGATCGACGCGATCCGCCTCGGCGATCCCGACGTGGCGCGCGACTGGACGCTGCGCCATGCGGTGGACTTCCGCCGCGGCTACCTGATGGCGGGCCTGCCGATGGACGCGCCCATCGCTCCGCTGGTCCCGGCAGCGGGCGCCCCGCGCGGACCCAGAGAGACCACGCCGCGCGACGCCTGACGCGCGCGGCCCGACGAGAAGGGGGAGACCCATGGACTTCGAGTATTCCGCAAAGACCCAGAGCCTGATGGCGCGGCTGGAGGACTTCATGCAGTCCCACGTGCTGCCCGCCAATCAGGAGTTCCATGAGACCTTCCACAGCACCGGCAAGTATCCCATCGAGCTGCTCGACCGCCTGAAGGCCAAGGCCTTCGAGGCCGGCCTGTGGAACATGTTCATGCCCGGCCTGAAGGACGACGAGCCGGGCACCCGGCTGAGCAACCTCGAATACGCCCCGCTGGCCGAGATCATGGGCCGCGTGCCCTGGGCCTCGGAGGTCTTCAACTGCTCGGCCCCCGACACCGGCAACATGGAGATCCTCCACCAGTTCGGCACGCCCGAGCAGAAGAAGCGCTGGCTCGAGCCGCTGATGATGGGCGAGATCCGCTCGATCGTGGGGCTGACCGAGCCGGACACCGCCTCCTCGGACCTGACGAACCTCTCGACGACGATCATCCGCGACGGCGACCACTATGTGATCAACGGGCGCAAGTGGTTCTCGACCGGGGCGATGCATCCCAATGCGAAGCTCGCCATCGTGTTCGGCGTCTCGGATCCCTCGCCCGAGGCGGACCGGCACAAGAAGCACAGCTTCATCCTGGTGCCGATGGACACGCCCGGCGTGAAGATCGTGCGCGACGTGCCGATCATGCATCACCACGCGCCCGAGGGTCACTCGGAAGTGCTCTACGAGAACGTGCGCGTGCCGGCGGACTGCATGCTGGGCTCGGAGGGCGACGGCTTCATGCTGGCCCAGGCGCGGCTGGGGCCGGGGCGCATCCACCACTGCATGCGCACCATCGGCCAGTGCGAGCTGGCGCTGGAGCTGATGTGCGAGCGGGCGCTGGAGCGCAAGACCTTCGGCAAGGCGCTGGCCGAGCGGGCCAACATCCAGGACTGGATCGCCGAGGCCCGCTTCGACATCGACCAGGCCCGCCTGCTGATGCTGCGCGCGGCATGGAAGATGGACCGCGAAGGTGCGAAAGCCGCGCGGGTCGACGTTTCGGCGATCAAGGTGGTGGCCGCGCGCCTGCAGACCTCGATCACCGACCGGGCGATGCAGGTCTTCGGCGCGGCCGGCATCACGCCCGACACGCCGCTGAGCTACCTGTGGACCTGGGGCCGGGCGCTGCGCTTCATCGACGGTCCCGACGAGGTGCACCTGATGGTCATCGCCCGCGACGAGCTGGGCAAGGCCAAGGGCCGCGTCGGCGCCAACACGCACCACTACGTGCGCCCGCACTGAGGCGGACGCCGCACCCGCAAGGCCGCGACCCGGGGAGGACGCCATGGCCGCAGCGATAGACCCCGCGACGAGACGGGAGCTGCACTACGGATCGAGGGTGGTCGACTGTTTCGTCGACCGCCCCTCCGACATCCACGCCATGCTCGAGGCCGCGGTCGCCGCGCGCCCCGACGCAGAGGCGCTGGTCTGCGGAGAGCTGCGCTTCACCTGGGCGCAGCTCGACGAGGAGGTGCGCCGGCTGTCGGCCGCGCTCCACGCCGAGGGCGTGGGGCCGGGCGACCGTGTGGCGCTGCTGCTGGGCAACGACGCGCCCTTCGTGGTGCTGACCTACGCCGTGGCGCGCCTCGGCGCGATCCTGGTGCCGCTGTCGCTGCGCGACCAGACGCCGGGGCTGCGCCATGCGCTCGTCCAGTCCGGCGCGAAGCTGCTGATCTGCGAGCCCGAGGCGGCCGCCATCGTCCCCCCGCCCGAGGAGACGCCGGCGCTGGTCCGCCGCTTTGCGCTCGGCAAGGTCGACGGGTTCTGCAACTACCACCGTCTGCTCGGCGCCGACCCCGAGGCCGCGCCGCCGCCGGCGCGCCCGGACGAGGAGGCGGTGGCGACGATCCTCTACACCTCCGGCACCACGGGCGTGCCGAAGGGGGCGATGCTGACCCATCTGGGGATCGTGCACTCGGCCAGCGCCTTCGCGAGCTTCATGGACAGCCGCCCGGGAGATCGGGAGGGCGTGATCGCCCCGCTCAGCCACGTCACGGGCCTGGTGGGGGGCGTGCACAAGGCGGTGCGCGCGCAGGCGACGCTGCTGGTGATGCGGGAGTTCAAGGCCGCCGCCTTCCTCAAGCTGGCGGCCGCGGAGAAGCTGACCCACGCGGCCATGGTGCCTGCGATGTACAACCTGTGCCTGGTGCAGGACGATCCTGCGAACCACGACCTCTCGGCCTGGCGCTGGGGGGGCTACGGGGGCGCGCCGATGCCCGCGCCGACCATCGAGCGGCTGGCCCAGAAGCTGCCGAACCTCAAGCTGATGAACTGCTACGGCGCGACGGAGACGACCTCGCCCGTCACCATGATGCCCCCCGAAAACACCGCCAGCCATCGGCTGAGCGTGGGCAAGTCCAGCTACGGCGCGATCACCGTGGTGATGGACGAGGACGGGCGCGAATGCCCGCCGGGCGCGCATGGGGAGCTGTGGCACTTCGGCCCCATGGTCGTGCCCGGCTACTGGGAGAACCCCGAGGCCACCGCGAAGGAGTTCGCGGGCGGGTTCTGGAAGTCGGGCGACATCGGCTCGGTGGACGAAGACGGGTTCGTCTATGTCCACGACCGCAAGAAGGACATGGTCAACCGCGGCGGCTACAAGGTGTTCACGGCCCAGGTGGAAAGCGTGCTCGCGGCCTTCCCCGGGGTGACCGAAAGCGCGGTGGTCGCCAAACCCTGTCCGGTGCTGGGCGAGCGGGTGCACGCCGTCGTGGTCTCGCCCGAACGGCTGGACGAGGGCGCGCTCGCCGCCCACTGCCGCCGCGAGCTCGCGGACTACCAGGCGCCCGAGAGCTTCACGATCACGCCCGAGCCGCTGCCGCGCAACCACAACGGCAAGATCATGAAGCGCGACATCCGCGAGAAGCTGGACTTCGTCGAGCGCGCCTGACCGCGCGCCCGACCCCACCCGACCTGGCCCGGCGCGCGCGTCCCGCGCCTCGCGACACGACCCCGGCGACCGCCTCAGGAGGGCGGCGCCCAACACAAGAAACGACCGTCAATCGATCGGACCCGCTCGAACGCGGGCCGCAACCTGGGAGGAGACACCATGAAGACCCCCGTGAAGACCCTTTTGAAAGGCGCCCTTGCCGGCGTCGCCGCGCTGGCCGCGACCGCAGGCCCCTCGGCCGCCCAGAACCTGATGATCTCGGCCTCGCTGCCGCAGGTCCACATGTGGGTGGGCCAGGTGCTCGACCCGTTCGCGACCAAGATGGAGGAGCGCACCGACCTGACCTTCACCCGCTTCTACGCGGGCGAGCTGGTGGGCGTGGGCCGCGGGCTCGACGCGCTGCAGGGCGGCACGGTCGACATCATCTCGCCGCTGCTCGCCCCCTACATCCCCGGCGCCTTCCCGCTGACCGACGTCAGCCAGCTGCCTGTCTACGGCACGGACTCGGCCCAGATCACCCGGGCGTTCCAGAAGCTGATGGACTCGGACGTCGAGCTGAAGGACGGCAAGACCTTCTACCAGTACGAGATCGAGCCGAAGAACATCGTCGCCTGGGCTCTGGGCGCTTCCGGGCCGTATGTGATCAACACCACCTCCAAGGAGATCACCTCGCCCGCCGATTTCCAGGGCCTGCCGCTGCGGGCCGGCGCCGCGCTGCAGACCATGACGCTCGAGAACCTCGGCGTGAACCCGGTGACCATGCCCGCCGCCCAGGCCTACGAGGCGCTGAGCCGCAAGACCATCGAGGGGATCCTGCTCTCGGTCGCCGACTGGAAATCCTACTCGATGACCGAGCTGCTGAAGTACTCGATCGAGGGCGTCGCCCTGGGACATTGGGAGAGCTACCACGCGATCTCCAAGTCCTCCTGGGACAGCCTGACCGAAGAGCAGCAGAGGATCTTCGACGAGACGATCCGCGAGACGGCGCTGGAGAACGCCGAGTTCATCCAGAAGCAGTATGTCGAGGTGCGTGAGACCGCCGAGGCCGCCGGCACCAAGTTCGTGCAGGCCGAGGATCTGCCCCAGGACCTGCGCGACCATATCGCGACCGCCGCGGTGGCCACCTGGAAGCAGTGGATCGAGACGCTGGAGGCCGACGGCCATCCCGCCCGCAAGACCGCGCAGCTGTGGTCCGAGCTGGTGCTGGCCGAGGGCGGCGAGCTGCCCCCGGGCGTCGCCGAATACCTCGCCGACTGATCCCCGCGCCGGCCCTCGCCCCCCGGGGCGGCGGCCGGCCGTCCGCGCATCTGGCCGTCGCCCCAAAGGGGCGCATCTGGCCGTCGCCCCAAAGGGGCGCATCTGGCGGTCGCCCCAAAGGGGCGCATCTGGCAGACGCCCCTTGGGGCGCATCTCACCGTCGCCTCCCGGGGCGGCGGTCCGCGCCGGAGGGTCGCGCGCCGCGCCCTCCGCCTGACCTTTTCATGTCGCGGGGAACCCGATGACCTCACATGAGGCCTTGATACTCGTCTCCGCATGGTTCGCCGTGTTCCTGATCCTGGGACAGAGCGTGGCGATCGTGCTGATGGGCGCCGGCATCGTCGGCATGTTCGCGATGATGGGCACGCGCCTGTTCGACGGGCTGCTGGCGGCCGACATCGTCGGCGCCGCCTCGTCCTATTCGCTCTCGATCATCTCGCTCTACCTGCTGATGGCGCAGTTCCTGCTGCGGGGCAGGGTGGTCGAGGACCTGTTCCGGGTCGGCTATCGCCTGGCCGGCAAGCGCCGCTTCCCGCTGGGGGCCGCGACCATCGTCTCGGGCGGCATGCTGGGCGCGGTCTCGGGCTCGGGCGCCGCCACGTCGGCCGCGCTCGCCGTGATGGCCGGGCCGCAGCTCCAGCAGGTGGGCTACACCAAGCGGTTCGCGGTGTCGCTGGCGGCCGTCTCCGGCTCGCTCGCCGCGATCATCCCGCCCTCGCTGATCATGATCTTCTACGGCTCGCTGACGCTGGTGCCGGTGGGGCACCTGTTCATCGGCTCGATGATCCCCGGCCTCTTGTGCATCCTGTGCTACATCGGCTGCCTGTGGGTCTTCGGCGAGGTCGAACCCGGCGCCGCGCCGGCCGAGTCCGAAGCCGACACCGCGCTGCCGACCTCGGCCGTGGCCGCCTTCATCTTCGTCGTCGTGCTGATGTTCGTGATCTTCGGGGGAATCTACGGGGGCGTGTTCACCGCCGGCGAGGCCGGGGGCCTGGGCGCCTTCACCGCCCTGGTCGGCATGACCGCGCTGCGCCGCATCGGGCTGCGGGACATCTTCAACAGCCTGGTGGACTCGGTGAAGGTCACCTCGATGCTGATGATCATCGTCATCGGCGCGCAGGCCTTCGGGCGGTTCCTGTCGCTCTCGCGCGCGCCGCGCGAGCTGCTGGAGGCGGTCGAGCCGCTGCTGGGCCAGCCCACGGTGCTGGTGGCCCTGATGCTGCTCGCCTTCTTCATCGGCGGTCTGCTGCTGGAGTCGGCGGCCGTGATGGTGCTGCTGATCCCGATCATCCTGCCGGTGCTCGAGGCCGCCCAGGTGGACCTGCTTTGGTTCGGCGTGATGGCCTGCTTCATGATCTCGCTGGGGCTGCTGACGCCGCCGGTGGGGCTTGCGACCTATGCCGCCTGCGCGGCGGTCAGGCATCCGGTGGGACCGATCTTCCGCACCACGGGACTGTTCGCCCTGGTGGCGGCGGTGATCGTGTCGCTGATCATGGTCGAGATTCCCGGCGTGGTGACCTGGCTTCCCTCCCAGATCCAGTGAGGTTCGATATGCTGAGACGATCCTACGACGCGCTGGGAAAGTTCGAGTGGGGGCTCGCCGCCATCGGCGGCGGGGTCTGCCTGCTGGGAATCCTGGGGCTGACGGTGCTGACGGTCTTCGGGCGCTACGTGCTGCACACCGACCTGATCCCGGGCGCCTTCAACATGATCGAGTCGGTGCTGTTCCCGATCATGGTGTTCTGGGGCCTGCCGCTCGCCCACCGCGAGGCGACGTTCCCGCGGCTCGAGATCCTGGACGGGGTCATGAAGGGCTCGGTGGGCAAGCTGGTGGCGGGCCTCGTGCTGCTGATCGAGGTCTGCGTCTACGCCATCGTGGCCTACTACTGCGCCCGCTACGCGCTGAAGTCCTTCGAGACCGCCCGAGCGGTGCAGATCGGCACGGGCACCTGGCCAGCCTGGCCGGTCGCCGCGATGGCGCCGATCGCCTTCGCGCTGATGCTGGTCGAGGCGGTGCGCCTGTGCCTCCGCGACTTCCGCGCCGCGCTCGCCCGCGGCGCCTGACGATGCGGCCGCGCTCGCCCGCGGCGCCTGACACTTCCGCCGTGCGACGGCGACCGAGACCAGGGAGACCCCTTATGAAGACCAGAGTGACCGAGCTGCTGGGGACGAAGTACCCCATCATCCAGGGCGGCATGCAGTGGGTCGGGCGGGCCGAGATGGCCGCGGCCGTCTCCGAGGCCGGAGGCCTGGGCATCCTGACCGCCCTGACCCAGCCCACGCCCGAGGGGCTGGCCGTCGAGATCGAGCGCTGCCGCGGAATGACCGACAAGCCCTTCGGCGTGAACCTGACGATCTTCCCCACCGCCCAGCCGGTGCCCTATGACGAGTATCTCGACGCGGCGCTGAGCAACGGCGTGAAGGTGATCGAGACCGCCGGCCGCAGCCCCAAGGACTTCATCGAGAAGATCCACGCCGCCGGGGGCAAGGTGGTGCACAAGTGCACCTCGGTGCGCCATGCCCTCTCGGCCGAGCGGGCCGGCGTCGACGCGATCTCCATCGACGGGTTCGAGGCGGCCGGCCACCCCGGCGAGGATGACGTGGGCGGTCTGGTCCTGTTCCCGGCCGCGGCGCGGGCGGTGAAGGTCCCTCTGATCGCCTCGGGCGGCATCGGCGACGGCGCGACCATGGCCGCGGCCTTCGCGCTGGGGGCTGAGGGCGTCAACATGGGCACCCGCTTCTGCGCGACCCAGGAGGCCCCGATCCACGACAACATCAAGAAGGCCATCGTCGAGGCCGGCGAGCGCGACACCATCCTGATCTTCCGCAGCTTCCGAAACACCGGCCGGGTGCTGAAGAACGCGGTCTCGCAGGAGGTCGTCTCGATCGAGACCCGCCCCGGCGGGGCCGAGTTCGGCGACGTGCACGCGCTGGTCGCGGGCGCCCGGGGGCGGGCGGCGCTTGAGTCGGGCGAGGTCGACGACGGCCTCGTCTGGGCGAGCCAGGTCTGCGGCCTGATCGAAGACATCCCCACCTGCGCCCAGCTGATCGAGCGCATGGTGGCCGAGTGCAAGGCAAAGCTCTCCGCAGCCTCGGCCGCCTGGGCCTGAGCCCTGCGGCAGGAGGCCGGGGCTGACATGCCCCGGCCCCCGTTCCTGGAAAGCCGCCGCGGCGGCCAGGTCGACCCCCCCGCCGCCAGCCGTCGCGCGTCCCGTCGTCCCGCGACGGGGTCGGCGGGCGGGCGCCTCGCGGGCTTGCCCGCGACAGAGCCGTCCCGCCGACCGCGCACGTTGCAGCGGCCGTCTGATCCCTCAGCCCTTCGGTTCGCTCCAGACCTCCGCCGCCCCGGCCTTCATCACCTCCGAGATCATCGCGTAGGCCTCCCCCCAGGCTTCCGCGACCTCCGGCGTCCAGTCTTCGCCCAGCCCTGCCTCCAGCGTGTGGAGCAGCGCCGCCCCGACCGTTCCGTAATGCGTCGCTTCGACCCCATAGCCGACATGGCGGGCGCCAAGCTCCCGCGCGACCGGGATAACCGTTTCGGGCTGGTGCAGGCTCTGCACCGCCACCGCCAGCATCTGCATCAGCTTGCGCTTCTGCTTGGCCATATCCTCGGGGAACAGCCGTCGCAGCCCGGGCTCGAGCTCGAACAGCCGCCCGTAGAAGATGTCGGCGGCCGCGTCCGCGATCGGCACCACCTTCCGGAAACTGGTCTGCGCCAGCGCCACCTGCTCGGGGGTCATGGGCGTGATCTCCTGCCGCCCGGCCAGGCCGGGACGCTGTGTCTGTCGGGGACGACAAGCCTCGCCGCCCGCCCGCGCCGCGCGCAGTCCCGGACAAGAGCGCGCAAGTCTTGACATAACGTCAAGATGACGCGCGCCGAAGTCTTCGCTCGGCGCCGCCCTGCGCTCCCCCAACGCCTCGATCTCATGGGTGGGCGCTCTCGTCCCATCAGGCCGGCGCGCGCGCCGCGAGGCGCCCGCCCGCGACGGCCCTCGCTTGCGGCTGAGCGCTGCAAAAAATGAAGCGGTGCGCTGCGAAACTAGCAGATTACATACGCGCTCGCTTGCGGTGAACTCTCGGACGAGGGCGGACCGGGCCCGACGCCGAGCGCCGCGCATCGCGGAGCGGCGCAGGCCCCGGGGGGCGCCGCCCCAGGACATTCCATGGCGAGCCCGGGAGCCGATCATGACCCAATTCCACCGCACCTCGCGCCGCGGTTTCCTGAAATCCTCCGCGGCGCTCGCAGGCGCCGCCGCGCTGGGGGGGCTGGCCACGCGCGCGCACGCCGCCGACCTGACCATCGGCTTCATCTACGTCGGTCCCAGGGACGACTACGGCTACAACCAGGCCCATGCCGAGGGCGCGGCCGCGGTAAAGGCCATGGACGGCGTCACCGTCGTCGAGGAGGAGAACGTCCCCGAATCCGTCGAAGTCCAGAAGTCGATGGAATCGATGATCAACTTCGACGGCGCCAGCCTGCTGTTCCCGACCTCCTTCGGCTACTTCGACCCGCATATCCTCGAGATGGCGCAGAAGTACCCCGACCTGCGGTTCGAGCACTGCGGCGGCATGTGGTCGGCCGACAAGCACCCGATGAACGTCGGCTCCTACTTCGGCTACATCGGCCTCGGCCAGTATCTCAACGGCATCGCCGCGGGCCACGCCACCCGGAGCAAGCGCATCGGCTTCGTCGCCGCCAAGCCGATCCCGCAGGTGCTGCAGAACGTGAACTCGTTCCTGCTGGGCGCGCGCGCCGTCGACCCCGAAATCACCTGCCAGGTGATCTTCACCGGCGAGTGGTCGCTGGCCGTGAAGGAGGCCGAGGCGGTCAACGCGCTGACTGACCAGGGCGCCGACGTCATCACCTGCCACGTGGACGGGCCCAAGGTGGTGATCGAGACCGCCGCCGGCCGCGGCGCCTTCGTCTGCGGCTACCACGCCGACCAGTCCGCGCTGGCCCCCGAGAAATACCTGACCGGCGCCGAGTGGAACTGGGCCAAGGTCTACACCGACATGGTCGCGACCGTGCAGGCGGGCGGGACCATCGACAACTTCGTGCGGGGCGGGCTGGCCGAGGGCTTCATCAAGATGTCGCCGCTGGGCCCCGCCGTGTCGGATCAGGCGCGGGCGCAGTTCGAGGCGACGAAGGCCGAGATCCTCAAGGGCGGCTTCTCGGTCTTCAAGGGCCCGATGAAGTCGAACGACGGCGAAACGATTGTCGGCGCCGGCGCGGCCCTCGTCGAGACGGACGTCGAGCTCGAGAGCATGGGTTACCTGGTCGAGGGCGTCATCGGTTCCACCTCCTGATCGCTCTCGAAAAGGGACCGTCGCGATGTCGGACCAGGCTGCAGCATCCCCCATGCCCTCCGCGGCCGCCTCCGTTGCGCAGATCGCGACGGTCCCGGCCGCCTCCGGCGCCCTTGCCCGATGGGCAAGGCGTCTGGAGGCGGTTTGCCTGCCGCTTGGCGCGCTGATCGTCGGACTGGCCGCCTTCGGCCTGTTCCTGCTGGCGCTCGGCAAGAGCCCGGCGGATTTCTACGCGCTGGTCTACAAGGCCGGCTTCGGCACGTGGTTCAGCTGGCAGAACACGCTCAGCCGCGCCGCGCCGCTGTTGCTGGCGGCGCTGTGCGTGGCGCTGCCGGCGCGGCTGGGGCTGATGATCATCGGGGGCGAGGGCGCGATCGTGCTGGGCGGCGTCGCGGCCGGCGGGCTGGGCGCGGCGATGCCCTGGGCGCCGGCGCTGATCGGCGTGCCGCTGATGGCGCTGGCCGCGATGCTGGTCGGGGGCGCCTGGATCGGCGCGGTGGGCGCGCTGCGCCAGAAGCGCGGGGTGAACGAGACCATCTCCTCGCTGCTGCTGGCCTATATCGCCATCGCGCTGATGAACCACCTGGTCGAGGGTCCGCTGCGCGATCCCGCCAGCCTCAACAAGCCCTCGACCGCGCCGCTGGCCGAGGGGCTGCGGATCGGCGACCTGCCGGGGATGGACGTGCACTGGGGTTTCGCCGTCGGCGCGCTCTGCTGCGTCATCGCCTGGGTGCTGATCGAGAAGACCACCTGGGGGTTCGCCGCGCGCCTCGTGGGCGGCAATGTGCGCGCGGCGCAGATCCAGGGGCTGCCGGTGGGCCGCCTGCTGATCGGCTTCACCGCGCTGGGCGGCGCCTTCGCGGGGCTTGCGGGGATGCTCGAGGTCTCGGCCGTGCAGGGCTCGGCCAACGGCAGCCTCGCGGCGGGCTACGGCTATGCCGGGATCCTGGTGGCCTTCCTCGCGCGGCACAACGGGCTCGCGATCATTCCGGTGGCGATCCTGATCGGAGGGATGGAGGCCTCGTCGGGCCTCGTGCAGCGGCGCATGGACCTCCCCGACGCGACGGTGCTGGTGCTCGAAGGCTTCGTCTTCGTGGCGATCCTGGTCTCCGAGACCCTCTACGGCCGCTTCAAGATCTTTGCGCCCGAACGCTGGAGCCGGACATGAGCGAGACCGGCATCGGCCTGTGGGGCGTTCCGCTGGCCATCCTGGGCGGCGCGATCCGGGTCTCGACCCCGTTCCTGTTCGTGAGCCTGGGCGAGTGCCTGACCGAGCGTTCGGGGCGCATCAACCTCGGGCTCGAGGGGACGCTCGTCTTCGGCGCCATGGCCGGCTACGCCATCGCCTACGAGACCGGGAACCCCTGGGCGGGGGTGCTGGCGGCGGCGATCGCGGGGGCGGCCTTCGGGCTGGTTCACGGGCTGTTGTGCTCGTTGCCGCGGGTCAACGACATCGCCATCGGCATCGCGCTGATGCTGCTGGGGATGGGCTTGGCCTTCTTCTTCGGCAAGCCCTACATCCAGCCGGTCGCGCCGGATCTGCCGGCCATCGAGCTCGGCGCCTGGTCGTCCTATCCCCAGGTGCAGGCGGCATTGCGGGTCAACGTGCTGTTCGTGATCGGCGCGGGCATGGCGGTGGCGTTGTGGTGGGTGTTCCGGGCCACGAAAGTGGGGCTGATCGTGCGGGTGGTGGGCGATTCCACCGACGCCGCGCGGGCCATGGGGCTGCGGCCCAACCGGATCCGCATCGCCTCGACCGCGGTCGGCGGCGCCTCGGCGGGCGTGGCGGGGGCGTATCTGTCGCTCTATTACCCCGGGTCCTGGAACGAGGGGATCTCGTCCGGGCAGGGGCTGATGGCGGTGGCGCTGGTGATCTTCGCACGCTGGAACCCGATCCAGTGCTTCGGAGCGGCGCTGCTGTTCGGCGGCGCGGGGGCGCTGGGTCCGGCGCTGCAGTCGGTGGGCGTCACCTCGGGCTACTATCTGTTCTACGCCGCGCCCTACGTGCTGACGCTGGGCATGCTGATCGCCACCTCCTCGACCACGCGGGCCATGAGCGGCGCGCCGGGCGAGCTGTCGATCACGAAATGAGGGGCGGAGAGATGTCCCCCCGCCCCGATCTTCGCAGGCCCGCGCGCTCAGAGCGCCTCGATCACCCCGCAGGCGATGCGGTCGCCCGAGGCGCCGGCCGGGTCCGTGACATAGTCGTCGGGGCCGGCGTGGATCATCAGCGCGGCGCCGTCGGAATCGAGCACCGCGGTGCGCCCGCGGCCGCCGAACAGGGCCTGGGCGGACTCCTCGAGCGCCTCGGCCGGGGTCTCGCCGTCGGAGTCGGCGAGCTTGGCCAGCGGCGCCAGCGTGGTCACCTTCAGCGTCCCGCTCTCGGGCACGTGAATGTTGGGCAGGTCGCCGGCGTGGGGGCCGTCCTCGGACAGGAAGCCGTGCGTGGCCTCGTCGCCGCCGAGATGCCCGCCGGCGTGGCCGAAGTCGGGCCCGCACTCGCCCACCGCATGGATGTGGAAGCCGTGCTCGCCCTCGGGCGCCTCGGTCAGCTCGAGCTCGATCAGCACGCCCGCGGGAGTGTTGTAGAGCGAGGCGACGCCCACCGGGTTGCCCTCGGGGCTGAGCATCTTGGCGGTGGCGTCCTGGGCGCGCGCGGCGTCGGCGACGAGGGTCAGGCCCATGGCGCCGGCCGCCGCCAGGGAAACGGCAAGAGTGAAGGGCAATGCGCGTCGAGTCATGAGGTTCTCCTGGGTCGTCTGGCCGGCGGTCGCTCGCGGCGGGCCGGCGGGGGTGTTGGGGACGATATGGGCGCCGCGAGGCGGCGACGCGATGGCAGGCGCATGGCGCCCTCGCGACAGCGGACGAAAAGAAAGGAAGCGCGATGAACGGCCTGGGCGGACTGAACCCCTCCCCGAACGGCGTGGTGATCGGACTGGTGCAGCTGCAGTTGCCGGTGGTGGTCACGCCCGAGGACCTGGCGCGCCAGACCGCGCGGATCGTCGAGATGGTGGGCAAGGCCCGGCGCAACATGGCGGGCATGGACCTGGTGGTGTTCCCCGAATACGCGCTGCATGGCCTGTCGATGGACATCAACCCGGCGATCATGTGCGCGATCGACGGGCCGGAGGTGGCGGCTTTCCGGCAAGCCTGCATCGACAACCGGATCTGGGGCTGCTTCTCGATCATGGAGAAGAACCCCGGCGGGATGCCCTGGAACACCGGCCTGGTGATCGACGACCAGGGGGAGATCCAGCTCTACTACCGCAAGATGCACCCCTGGGTTCCGGTGGAGCCGTGGGAGCCGGGAGATCAGGGCATCCCGGTGATCGAGGGCCCCAAGGGCTGCAAGCTGGCGCTGATCATCTGCCATGACGGCATGTTCCCCGAGATGGCGCGCGAATGCGCCTACAAGGGCGCCGAGATTATGCTGCGCACCGCTGGCTACACCGCCCCGATCCGCGACAGCTGGCGCTTCACCAACCAGGCCAACGCCTTCCAGAACCTGATGGTGACCGCGAACGTGTGCATGTGCGGCTCTGACGGGACCTTCGACTCGATGGGCGAGGGGATGATCTGCAACTTCGACGGCTCGGTGGTCGCGCACGGGACCTCGGGCCGGCCGGACGAGATCATCTCGGCCGAGGTGCGCCCGGACCTGGTGCGCGAGGCGCGCGCGGGCTGGGGGGTGGAGAACAACATCTACCAGCTGTTCCACCGCGGCTACGTGGCGGTGAAGGGGGGCGCGCAGGACTGCCCCTACACGTTCATGCAGGACATGGTCGCAGGCACGGCCCGGCTGCCCTGGGAGGAGGCGGTGAAGATCACCGACGGAACCTCCTGCGGCTTCCCCGAGCCCAAGCGGACCTACAGCCCCGGCGCGAAGGAGGCCGCGGAATGAACGTGACGGATGGGATCGTCGAGACGACCGGACCGCTGGCCGCGGACCCGTATCCCTGGCCATACAATGGCGACCTGCGGCCGGAGAACACGGCGCTGATCGTCATCGACATGCAGACCGACTTCTGCGGCGTCGGCGGCTATGTGGACAAGATGGGCTACGACCTGTCGAACACCCGCGCCCCGATCGCGCCGATCAAGGCGGTGCTGGCCGCCATGCGCGCCTGGGGCGGGCTGGTGATCCACACGCGGGAGGGGCACCGGCCGGATCTCGGCGACCTGCCTGAAAACAAGCGCTGGCGCTCGCGCCGCATCGGGGCCGGCATCGGCGATCCCGGGCCCTGCGGGCGCATCCTCACCCGTGGCGAGCCGGGGTGGGAGATCATCGAGGAGCTGGCGCCCATCGCGGGCGAGCCGATCATCGACAAGCCGGGCAAGGGCAGCTTCTACGCCACCGACCTGGAACTGCTGCTGCGCACGAGGGGCATCCAGAACTTCGTGCTGACCGGCATCACCACCGACGTGTGCGTGCACACCACCATGCGCGACGCCAACGACCGCGGCTTCGAGTGCCTGTTGCTCGAGGACTGCTGCGGGGCGACCGACATGGGCAACCACCACGCCGCCATCAAGATGATCAAGATGCAGGGGGGCGTGTTCGGGGCGGTCTCGAACTCGGCGGACTACATCGCCTGCCTGGAGGGCGTGGGCGCATGACCGTCCTCCCCCCCGGGATCAAGGCGCTGGGCGTCGAGACGGTCGGCATGACCAAGCGCTTCGGCGGCTTCACGGCGCTCAAGGATGTCTCGATCAAGGTGACGCCGGGCTCGTTCCACGCCCTGCTGGGGGAGAACGGCGCGGGCAAGTCGACGCTCGTGAAATGCATGATGGGCTTCTATACGCCCACCGAAGGCTCGGTGATCGTGGGCGCGCGCGAGGTCGACATCCCCGACCCCCGCGCCGCCCATGCCATGGGGCTGGGCATGGTCTACCAGCATTTCACCCTGGTCCCCTCGCTGACCGCGGCCGAAAACCTGGTGATCAGCCGCGAGGACGCGCCCAGGATCATCGACTGGCGCCGCGAACGGCGCGACCTCGAGGCGTTCATCGACACGATGCCGTTCAAGGCGCCGCTGAACGTGCCGGTGATGCGCCTCTCGGCGGGGGAGCGGCAGAAGCTCGAGATCCTCAAGCAGCTCTATCTCGGGCGGCGGTTCCTGATCCTCGATGAGCCGACCTCGGTGCTCACGCCCGCCGAGGCGGACGAGGTGCTGGGGGTGGTGCGGGGGCTGACGGAGGCGGGCGAGATCTCGGTGCTGATGATTTCTCACAAGTTCCGGGAGGTGACGGCCTTCGCGGACGAGGTCTCGGTGCTGCGGCGGGGGGCGAAGACCGGCGGCGGGCGGGTCGCGGACCTGAGCCACGCCGACATGGCCGAGTTGATGGTGGGGGCGGAGACGCTGGCCAGGTCCGCCGCGCGGACCGGGACCCCGGGCGAGGCGGTGCTGCGGGTCGAGGGCGTGCGCGCCGCCGACGGCAGCGGCCTCAGGCAGATCGAGATCGACGGGTTCGAGGTGCGCGCGGGCGAGGTCGTGGGCATCGCCGGCGTCTCGGGCAACGGCCAGTCGGAGTTCATGGAGATCCTGACCCGGCAGCGCCCCTGCGAGGCGGGCGTCATCAAGGTCCACGGCGTACCCTACCGCGCCACCCGCGAGGAGCAGCGCCGCCTGAAGGTGCGATATCTGCCCGAGGAGCCGCTGAAGAACGCCTGCGCGCCGAAGATGAGCGTGGCCGAGAACATCGCGTTCCGCAGTTTCGACGTGAACGGCAAGGGCGCGCGGCGGTGGCTGGACGGGGCGGGGATGACCCGGCTGGGGGCCGAGCTGGTGCAGGCCTTCAAGGTCAGGACCGCCAGCCTCGAAAGCCCGATCGAGAGCCTCTCGGGGGGCAACGTCCAGCGGGCGGTGCTGAGCCGCGAGCTTTCGGGGGAGGTGGACCTGCTGATCATCTCCAACCCGTGCTTCGGGCTCGACTTCACCGCGGTGGCAGAGATCCGCCAGCGGATCATGGCCGCGCGCAACGCCGGCGCGGCGGTGCTGCTGATGTCGGAGGACCTGGACGAGATCCTGGAGCTGTCGGACCGCATCCTGGTGATGTCCGAGGGCCGCTTCGCTTATGAGGTCGAGGCGGGCCAGGCGGACGTGGCCGAGATCGGCCGGCACATGGCGGGGCACGCGTGATGGCGACGCTCGCGGCCGAGCCGTTCCCCATCGAGCTCGACCCCTCGGCGCTGGGCCTGGTGGTGATCGACATGCAGCGCGACTTCATGGAGGCGGGCGGCTTCGGCGCGAGCCTGGGCAACGACGTCTCCCTGCTGCGCGCGATCATCCCGACGACGGCGCGGCTGATCGCGGGGTTCCGCGCCGCCGGCCTGCCGGTGATCCACACGCGCGAGTGTCACCGCCCGGACCTGTCGGACCTGCCGCGCGCCAAGCGCGACCGGGGGTCTCCGGCGCTGCGGATCGGGGACGCGGGGCCGATGGGCCGGATCCTGATCGCCGGCGAGCCGGGGGCGGACATCATTCCCGAACTTTATCCCGCGGAGGGCGAGACCGTGATCGACAAGCCGGGCAAGGGCGCCTTCCATGCCACCGACTTCGGCCAGGTGCTGCAGGCCAAGGGCCTGCGCCAGCTGGTCTTTGCGGGCGTCACCACCGAGGTCTGCGTGCAGACCACGATGCGCGAGGCCAACGACCGGGGCTATGAGTGCATCCTCGCGACCGATGCGACCGAGTCCTACTTCCCCGCCTTCAAGCAGGCCGCCATCGAGATGATCCGCGCCCAGGGCGCCATCGTCGGCTGGACCGCCACGAGCGACCGGATCCGGGAGGCGATCGGTGTCTGATCCCCTGACGCCCGTCACCGACGCGCCCGCCGTGCTGCGCGGCTTCCTGCCCCTGGCGCTTTCGGGCGGCTGGCAGGCGCTGCCTTTCGAGTTCTTCCGCGAGGGGGTGGAGATCCACCGCCTGGCGGAGGGCCCCGCCGCGGTCGCGCTTCTTCGCTACGCGCCCGGCGCCTCGGTGCCGCGGCACCGGCATACGGGGCTCGAGACCATCGTGGTGCTCGAGGGGTCCCAATCCGACGACAACGGTGTGGCCCGGGCGGGCGACATCGTCTTCAATCCCGAGGGCAGCGTGCACAGCGTCTGGTCCGAGGACGGCTGCGTGGTCCTGATCCACTGGACCCGCCCCGTGGAATTCGTGGAGCCGGCCTGAGCGCCGCCCGAGCAACCAAGAAAGCGAGGCGTCCCATGAAGGACCTGCCCTTCCATATCCAGGCCCTTCACGCGGCCTACGCGCGCGGCGTCTCGCCCATCGAGGTGATCGCGGAAGTCTACCGGCGCATCGAGGCGGCGGGCGATCCCGGCATCTTCATCCACCTCGTGGACCCCGAGACCGCCGGGGCCGCCGCCGCGGCGCTGCCGCCCTTCGATCCCGTCGCGATGCCGCTGTGGGGCGTGCCCTTCGCGGCCAAGGACAACATCGACGCCGCCGGCTGCCCGACCACCTGCGCCTGTCCCGCCTCGGCCTACCAGCCCTCGCAGGACGCGGTGGCGGTCGCGGCGCTGAAGGCGGCGGGCGCGATCCTGGTGGGCAAGACCAACCTCGACCAGTTCGCCACGGGGCTGGTGGGCGTGCGCTCGCCCTATCCGATCCCCAGGAACGCGGTGGATCCCGCGATCGTGCCGGGGGGATCGTCCTCGGGGTCCGCGGTGGCGGTGGCGCGGGGGCTGGTGAGCTTTTCGCTCGGGACCGACACGGCGGGCTCGGGGCGGGTGCCGGCGGCGCTGAACAACATCGTGGGGCTGAAGCCGTCGCTGGGGGCGATCTCGGCGACCGGGCTGGTCCCGGCCTGCCGGTCGCTGGACACGATCTCGATCTTCGCGCTGACCGTGGGGGACGCCTGGGCGGCGTTCCGGGCGGCGGCGGTGTTCGACCCCTCCGACGCCTACGCGCGGCCCGCCTCGACGCCGGCGCTGGCGGCCTGTCCCCCCGCCTTCAGGGTCGGCGTGCCGACGCCCGCCACGCGGATCTTCCTTGGCGACGCCGCGCAGGAAGCCGCCTACGACGCCGCGCTGGAGGAGCTTGCGGCGCTGGGCGGGGAGCTGGTGGAGCTCGACTTCCAGCCCTTCTACGACATCGCGCGGCTGCTCTACGACGGTCCCTGGGTCGGCGAGCGCTGGGCCGCGACCGAGGCGATCATCCGCGACCGCCCCGAGGAGATGCACCCGGTCACCCGCGCGATCATCGGCAAGGCGGAAGGATACTCGGCCGCCGACGCGTTCAAGGGGCAGTACGCGCTGCAGGCGCTCAAGCGGATCGTGCAGCCGATGCTGGACGCGGTCGACCTGATGGCCGTGCCGACGATCCCCACCTTCTACTCGGTGGCCGATCTCGAGGCGGACCCGGTGACGCCGAACTCCAACTTCGGGACTTACACCAACTTCGTGAACCTGCTGGACATGTGCGGACTGGCCGTGCCGATGGCGGCGCGGGCCGACGGGCGGCCGGGTTCGGTGACGCTGCTGGGCCGCGCGGGGCGCGACGCGCAGCTGGCCGCATTGGGCGAGACGCTGCACGACCGCTCGGGCGTCGCGCTGGGGGCGACGGGGTGGGCGGCGCCGCGGGGGCCGGAGCGCGCGGCCGCGGCGATGGACGACGAGATCGCGCTGGCGGCGGTCGGCGCGCACATGTCGGGCCTGCCGCTGAACCCGGAGCTGACCCGGCTGGGGGCGCGGTTCCTGGCCGCGACCACGACCTCGGCCGACTATCGCCTCTACGCTCTGCCGGGCGGCCCGCCGAAGCGGCCCGGGATGGTGCGCGCGAAGGACGGCGCGCAGATCGCGGTCGAGGTCTGGGCCGTCCCCATGGCCCGGTTCGGAGCGTTCATCGCCGGAGTGCCCTCGCCGCTGGGGATCGGGACGGTGCAGCTCGCCGACGGCTCGAGCGTGAAGGGGTTCCTGTGCGAGGCGGCGGGCCTGGAGGGGGCCGAGGACGTCACCGCCCACGGCGGCTGGCGCGCCTACCTCGCGGCGGGCGCCTCGGACGCCGCCTGATCGCGGAAGCCTCAGCCGGCGCGCAGGTCCTCGGCCGGGGCGCGCCGGTAGGCGGCGACGGCGGGGGCCAGCGCCAGAAGCGAGGCCGCCGAGAAGGCGGCGGCGGCGAGCTGGATCTCGGGCCAGCCGAGCGAGGCGGCGACCGCCATGTCGGTCCGTGCAGAAAGCGCGGCCGAGACCAGCCCTGCCGAGGCCCAGCCCAGCGCCAGTCCGGCAAGACATCCCGCCCCCAGCAGGCTGGCGGCGTAGAGCCAGACCACCCCCAGCACGAAGCGCCGCGGCGCGCCCATCGCGCGCAGCAGGGCGAAGCGTCGGGCGAACAGACGCGCCAGCGCCACCAGCCCCGCCAGCACGCCTGCGGCGGCCAGCGCCTGGGTAAGGACGGCCATCAGCGACATCGCCTCGCGCACGTCGCCCAGCACCGCATGCAGACGGGCGAGCGTGGCGCCGGGGAAGAAGGCCATGGTCCCCTCGCCGTCGTGGCGGGCGCGGATGGCGTAGGCGTCGGCGAGGCGCTCGCCCGACAGCACGAAGGCCGGGGCGCCGGGGAAGTAGTCCGGGTCGAAGGGGGGGCCCAGCTGCTCGGGCCGTTCCGGCGCGTGGCCGGGGGCGAGACCGTGCATCTCCCACAGAGTCTCGATGGGCACGAGGATGGCGCGGTCCCAGGGGCCGCCGGTCGGGGACATGCGGCCAACGATGCGCAGGGACTCGCCGGCGTGGGCGTCGGCTTCGGCCGCGTCGCCATGGCCGTGGGCGGGCGCGACGGTTTCGCCCAGCGTCATCGCCGCATGGGCGCCGGCGATGGCCTCGCCATGGCGCGCCCAGGCGCGGCCCTCCGCCAGGGGGCCCGCGAGGCGGTCGAGAAACGCGGCGGTCGTGCCCACGATGGGCGCGCCGGCGTGACTGTCGCCGAAGGCGACGGGGGCGGCGAGCGAGACCCGCGGGTCGGCCTGGATCGCGCGCAGCGCCTCGGGCCCCAGCAGCGGCAGGGCGGCGGCGGGCTGCAGGTAGACGGTCGAGAGCAGCGCCCGGATCTCGTCGCCCGGCGCCGCGACGATCACGTCGAACGGCCCGGCGGCGCGGGCGGCGGCCTGGCGCAGGGCTCGCTCCTGGCTCAGCAGCGCGCCGCCGAGGCCGACCGAGAGGGCCATCAGACCCGCGAACAGCAGGTTGGTCCAGCGGAAGCGGACCAGCAGCGCCCGGGCGAGCGGCCAGGGCGCCTGGCCGCGCATGGCAAGGGCCGCCAGCGCCGCCGCGGGGGCCAGCAGCAGCAGGGTCAGCGCGAGATCCTGCGCCGCGTTGGGCAGGGCGCGCCAGAGGTCGGAAACCGCCTCGGGCATCACTGGCGCACCTGTCCGTCGACCACCTGGATGACGCGATCCATCGCCGACATCATCGCGGCGTCATGGCTGACGGCGATCACCGTGCGCCCGCGGTCGCGGGCGGCTGCGAGGAGGTCGGCGACCAGCCGGTCGGCGTTCTCGCGGTCGAGGCTGGCGGTGGGCTCGTCGGCGAGGATCGCGGCGGGGTTGCGCGCCAGCGCCCGCGCGGCGGCGATGCGCTGACGTTCGCCGCCCGAGAGGGCGGAGACGTTGCGCGCGGTGGTCGGGGCGCCGAAGCGCGCCAGCAGCTCGGCGGCGCGGGCGCGGATCGCGGGACGCTCGGCGCGCGGCGCCCAGGCGGCGGAGACGGCGGCGTTGTCGAGGGGGGATAGCTCCTCGAGCAGCAGGAAGTCCTGGAAGATCATGCCCAGCGAGCGGCGGCGGAAGGCGTCGCGGGCCGCCTCGGGCAGGGCGGCGAGGTCGGTCTCCCCCCACAGGATCCGGCCCGCGGCGGCGGGAACCAGGCCCGCGATCGCGTGCAGCAGCGTCGACTTGCCCGCGCCCGAGGGCCCCTGGATGCCCAGCGTCCCGCCGGCGGGCACGCGCAGGCGGTCGACCGAGAGGATCGTGCGGCCGTCGGGGGCGCGGACCTCCAGCCCCTCGATGCGCAGGTCGCCGGGGGCGAGCGCGCGGGTCCCGGCGGGGACGGGACGCTCATGCTTCATGCGCGGTCGACCTCGGCTTCTTCGAGGCGCACGCGGCTGACGAACCCGGTGTCGGGGTCGGTGGCCGCGCCCAGCGACAGGCGGCCGGAGACCGCGATGGCGATGTTGAAGGGGACGACGTCGACCACCCGGCGGGTGAGCACGGCGAGGATGTCGTCGGGCCAGTCGGCCTCGGTCTCGCAGAACGGGCAGACGGCCAGCGGACGGTTGGTGAGCACGAAGAACCGGCTTTCGGCCTTCAGGGGCGGGGCCATGAAGCCCTCGATCGTCACCCGCTCGCCTTCGAGGTCGGTGGCGAGGGGGGAGAAGGACAGGTCTTTCTCATAGAGCTCGCGCAGGCGGATCGGCTCGTCGGCGGCCAGCGCTGCGGGCGCGCGCAGCGCGAGCGGCGCGGCGGCCAGCGCAACGCCCGCGCGCAGCAGGTCCCGGCGGGCGGGCGCGACGGCGAGGCGGGGCAGGGTCATGGCGGTCTCCCGGGAGACGCGGCGCGGCCCCGACGGGGGCGTCGCGCCTGGTGGCGGGCCTCGGCGCGCAGGCGTCGGGGGCCGGAACGGAAGGCGGGGGCCCGCGCGCGGCGGGCCCCCGCGAAGCCTAGCGCAGGATCACTCGGCCGTCGCGGCGGCGTGCATGACGTGGAAGATTACGTTCTGCTCGATGGTGCCGCCCAGCAGATGCGCCCAGGGGCCCTTGGCCCAGGCGACCACGTCCTCGCCCGAGTGGGTCTCGGAGGACTTGGGGATCAGCGCTTCCTGGAGGAAGTCGGGATCGGTGGCCTGCGCCTGGGTCAGGGTGGCGCGCTCGCCCGAATAGACGCCGTCCTCGCCCTTCTTGAGCACCGCGCCGGGGCCGTTGAGATAGCCCACGACCGAGTAGGGCTTGTCGTCGTCGGCGGTGACCAGTTCGTCGGAGTGCTTCACGCCCGCGTTGTCGATGTCGTGGCACAGGCCCGTGATCGGGGTGCCGCGGCCGCAGTAGCCGTTGAAGGCGATGGCGTGCTCATGGTCGGCGGTGACGATGATCAGCGTGTCGGCGTCGTCGGTCAGCTCGTCGGCCAGCGCCACCGCCTGGGCGAAGGCGACGCCATCGGTCAGGGTGCGGTGCAGGTTGCCCGCGTGGTTGGCATGGTCGACGCGGCCGGCCTCGATCTCGAGGTAGAAGCCTTCCTCGTTGGTCGAGAGGGTCTCGATGGCCATGCGGGTCATGTCGACGAGGCCGATCTCGCCCTCGGGGCGGTCATGCTCGTATTTCATGTGCGAGGCGTCGAAGAGGCCGAGGATCGGGGCGGAGCCGTCGAGCTTCAAGGCCTGGGCCGTCTGCGTGTTCCAGGCGTACTGCACGCCGGAGTCCTGGGCGGCGGCGATCAGGTCGACGCCGTCCTTGCGGCGGCCGCCCTTGCCGTCGCCGTCCATCTGCTCGGCGCCGTGGAAGTTGCGCCGGCCGCCGCCGAGGGCGACGTCGACCAGGCCGGTCTCGATGGCCTCGATCATCTGGGAGGCGATGTCGGCGCAGCCCTCGGGCGCCTCGGCCTCCCAGTTGCGGTAGGCGGTCTTGGCGTAGACCGCGGCCGGGGTGGCGTGGGTCAGGCGGGCGGTCGAGACGATGCCCACCGACTTGCCCATGCCCTCGACGATCTCGGCGAAGGTGGTCAGGCGGTTGTCGGCCTCGGAGGCGCAGTCGCCGGTGATCGCGTTCTCGCCGAGGTTGATGAGGTTGAAGCGCTGCTTCACGCCGGTGTTCAGCGCGCCGGCCGTGGGGGCCGAGTCGGGGGTCTGGGCGTTGATGTTGTAGGTCTTGACCAGCGCCACGTTGGGGAACGCCTCGTAGGGGAGGACGTTCTCTTCGCCCAGCAGGCCCTTCTGCTGGCCGTCGAAGACGCGCACGGCGTAGTTGGTGCCCACGCCCAGCCCGTCGGCGACGAACAGGATCACGTTCCGGGCGCGGTTGGTGTTGGGGGTCGCGGCCTTGCGGGCCTCGATCACCGCCTGCGCGTCGGCAAACCACTGGCTGCCGGCCTGCGGCAGGTCCTGGGCTGCGGCCGGAAGCGCGACGGCGAGCGTCAGCGCCAGGGCGGCGGAATTGCGGAGCATGTCCCCTCTCCTCGATCAGGTTGCGTGGCGACGCGATAGCAGAGCGGCCGCAAGCCTGGCGTGAAGATTGAGTGACATCAAGGCGTTATGTTATTTCATAACGCTCCTGGCCGACGCGGTCAGGGCGCGCGGAACTGCTTGGCGAGCTTCAGGCCCTGGCCTTGGTAGTTGGAGGCGAGATCGGCGCCGTAGAGGACGTCGGGGATCTCGGCCATCGGCTCGTAGACCAGGCGCCCGACGACCTGGCCATGCTCGAGCGCGAAGGGCGCCTCGTAGCAGCGGACTTCGAGAACCCCGCGGGAGCCTGCGCCCCCGGCCGAGGCGTGGCCGAAGCCGGGGTCGAAGAAGCCGGCGTAGTGGACGCGGAACTCTCCGGCCATGGCGAGGTAGGGCTGCATCTCGGCGGCGTAGTTCGGCGGGATCGCCACGGATTCGCGGCTGACCAGGATGTAGAAGGCGCCGGGATCGAGGATCAGGCCGCCGCGGGGGGCGGGGAACAGCGGCTCCCAGAACTCGGACGCCTCGTAGGCGGCGATGCGGTCGAGGTCGATCAGGCCGGTGTGGGGCTTGGCGCGCCAGCCGACGGGCTGATCGCCCCGCTGCGTCAGGTCGACCGAGAAGGCGAGGCCGTGGTCGATGATCGGGGCGACGTCGACCAGCGGCTCGCGCGCATGCAGGGCGCGCAGGTCGTCGTCGGAGAACGCGAGGCTCCCGCGGCGCAGGCGGATCTGGTTCAGGCGCATGCCGGGACGCACCAGGACCGAGAAGCTGCGGGGGGAGATTTCGGCGTAGAGGGGGCCGGAATAGCCGGGATCGACGCGGTCGAACTCCTCTCCCCCGTCGGTGATCAGGCGGGTGAGCAGATCGAGCCTCCCGGTGGAGGACTTGGCGTTGGCCGCCGCGGAGACGTCGGCGGGCAGGTCCAGACGCTCCTGCAACGGGATCACGTAGACGCAGCCCTTCTCCAGCACCGCGCCCTGGGTGAGGTCGATCGAGTGCATGGCGAAGCGCTCGAGACGCTCGGTCACCGTCGAGTCGGCGCCGGTGAGGAACGAGGCGCGCACCCGGTGGGCGATGGCCCCGAGCCGCAGGTCGAGGCTGGCGGGCTGGACCTGCGGGGCCGGGATCGGGACGTCGGCGGAGATGCGGCCCTGTGCGATCAGGGCGCGGAGTTCCTGGGAGGGCAGAACGCCGGGGCGCTGCGGCCCCGTCTCGGGCTGCGCGGGCGCGGTCATGGCTCTCCCTCCCTTCGCGGCGGGCGCGGCGAAGCCGGGGGCCCATGCGAAGAGCGCCAGCCGTTGCCGGCTGGCGCTCGATTGGTCGGGCTAGCAGGATTCGAACCTACGACCTCCCGTCCCCCAGACGGACGCGCTACCAGACTGCGCTATAGCCCGCTCGACGAGCCGGGGTTTAGCCGGGCGCGGGGGTGGTGGCAAGAGGGCGCCGGACAGGTTTTTTCGATGGATCGCGAGGACGTCGAGGCAGGCGCGGGCGCGGGCCCAGGGCGGCGTCCTTCAGGGCGCGCAGGCGGCGGCGGGAGGGTCTGGAACGACAAAGGCGCCGCGGGGGCGCGGCGCCTTGCAGGGCGGACGGACGGGCCGCGGCTCAGGCGGAGACGAGCGCCTCGGCGAGGCTGCGGAACAGGGGCGCGCCGTCTGCGCCGCCGTGGGCGGGGTCCACAGCCCGCTCGGGGTGGGGCATCATGCCCAGCACCCGGCGGTTGGCCGAGAGCACGCCGGCGATGTCGTGGACGGCCCCGTTGGGGGCGCCCTCGGCATAGGCGAAGGCGACGCGGTCCTCGCCCTCGAGCTCGGCCAGCGTCTGCGGATCGGCCACGTAGGCGCCGTCGTGGTGGGCGATGGGGATCAGCGCCGTGTCGCCGGCGGTCCAGGCGGAGGTGAACGGGCTGGCCGAGGTCTTCACGGTCAGCGGAACCGGCTTGCAGAGGAACTTCAGGGCGCCGTTGCGCAGCAGGGCGCCGGGGAGCAGACCCGTCTCGGTCAGGATCTGGAAGCCGTTGCACACGCCCAGGACATGGCCGCCGGCGTGGGCGAAATCGGAGACGGCGCGCATGATCGGCGACTTGCCCGCGATCGCGCCGCAGCGCAGGTGGTCGCCGAACGAGAAGCCGCCGGGCAGGGCCACCAGATCGAGGCCCCCGGGCAGCGCGGTGTCCTTGTGCCAGACCATCTCGACCGGCGCGGAGGCGACCGCCTGCAGGGCGACCTGCATGTCGCGGTCGCAGTTGGAGCCGGGGAAGACGATGACCGCGGCGCGCATCAGGCGATCTCGATCGAGTAGGATTCGATCACCGGGTTGGCCAGCAGCGCCTCGCACATCCTGCGGACCTCGGCCTCGGCGGCGGCGGGGTCGGTCTGGGCGAGCTCGAGCTCGATCAGCTTGCCCTGGCGGACGCCCTCGACGCCCTCGAAGCCGAGGGTCCCGAGCGCGTGGCGGATCGCCTCGCCCTGCGGGTCGAGCACGCCGGTTTTCAGCGAGACGTGGACGCGGGCCTTCATGGCGGGTCTCCCGGGGCCGTTGGGGGGATTTCGCCGGGCGATAGCGCGGATCGCACGAGGGGGCAAGCGGGCGGGGGGCCGCAGCGGACGCGAGCGCCAGCCGGCCGGGGCGGCCCTCGCGTCCGCTGCGCGTCCGCATCGCCCCGCCCGGCCGTCCCCCTCGCGGGGCCCTGCGGGCCCGGGTCTGCGGAGGCGTCGCGCCGGTGGGCTCAGCGGCAGGGGGCGTCGGAGCGGTCGGCCTCGAGCGCCAGCAGGCGGTCGATCGCGCCGCGGGAGACGGCGCCGGTGACAAGGGTTCCTCCGATCACCACCGCGGGCGTGCCGAGGAAGCCGAGCGTTTCGGCGGCGCGCGAGGTGGCGGCGAGGGCGGCCTCGACCCGGCGGGAGCGCATCTCGCGGACCAGCCGCGCGGGGTCGAGGTCGAGGGCGGCCGCCGCCCGCTCGAGATAGGCCGGGGTGATCACGAAGCGCGCGGCCAGCAGGCGCCGGCGCATCGGCTCGGCCGCGCCCTGGGCGGCGGCGGCGAGGGTTGCGCGGGCGGCGAGGCGGGAGCCCTCGCCCAGCACCGGCCATTCGTGGTGGACGATGCGCAGGTCGGGGCGGTCCTCGGCGAGCGCGGCCACGATCTCGTCGAGGCGGCGGCAGTAGGGGCAGTTGGCGTCGGAGAACACCGCGATGCGCTGCGGGGAGGCGAGCGGACCCTGGGCCGGGACGCCGGGGGCGGACCAGATCAGGCCGCAGAGCTCTCCGGGCGTGGGCGGCGCGGGGCGGGCGCGGCCGTCCAGGCCGACAAGCGCCGCGCCCGCGCCCGAGCTCGCCGCGGGCGCGGCGCCCGGGCCGGAGGCGAGGCGACGGAAGCCGGGGTGGGACTCGAGGGCCACGAACTCGGTCCCCGATACGCGGCGCAGGCCGGTCCAGGCGGCGGCCGCGATCGCGACGATCAGGATCGCGGCGAGCGCGGCGGCGGCGAGGGTGCGCAGGGTCATCGGGCCTCGGGGACGGGAGGGGGGAGCTTCGATCCGGGGCGCGCAAAGGAACGGCGCCCGCCGGGGGGCGGGCGCCGTTTCATGTCCGGGCCTGCGCCTCGCGGCGGGGTCAGTGGACCAGCTTGGGTCCGACGCCCGCGCGGCCGTTGCGGCGGGGCATTATGCCCAGGCGCGAGGCGACCTCCGAATAGGCGTCGGCCAGGTCGCCGAGATCGCGGCGGAACACGTCCTTGTCGAGCTTCTGGCCCGACTTGACGTCCCACAGGCGGCAGCTGTCCGGGCTGATCTCGTCGGCGACGATGACGCGCTGGTAGTCGCCCTCGTAGATGCGGCCGCACTCGATCTTGAAGTCCACCAGGCGGATGCCGACGCCCAGCATCATGCCCGAGAGGAAGTCGTTGACGCGCAGCGCCAGGGCGATGATGTCGTCGACGTCCTGCTGGGAGGCCCAGTTGAACGCCGCGATATGCTCCTCGGTGACCATCGGATCGCCGAGCTTGTCGTCCTTGTAGTAGAACTCGATGATCGGGCGGGGGAGCTGCATCCCCTCCTCGAGCCCCAGGCGCTTGGCCAGCGACCCGGCGGCGACGTTGCGCACCACGATCTCGAGCGGAATGATCTCGACCGCGCGGATCAGCTGCTCGCGCATGTTGAGGCGGCGGATGAAATGGGTGGGAACGCCGATTTCGTTCAGGCCGGTCATGATATGCTCGGAGATGCGGTTGTTGAGCACCCCCTTGCCGTCGATGACGTCCTTCTTCTCGGCGTTGAAGGCTGTGGCGTCGTCCTTGAAGTGCTGGATCAACGTGCCCGGCTCGGGACCCTCATAGAGGATCTTCGCCTTGCCTTCGTAGACCAGTCTGCGTCGCGCCATCGGGAGCCCCGGAAAAAGATCAACGGGCGCGCGGGAGGATCCCGCGCGCCGGGGCCTGCCATTTAGTCGCTCGATTGACCTGTCGCAAGGATTCTTAGGCGGATCGAAGTTAGGGCGCCTATGGGGTCCGCGGCGCGGCTCGCCTATATAGGGGGCCACGCCGGGGGAGGCCCGGAGCGGCGACATACGGAGGACCGCGATGACCACGTTCGACGATCGCGAAAAGGCGTTCGAAAGCAAGTACGCCCACGACGAGGAGATGCGCTTTCGCGCCGAGGCCCGCCGCAACCGGCTGCTGGGACTGTGGGCGGCCGGGCTGATGGGGCTCGAGGGCGATGCGGCGGCGGACTACGCGCGCTCGATCGTTGTCGAGGATCTCAAGGAGGCTGGCGACGAGGACGTGTTCCGCAAGGTTAAGGCCGACCTCGAGGCGAAGGGCGCGCCCGCGGGCGAGCTGCGCGCCAAGATGCAGGAGCTGATGGCGGTGGCCAAGACCCAGCTGATGGGCGAGGTCGAGTAGGACCCGCGGACGCCCCCGGGCCCGGGGGCGCGCGACGAGAGAGACAAGGCGGCGCGCCCGGCTGGCGCGCCGCCTTTTTCGTGCGCCGTGCGGCGCGGGCGTGCGCTCAGCCGCGCAGGGCGAAGAAGTGATCGAGCGGGCCGTGCCCTCCGCCCGCGTCGAGACGGTCGGCGGCGCGCATCGCCGCGGCGACATAGGCCTTCGCGCGCCGCGCCGCCTCGGGCAGGTCGCCCCCGGTCAGGGCGAGCTGCGTGGCGAGCGCCGAGGACAGCGTGCAGCCCGCGCCGTGCGCGTTGCGGGTGACGATGCGCTCGCCCGGCAGGGGCAGGGCGCCGCCGTCCCAGGCCAGCAGGTCGGGGCTGGGGCGGTCGCCGGGAAGATGGCCGCCTTTCAGCAGCACCGCCCGGGGGCCCAGCGCCAGCAGCGCGCGGGCGGTCGCGAGCATCTCGTCCTCGGTCGTAATCTCGGGCGCGCCGAGCAGGACCGCGGCCTCGGGCAGGTTCGGGGTCAGCACGTCGGCGAGGGGGAGGAGGGCGCGCATGGCGGCTTCGGCCTCGGGCGCGAGCAGGCGGGCGCCGCCCTTGGCGACCATCACCGGATCGAGCACCACCACGGGCGGACGACGCGCGGCGAGGACCCCGGCCACCGCCTGGACCACCTCGGGCGCGCCGAGCATGCCGAGTTTGACCGCATCGACGGGGACGTCGTCGAACACCGCCTCGACCTGGGCCGCGACGAAGGCGGGGGGCAGCATGTGCAGGTCGCGCACGCCGCGGGTGTTCTGCACGGTCAGGCCGGTCAGCGCGGCCATGGCGTAGCCGCCGAGCGCCGAGATCGTCTTCAGGTCGGCCTGGATCCCGGCCCCGCCCGAGGGGTCGGAGCCGGCGATCGACAGGATGTTGGGAACGGCGCGGGGCATGGGGGATTTCCTTGGCCAGAGAGGTCGGGGGCGCGCGGCGATCAGCCGGCGTCCCAGGCGGCGAGGATGGCGCGGGCGGCGGCCTGCGGGTCCTGCGCGGCGCAGAGGGCGGAGACCACGGCGAGGCCGGCGGCGCCGGCGCGACGGGCGGCGCCGGCATGCGCGGCGGTCATCCGGCCGATGGCGAGTGTGGGGACCGGGGCGCCGGCGGCCAGAACCGCGAGGCCCTCGAAGCCAATCGGCGGAGCGGCGTCGGTCTTGCTGGGCGTGGCGAAGACCGGGCCGGCGCCGATGTAGTCGACGGCCGACCAGTCGACGTCGGCAAGCTGCGCGGGATTCTCGATCGACAGGCCCAGGATCGCGTTGGGACCGAGAATGCGGCGCGCCTCGGCGATTTCTGCGTCGGTCTGGCCGACGTGGGCGCCGTGGGCGCCGGCCTCGAGCGCGATGTCGGGGCGGTCGTTAATCAGCAGGCGGGCGTGGGGGAAGGGGCCGAGCGCCTCGCGCAGGGCGCGGGCGGTCGCCAGCAGTTCGGCGTCGGGGGCGGTCTTGTCGCGCAGCTGGATCAGGGCCGCGCCGCCGCGGGCGGCGGCTACGGCGGTCTCGACCACCCCGGCGGGGGCCGAGGGGTCGGTGACGAGGCAGAGGCGCGGGTCGAAGGGCGGCCGGGTCATGCGGTCTCGATCCGCGCGCCGGCGTCGAGGTCGGCGGGGCTCAGCGCATGCAGCGCGTCGATGAAGGCGACGGCGAAGCTGCCGGGGCCGGCCGCGCCCGTCGCCGCGCGCTCTCCGGCGAGGCCGTAGAAGGCCAGCGCGGCGGCGGTGGCGGCCAGCGGGTCCTCGCCGGTGGCCACGAAGGCCGCGACCACGCCGGTCAGCGAGCAGCCGAGCGCGGTGACCTTCGGCATCAGCGCATGGCCGTTGGCCACCCGGAACGCGCGGCTCCCGTCGGTGAGGAAGTCGACCGGGCCGGTCACCGCCACCACCGCGCCGCTGCGCAGGGCGAGGGCGCGCGCGCCGGCCTCGGCCGCCGAGACCTCGTCGCCCGCGTCGGCCCCGGCCGCCCCCGCGGTCCCGCCGGCGAGCGCCAGGATCTCGGAGGCGTTGCCCCGGATCACGGTGGGGCTGAGCGCGACGAGGCGGGCGCAGACCTCGGTCCGGTAGGGGGAGGCGAAGACGGCGACGGGGTCGAGGACCCAGGGCTTGCCGTGGGCGACGGCCGAGGCTGCGGCGGCCTCCATCGCCTCGGCCCAGGGCGGGGACAGGGTGCCGATGTTCACGGTCAGCGCGGCGGCGATGGCGGCAAAGCCCGCCGCCTCCTCGCGCGCGTGGACCATGGCGGGCGAGGCGCCGGCGGCCAGCAGCGCGTTGGCCATCACGTTCATCGCCACGTAGTTGGTGATGTTGTGAACCAGCGGCGCGCCCGCGCGCATGGCCGCGAGGCGAGCGCCGGGCGTCAGGTCTGCGGTCTGGCTCATGGTCGGTCCTCCCAAGGTCGGCGGGGAGGGCGCGGCGGGACGGCGAGGGGCGGTCCCGTCGCGACTCCCTCCGCCGGTGCGATCCGGATCAGGTTCCAAGGGTGCGTCTCAGCCCTGACGGGCGCCCCTGTCGCGTCTGGGGCGGACGCTAGACCGCCGGCGCGGGAGGATGCAAGGCGCGGGCGCGGTCAGGCGAGGTCGGAGAGGGAGTCGTGAAGCTGCTCGATCCGCTCGATGCGGCGGCGGGCGGCGGGGCCGAGGCGCAGCATCGCCTCGCAGGCCAGCAGCCGCACGAGGGCGAAGGCCGGGCCGGGCGCGTCGAAGGTCTGGGGCGTGTTCACGGCGCAGGCGAGCGTCCACGACTCGCCCGCGCCGGGGCGCGTCGAGGAGTCCGAGATGGCGACCACGTCGGCGCCGGTCTCGGCCAGGGTCCCTGCGAAGGTCGCGAACCCCGCGGGACGGCGGCGCAGGTCGATCAGCAGCACGGCGTCCTCGGGGCCCACGTCGCCCAGCGACTCGGCGGCGGTCTGCCCGCTCCAGTTGAGCAGCTGCACGTCGGGCCGGATCTGGCTGAACAGCATCCGCGCATACTCGGCCACGAAATAGCTGTTGCGGAAGCCTGCCACCCGCATCCGCGGCGCCGTCGCCAGCCGGTGCGCGGCGGCGGTGGCCTCGCGCGGGTCGAGGCGCGCGAACGTGGTCTCCAGCGCGGCGATCTCGGCGGCCTGGTGGCGGGCGAGCACGCCGTCGGCCTCCGCGCCGCCCGGGATCGGATCGCCCCGATAGAGGGGAGATCCCGCCGCCCGCAGCGCGCGCGAGTCGCGACGCGCCTCGTCGTAGGAGGCGTATCCGAGCCGGCGGAACAGCCGCGAGACGGTGGGCGCGGAGACGCCGGCGCGCGAGGCGAGCTCGGCCGCCGACCACAGAGCGAGCTCTCCGGGGCCCTCGAGCACCAGGTCGACGGCGCTGCGCTCGCCGTCGGGCAGAGCCGCGTAGACGCGATGGATGCGCTGGATCAACGAGGATTCGGCGCCGGCGGCCGGAGGGGGTTCCCGCGTCGCGGGCGCCGCGGGAGTCGATTCGCTTTGAAAGGGCGGTTTCATTCCCATTGACGAGATGAAAGATCAGTTTCATCCTGCTTTCAAGGTTCGCGGCGGCCCCAGACCCGCCTCGAACTGCAGACCCCCGACGGCTCGGACCGCCACCCCAGACGTTCCGAGCCAAGGAAACCGGTAGCTTGCCCATCGGGGATCTGCGCGCCCGCGTAGCTTGAAAGGGCGCAGATGCGGAGGGGGACGCAACGGCGCCCCGGCCGCGGAGGGCTTTCCCAGGCCCGGCGGCGTTCTCACCCGCAGGATCGGCGCCGGGCGTCCCCACGCCCGGCGCCGTGAACCGGCCTGGCGATCCGCTCATGTCCGGCCGGAAGGCGGCCCAGGGCCGATTCGTCCTGGGCGCCTTTGCCGCTCGACGTGGCGCCGACTCCCGGTAGAATGACGGTGCGGGACTTCGGCCGGAGGGCGACATGGATCTCGATGCGGAGCAGATCGCGGCAATCCGCGCCACCTGGGCGCCGGTCTTCGCCGAGCGCAGTCTTGCGGCCGGGCTGTTCTACGGGCGGCTGTTCCAGATCCTCCCCGAGAGCCAGGTCCTGTTCGCCGGCGATCCGGCCGAGCAGGGGCGAAAGCTGACCGAGACGCTGGCGCTGGTGATCGAGTCGCTTGATCGTCCCATGGCCCTGCGCGGCCCGGTGGCCGAA
Organism: uncultured Albimonas sp.; assembly: GCF_963977235.1. Taxonomy (NCBI): domain Bacteria; kingdom Pseudomonadati; phylum Pseudomonadota; class Alphaproteobacteria; order Rhodobacterales; family Paracoccaceae; genus Albimonas; species uncultured Albimonas sp. The sequence continues at coordinate 38,702 of NZ_CAXBOD010000015.1, forward strand.
CTGGCGCTGCGCCACGTCGGCTATGGCGTGCGGCCCGAGGACTACGCCGCCGTGGGGCGGGCGCTGATCTGGATGCTGGAGCAGCAGTTGGGCGAGAGATTCACGCCCAGGGCGCGCGAGGCCTGGGTCGCGGCCTATGACCAGCTCGCGCGGACGATGATCGGAGCAGCCTACCCCGAAGTGGGCGGCGCGGGCCTGTGCGCGCCGGGCAGGGCCGCCGCGCAGGAGGCCGGAACCGGCGGCGCGGACACCGAACGCTAACGCCTGATCGCGTTACCTGCCGGCCAATGATTCCCCCCTGGCCGGAGTCGAGACATGATCCATCGCGGCGCCGAACCCCGCCCCGTCGGTCCGACCGACGCCCCAGCCTCTGCCTGCCCAGCCCCTGCCTGCGCAGGCTCCGCCTGCATCGACGGGAGGCGCAGCCGATGCGCCTGCTGATCGCCGACGACCACGCGCTGGTGCGCGATGCGCTGTGCGCGTTCCTGGCGCGGGAGCCGGATCTGCAGGTCGGATCGGCCGAGTGCCTGACCGAGGCGGTTCGCCGGATCGAGGGCGAAGGCCCCTTCGACCTGGTGCTGCTGGACTACGAGATGCCGGGCATGCACGGGCTCGACGGGCTCTGCCGCGCGCTGAGCCTGAATGGCGGGCTGCCGGTGGCGCTGATGTCGGGCGCCGCGAGCCGGCAGGTGGCGCGCGAGGCGCTGGACGCGGGCGCGGCGGGCTTCCTTCCCAAGACCCTGGCCGCCGCCTCGCTGGTCCATGCGGTGCGCTTCATGCTGGCCGGTGAGATCTACGCCCCCGTCGCCTTCATGACCGCGCCCGAGCCCGAGGCGGCGACGCACCCGCTGGAGGACAAGCTCTCGGAGCGGGAGCGACAGGTGCTGGGCGGCCTCTGCCGGGGCCTCTCCAACAAGGAGATCGCGCGGGAGCTGGAGCTGCAGGAGGTGACGGTGAAGCTGCACGTGAAGACCCTGTGCCGGAAGCTGGACGCCCGGAACCGGACCCAGGCGGCGATGGTCGCGAGGGAGGCGGGGATCGCCTGACGACGCCTCGAGGCGCGGTCGAACCCTGCGGCGACGCATGTCGACGCGGGCGGCTGCGAAGCGCAGCGGCGTGCGAAGACACCCAGAGGGCGGAACACCCGGAGAATTCTTGGGAGATTGGCCGATCCGGCCATGGCCGCGCGAGGCCCCGGGTCAGTCCCGGGGCGCGCGCGCGCCGCGGCTTTCGCCGTGCGGCCTGCCGCGCCGCGTCAGGTGCACACGGCGATGTGGCGCTCGTATTCCAGGGACTTGCGATGCACCTCGGAGGCGACGCGGCGCAGCCAGGCCTTGTCCTTCCAGCGCCCGCTGCGGAAGCCGGCGTGGCCCTCGTGATAGGCCAGATACTGGTTGTAGGCGTCGGTCATCGCGATGCCGTCGAGATTGTTGCTCTTGGCCATGTACCATCCGACGAAGTCCGAGGCGTCGTCGAAGTCGTCCCGGTCGGCGCCGCTGTTCCCGGTCTCCTTCTTGTACCAGTCCCAGGTGCCGTCGATGGCCTGGCTGAACCCGTAGGCCGAGGAAATGCGGCCGTTGGGAATGAAGCCCAGAATGTATTTCTTCGGCGGGGCGGCGTCGTCGCGGAAGGAGCTTTCCTTCCAGATGATCGCCATGGCCACGTGGGCGGGGGCGTTCCACTTGCGCTCGGCGCGGAAGATCGCCCGCTCCCAGTGGGGGCGGTCGTCGAAGATCGCGCAGGCGTTCTCGACGTTGTCGGGTTGGGAGTCGCTCGCGCAGCCGGAGAGGATCCCCAGCGCCAGGAGCGACGCGGCCGTGATGCGCGCCATCATGTCGGGTCCGCCTGTTTCGGTCGGTTGGTCGTCTGCTCGTTATTGCGAACCAATATAGCGCATTGCGGGCCGACGTTGAAGCGCGTCGTTCAGAACCCTGCGTCCGGCAGCATCAGCGCCAGCGCGAGCGGGATGGTCAGGACCGCCACCAGGGTCGAGACGACGACGGCGCCGGCCACGCGCTCGGGCTCGGCCGCGTAGCGCTCGGCCATCAGATAGGAGGTGACGGCGACCGGCATGATCATCTGCAGGACGAGCGCGTGGCTTCCCGAAAGATCCACCCCTAGCGCCTGCGCCGCGCCCCAGCCCGCGACGCCGCAGACCCCGATCCGCAGGACCGAGAGCACGATGGCCGGCCCCACGCCTTTCACCGTCAGCCGAGCGACCGAGACGCCCAGCGTCACCAGCATCAGCGGGATCGCCATCTGGCCGGCAAGCTCCAGCGAGCGCATCAGGAACAGCGGCAGCTCCCAGTCCATCAGCGCGAAGATCAGGCCGAAGGCCGCGCCGTAGAAGATCGGCTGCTTGGCCGCCTCCTTGGGCGAGCCGCCGCCCGAGACGATCCAGACGCCGACCGTGAAGCTCAGACAGGCCATGACGGCGAAGATGACGGCGGCCTGGGCGAGCCCCTCGTCGCCGAAGGCGAACATCGCCAGCGGCAGGCCCACGTTGCCGGTGTTGCCGAAGGTGAGGGGGGCGAGCCAGGTGCGGCTCGACAGGCCCGAGAGGCGCAGCAGGATCCACAGCCCGAAGCCCGCCGCGAGATAGGCCAGCAACGAGGCCCCGGCGAGCCGGGCGAAGGCGTCGGGGTCGAGCTCGGCGTTGGCGAGCGCGGTGAACAGCAGCGCCGGCAACGCGATCGAGAAACACATGCGGGTGACGAAATCGACCCGGTACTCGTGTCCGCCCTTGACCCAGCCGAAGCCGACCAGCCCCAGCAGGAACACGGGCGCCACGATCTCGAGCACCTGGATTGCGATGTCCATCTCTGGGCGGTCCCCTCGTCCCGGTCGGCGCGCGCGCCCCGGGACCCGGGCGGCGGCCGCTGCCGGGGACGTGAAGCCGCGTTACCATGCGCGCGGCCGGGCGTCGATGCGGCGGCCGGCGCAGCCCTGTGGCGCGCCGGCGTCAGGCGGCAGGGGGCAGGGCGCGGCTGAGACGCGCGTGATGTTGCGCTGCGGCGCCGCTCTGGACAGCGCGTGAACGATTTCCTAGGTTTCGGGATGGACAATCACGCCCAAGAGACTCGCAAGACGCCGGGGACCCGGATGGCCCACAGCCTCATGCATCGCGAAGCCAAGTTCTGCATCGGGCAGGTGGTGCGTCATCGCATCCACCCGTTCCGCGGCGTGGTGTTCGATGTGGATCCCGAGTTCGCGAACACCGAGGAGTGGTGGCAGGCGATCCCGGAGGAGAGCCGCCCCGTGAAGGATCAGCCCTTCTACCATCTGCTGGCCGAGAACGAGACGAGCTACTACCACGCCTATGTCTCGGAACAGAACCTGCTGCCCGACGAGACCGGCGACCCGGTGGAGCATCCCCAGGTCCACGAGCTGTTCGGCGAGCTGGACGGCGGCCAGTACGAGATCGCCTCGATCCAGACCCACTGAGCGGACCGGCGTCTGGCCTGATCGCCGGCACGGCGCGCAGGCCGATCAGGGTTTCGCGCCGCGGGACGGAGCCGAATCCTCCGGCCCGATCGGTCGGCGCACTGGGACTCGCTTCGACCGCGGGCTTCCGCGAGGCGCCGCCAAGCCCGCCCGCAGGGCGCCCGCAGACCGCTGCGCTCCCGCCAGGGAGCGCAAAGTGTTCTTGCGCCTTTGCCAGGCGCGCCGGTTCCGGTCAGGCGCCCCAGGTGGCTTTCAGGACACGGGTCCAGTTCTTCCAGCACAGCTTTTCGAGCATCTCGCCCCCCATGCCGGCCGCCTCCAGCGCCGTGCGCAGGGCGGGCAGGCCGGCCGCGTCGCCGATCGGGGCGGGAATGCGCGCGCCGTCGAAGTCGGAGCCGAGGCCGACGCGGTCCTCGCCCACCCGCTCGACCAGGTAGGCGAAATGGGCGACCAGACCGTCGAGCGTCTCCATCGGGCCCATCATGCCGTCCGGGCGCAGGAAGCCGGTGGCGAGGTTCACGCCCACCATCCCGTCGCTCTCGCGGATCGCGTCGAGCTGGCGGTCGGTCAGGTTGCGCGCGTGCGGGCAGATCGCATGGGCGTTGGAGTGGGTGGCGACCAGCGGCCGGGTCGACAATCCGGCCACATCCCAGAAGCCGGTCTCGGTGATGTGGGACAGGTCGATCATGATCCGGCGGCGGTCGCACTCGCGCACCAGCTCGCGGCCCAGTTCGGTCAGGCCCGGCCCGGTGTCGGGCGTCGAGGGGAAGCGGAACGGCGCGCCGTGGGCGAAGATGTTGTTGCGGCTCCACACCGGGCCCAGCGAGCGGAGGCCCGCCGCCTCAAGGACGTCGAGGGCGCGGAACTCGGGGTCGATGGCCTCTGCTCCCTCGATGTGGAGGATGGCGGCGAGGCGACCCTCGGCGAGGCAGGTCTCGATCTGCGCGGCGGTGCGCACGACCTCGAGGGCGCCGCGGGCCTGCAGACGCAGAAGGATGCCGGCCTCGGCAAGCGTGATCTCGAGCGCGCGGGAGCGGGGGAGGTCGTCGGGCAGGGGCACGGAGTAGCCCTCGCCCCCCTCCTCGCGGCCGAAGCCCATCGAGAAGTCGTCGTTGGGGGCGAAGCAGGCGAAGAAGCCGCCGCCCATGCCGCCCGCCTGCATGCGGGGCAGGTCGAGGTGGCCGCCGCAGCCTTCGATAAACAGGTCCTCGGGCGAACGACCGCCCTCCTCGGCGCGCCAGAGCTTGAGAAGCGCGTCGTTGTGACCGTCGAAGACGGGAGGGGTGGCGGACATGAAGGGCTCCTCGGGAGGCGGCGCGCGGACTGCGCGGGGGCGAGCCTAGGGCGGATCGGCGGCGGTGAAAACCGGGTCAGGCGCGGGGGCGGGGCCTGAGCAACAGGGCGCCGGAGAGGGACAGGAGCAGCGTGACGATCAGCGTGGCGTCGGCCCCGCCCAGCGAGCGCAGGGCGCCGCCGAGCGAAGGCGCGGCGGCCATGCCCGCGATCCAGGCGAGGGCCGCGGCGCCCGAGACCGAGCCGTAGTCGCCGGTCCCCGAGGTCTCGGCCAGCACCACCGGGCGCAGGATCGTCACCGTGCCGATGCTGACGCCCTGAAGGGCCACGAAGGCCGCGGCGCCGGCGAGCCCCAGACCCCAGCCCGCGCAGAGCAGCGCCCCCGAGGCCAGCGCGAGCCCGCCGAGCGAGGCCGTGGCCAACCTCCGAGCCGGCCAGCCGGGGGGCGAGGCGATCAGGGCGAGCCGGCCGAGCACCTGCATCGGACCCACCACGGCGGCGACGCTGACCGCCACGGCCTGAGGGACGCCTTGGGCTGCCAGCAGCGGCAGCATGTGGGCCGCGATCACGCCGTGGGCGACCGAGGCGCCCAGGAACGCCGCCACGATCCGCGCCACGCCGGGCCGGCGCATCGCGGTCAGCACGCCGAACCCGCGGGAGACCGGCGCGCCGGGGGCGCGGGGAGGCGCCTCGCGCTCGATCCGGCGGGCGGACCAGGCGAGCAGGGGCGCGGCGGCGAGCGCGGCGACGCCGGCCATGCCGAGCGCCGCGCCGCGCCAGCCGAAGGCCGCTTCCAGCGCGGCGTTGGCGGGGAACGAGACCAGCGTCGCGAAGCCCGCGGTCAGGGTGACGGCGGCGATGGCGCGGCGGGCGGCCATGCCGCGCGCGCGGGTCAGCAGGGCGAAGCAGGGCTCATAGAGGCAGAAGGCGGCGCCGGCGCCGACCGCCGCCCAGCCGGCGAGGAACAGGAGCTGCGAGCCGGCCAGCGCGGTCAGGCTCAGCCCCGCCGCGCCCAGCAGCGCCCCGGCGGGCATCATCCAGGGCGCCCGCCCCCGGTCGACCCAGCGCCCCGCGGTGGGGGCGAGGCAGGCCATTGCGGCCAGCGACAGCGTCATCCCCAGCGAGGCGGGCAGGGCGGAGGCCGCGAACTCGGCCTCGAGCCGCGGCAGCAGGGCGGGGAAGGTGTAGTAGAGCGCCGACCAGGCCAGCAGCTGGCCCAGCGAGATCACCGCAACGGCCAGCCGGTCGGGAGGGGGCGCGTCCGCGCCGCCTGGCGCGGGGGGGCTCGGCGCTTCGCTGTCCCTCGTCATGCGTGATCGGTCCGTGTGGCGGACGGCCCCTCGCCGTCCGGGCCCAATCAGTGACGCGAAGCGGGGCGGGAGGAAAGGGGCTCAGCGTCCCTCTGCGGGCAGCGGACGGGGCGAGGGGCGCGCCAGCGACCTCACGCGTCGGCCGAGCGGGATCAGCGCGGGGAGGGCGGCGACGGCCAGCACCAGGACGGCCGGGCGGGCAGAGGCGAGGTCGAGGTTGGCGGCCAGGATCCGCTCGGCCGGCAGCCCGGTGAGGGTGTCGTGCCAGAGGTATTCGGCGCCCGCCGTCGCCGCGGCGGCCAGAGCGGCGACCGCGAGGATGCGAAGCTCCGGCCAGGGCCGGCCGGGGGCGAGACCGATGGCGGTCCGGTGCAGCATCAGGGCGGCGAACAGGCCGAACAGGAAGGCGGGCTCGGCCACGTCCAGCTTCTCCTGCAGCGCAAAATGGGCGAGGCCGAGCACGGCGATCAGGTAGGCCACCCGATGCAGGCGGCGCCAGTTGGCGCCCATCGCCCGGATCGCCCGGTCGAAGGAGGTCGCGGCGAGCGCGCAGAACCCCAGCAGCGCCGCGAAGCCGATCGCGAGATACAGGCGCTGCACGATCTCGGAGGCGACGCGCAGGAGCTGGAGCTGCTGCTCGACGACGTAGAGGCCGAAGTGGGCGGCGGCGTAGGCGAAGGCGGTCAGCCCGATCATCCGGCGCACCTGGGCGAGCCGCCCCCAGCCGGTGATTCGACGCAGCGGCGTCAGCGCCAGCGACAAGAGCAGGAAGCGCAGGGCCCAGAGGCCGGTCAGATGCTCGGCCTGGTGGATCGGCTCGGCCCCCAGCGCCATCGGGCCCCAAGCGCCCGCAAGGGCCGCGGCCAGCCACAGGCCGGGCAGGATCGCGAGGGCGAAGGCCGCGCCGCGCAGGGCCGAGAGACGCCCGCCCCGGTCATGCCAGGGGGACCAGCCGCGGGCTGCGCCTCGCCATCCCTCGGGTCGTGCCGCGCGCGACTGGGCCATGCGCTCTCCTCCTGTCGTCCCGCGCCCGAAGGGGCGGCCGGGACTGGACTGCGGTCCCGACCAGTTACGGCGGATGCGGGCGCGACGCGCCCCCGCTCACGAAAATGTTGCGCGGATGCGAGTCGGGCGGCCCGGTTCGCGGGCGGTGGTTTCGGGCCCCGATCCGCGCTACATCAGCCGCGAGTCGACGACCCGAACCGGGTCGTCCGCTCCTGCGCCGTCCGGGAGCTTCGGGCACAGGCGCGCGGAGCAGAACACAGGAGGGCGCCATGGGTCTCGACCGCTCGGAAATCGCGAAACGGGCCGCCGCGAAGGCCGCCCTCGATCTTGTGCGGGACGGCATGCGTCTGGGCCTTGGCACCGGCTCGACCGCCAAGTGGTTTGTGGACCTGCTGGGCGAGCGGGCGAAGGCCGAGGGGCTTGAGCTGACCTGCGTGGCCACGAGCCTGCGCACCGCGCGCCATGCGGAGTCGGTGGGTCTGAAGGTGGTCACGCTCGACGAGGCCGGCTGGCTCGACCTGACGGTGGACGGCGCGGATGAGTTCGATCCCGACCTGAACCTGATCAAGGGCGGCGGCGGCGCGCTGCTGCAGGAGAAGATCGTGGCCACCGCCTCGGACCGGATGGTGGTGATCGCCGACCAGGGCAAGCAGGTGGAGCACCTGGGCGTGTTCCCGCTGCCGGTCGAGATCGTGACCTTCGGCTGGGAGACCACGAAGGCCATCGTCGAGGAGACGCTCGAGGATCTCGACGTCGCGGGCGCCCTGACCACGCTGCGGATGGACGGCGACGAGCCCTACGTTACCGACTGCGGCAACTACATCATCGACTGCCGCCTGAAGCGGATCGGCGACGCCGATGAACTGGCCACGCAGCTGAACTCGATCCCCGGCGTGGTCGAGACGGGCCTGTTCATCGACATCTGCGACCGGGTGATCGTGGGCTACGAGGACGGCGGCGTCGAGGTCCTGGAGATCGACGAGGACGAGGACGACGACGCCTTCGTCTGAACGCGTGCGAGCGCGATTGCGTGATCGCGCGCGAGCGCTTTTCCCGGGCATTCGCCCCCGCGTGTCCCCGGCGCCCATGGCGTCGGGGAGCCTGCGGGACTAAGTGTGACGGCGGATCAAGCCATGGGCCTGCAAGGGCGGGCTGAACGGGGGGAGAGGCGCATGTCTCACGACTACGACCTTATCGTCATCGGCGCGGGCTCGGGCGGAGTGCGCGCGGCGCGGATGTCCGCGCAGGCCGGCGCGAAGGTCGCGATCGTCGAGGAATACCGCTACGGCGGCACCTGCGTGATCCGGGGCTGCGTGCCCAAGAAGCTGATGGTCTACGCCTCGGGCTTCGCCGAGAGCTTCGAGGACGCCAGGGGCTTTGGCTGGAGCGTGGGCGAGACCCGCTTCTCCTGGCCCGCCTTCATGGCCGCCAAGAACGCCGAGATCGACCGGCTGGAAGGGATCTACGCTCGCAACCTGGGCGCCGCCGGGGTCGAGCTGCACCGGGCGAGGGGTGTGGTCACGGGGCCGCACTCGGTCCGGCTGAGCTCTCATGACCGGGATCTGACGGCGACACACATTCTGGTGGCGACCGGCGGCGCGCCCTTCGTGCCCGACATCCCCGGCGCCTGCCACGCGATCACCTCCAACGAGCTGTTCGAGCTGCCCGAGATGCCGAGGCGGGTGGTGATCGTGGGCGGCGGCTACATCGCCTGCGAGTTTGCGGGCGTGCTGAACGGGATGGGGGCGAAGGTCACCCAGCTCTACCGCGGCAAGCAGATCCTGCGCGGCTTCGACGGCGAGGTCGCGGGGTTCGTGCAGGACGAGATGATCAAGAAGGGCGTGGACGTGCGCCTGGAAAGCGACGTCGCCGCCATCGAGGAGCCGACCGGGGCCGGCATCGTCGTCGAGCTGACGGGCGGCGAGAAGATCGAGACCGATGCGGTGCTCTACGCCACCGGCCGGCATCCCAACACGCGAGGGGTCGGGCTGGAGGAGGCGGGCGTCAAGCTGGGTCCGAAGGGCGAGGTGGCGGTGGACGCGTATTCGCGCACCTCGGTCCCCTCGATCTGGGCGATCGGCGACGTCACCGACCGGGTGGCGCTGACGCCGGTGGCGATCCGCGAGGGCGCGGCCTTCGCGCGGACCGCCTTCGAGAACGCGCCGACGGCGGCCGATCACGAGCTGATCCCCACCGCGGTCTTCACCCAGCCCGAGATCGGGACCTGCGGGATGACCGAGGAAGAGGCGCGCGAGAGCCACGACATCGAGGTCTATTCGGCCGCGTTCCGCCCGATGCTGCACACGCTCTCGGGGCGCGACGAGCGGATGCTGATGAAACTGTTGGTGGACAAGCCCTCCCGCAAGGTGCTGGGCTGCCACGTGGTCGGTCATGCGGCGGGCGAGATGATCCAGCTGGCCGGCATCGCCATCAAGATGGGCGCCACGAAAGAGGACTTCGACCGCACCGTCGCGGTGCATCCCACCGCGGCCGAGGAGCTGGTGACCATGAAGACGCCCACGCGCTGAGCGCGAGGGCCCTGCGGGGCGCGAGGGTTTCCGCCCGCGCGCCCGGTCTGCTACACGACGAACCGAATTTTGCGCAAAAGATCCGGGAGGACATCAGGGTCATGCCCTTCTCCAACAACTCCGGCGGCCCATGGGGCGGCGGGGGTCGCGACAAGAACTCCGGCGGCGGCGATCGTGGCCCGTGGGGCGGGGGCGGCGGCTCCGGCGGCGGCGGGGGCGACCAGGGCCCCGACATGGACGAACTGCTGCGTCAGGGACGCGACCGCCTGAAAGTCATCTTCGGGGGCCAGAACGGCGGCGGCGGCGGACGCGGCGGCGGCGGTTCGGGTCTGCCAGAGGGCATCGGTCGGGGGGGCTACATCCTCGCGGCCGTCGCGCTGCTGGGCGCCTGGCTTGCGGCCTCGCTCTACACGGTCGACAACTCCGAGCAGTCCGTCGAGCTCCGCTTCGGCGAGCTTGCGGGGATCGGCCAGCCGGGTCTGAACCTCGCGCCCTGGCCGATCTACACCTACGAGGTGGTGCCGGTGACGCGTGAGAACGTGATCAACATCGGCCAGAACGTGCCCCGCACCAACGGCAGCCGCCAGACGGACGCGGGCCTGATCCTGACGAGCGACGAGAACATCGTCGACGTCGACTACCAGGTGGTCTGGAACATCGCGGATCCCGCGGGCTACCTGTTCAACCTCGCCGAGCCGGAATCGACCATCCGGGCCGTCTCCGAGGCGGCGATGCGCGAGGTGATCGGGCGCTCCGAGCTCTCGCCGATCCTCAACCGGGATCGCGCCATCGTCAGCCAGGACGTGCAGGCGCTGATCCAGTCCACGCTCGACAGCTACCAGTCCGGCGTGAACATCGTGCGGGTCAACTTCGACAAGGCCGACCCCCCGCGGGAGGTCATCGACGCGTTCCGCGACGTGCAGGCGGCCGGCCAGGACCGGGTCCGGCTGGAGAACCAGGCCGAGGCCTACGCCAACCGGGCGCTGGCCGAGGCGCGCGGTCAGTCCGCGCAGGTGGTGCAGGAGGCCGAAGCCTACGCCGCGCAGACCGTCAACGACGCGCGCGGCGAGGCGGCGCGCTTCGTATCGATCTTCGAGGCCTATGCCGAATCCAAGGACGTGACGCGCAAGCGTCTCTACCTCGAGACGATGGAGCGTGTTCTGGGCGATCTCGACAAGATCATCGTCAGCGACGGGATCGCGGGCGGCGGGAACGGCGGCGGACAGGGCGTGGTGCCCTACCTGCCGCTTGACCAGCTGCGTCGCGATCGGACCGGGGGGACGAACTGATGCGCAAGCTTCCCATCCTGATCGGCCTCGTCGTCGTCGTCGTCTTCGTGCTGGTCAACTCGATCTTCATCGTGGACGAGCGTCAGCAGGCCCTGAAACTGCAGTTCGGTCAGGTCGTCGGCAAGACCGAGGGCTACCGGGAGCCGGGTCTCTACTTCAAGATCCCGCTGGTCCAGAACGTCGTCTTCTACGAGGACCGCATCCTGCCGCTGGAAGGCGGCGAGCTGGAGGTGACCCCGATCGACGACCGCCGTCTGGTCGTCGACGCCTTCGCCCGCTGGCGGATCACCGATCCGGTGCGGTTCCGCCAGGCGGTCAACAGCGAGCTGAACGCCCTGCCGCGGCTGGAGCGGATCCTGAACGCCTCGCTCCGCGAGGTGCTGGGTTCGGTGACCTCCGACACGATCCTGTCGGACGAGCGGTCCGAGCTGATGACCCGCATCCGCGACACCACGCGGGCCCAGTCGCTGAACCTGGGCGTGCAGATCGTCGACGTGCGTCTGCGCCGGGTGGATCTGCCTCAGCAGAACCTGCAGGCGACCTTCCAGCGGATGCAGGCCGAGCGTGAGCGCGAAGCCGCCGACGAGCGGGCCCGAGGCGAGGAGGCCGCGCAGCGGATCCGCGCCAATGCGGATCGCCAGGCGATCGAGCTGGTCTCGGAAGCGCGGCGGGAGTCGGAGGTGATCCGAGGCGAGGCCGATGGCGAGCGCAACCGGATCTTCGCGACCTCCTACGGTCGGGACGAGGAGTTCTTCTCCTTCTACCGGTCGCTGCGGGCCTATGAGGTCGCGCTGAAGGGGAACAACTCGTCGATCGTGCTGACGCCCGACAGCGAGTTCTTCCAGTACTTTGGCGAGGGCAACCTCTCGGGGGCCTTCGTGGCCTCGACGGACGAGGAGCGTGCGGCCCGCGAGGCCGCGGCCTCGGAAGCGCCGAACGCCGAGGCGCCCGCCCCGGCCCCGGCCGAGCCGTCTTCGACCCCCGCTCCGGCCGGGCAGGCCGCGCCCTCGGGCGCTGCGCCTGCCGCGGACTGAGCGCGGGCCAGACGTGAACGGACCGGCGGCGCGAGCGATCGCGCCGCCGGTCTTCGTTTCGGGGGGACGCCGGCGCCCGGCAAGCCCCGCATTGCCTGCGCCCGTTGCCGGAGCCGTCGCCCGCCAAGCGTGACCTGATTTTCGCCCTCGGCGCGATCCTGGCCGTGGAGGGGCTGCTGCTGGCGACCTCGCCGCAACGGCTCGAGCGGCTGCTGGAATTCATGCGCGAGATGGGGCCCGAGCGTCTGCGCTATGCCGGGTTGGGCTGCGCGACGCTGGGCGTGGCGATCCTGCTGCTGGTGCGCTGAGGGCGCGCCGGGTCAGACCGGTTCGGTCGCCACGCGGGCAAGGGGGGCGAGCAGCGCCTCGGTTCGCCTCGGCTCGGCGAACGGATGGGCCAGGCGCACGGACTCGGGCGAGAGGCGCGAGAGCGCGCGCGCCACGGGATCGAGCGTGCGCGCGACCTCCGACGAGCGGCCGAGGGCGTCGAGGCAGGCGGCCTTCAGCAGGCGGGTCTGGGCCCAGTCGGGGCGAAGGGCGAGGGCGCGGTCGGCGCATTCCAGCGCGCCTTCCATGTCGCCGATGGCAAAGCGCGCCAACGCCGGGGCGCGGATCCAGGCGGCGGCCTCGGCCGCGCCAGGGGCGGCGGCAAGCGCGCGGGCGGCCCAGTCGCCAGCCTCGTCCGCGTCGCCGGCAAGGGCCAGAAGGCGCGCCATCTCGCCGATCGCCGGGGCGAAGCCGGGGGCGATCGTCAGGGCGCGGAGCTGGTGGGCGCGGGCGCCGTCAGGATCGAGCATCATCGAAGCCGCGAGGCCCAGCACGTGCTGGGGCCAGGGATCGCCCGGCGCCCGGCGAAGGGCGCGCAGGGCAAGCTCGCGCGCCCGGAACAGCGCCTCGCGCGGGCTCGCGGACCAGCCCGAGCCGCATTCCTCGAGATGGCTGAGCGCGAGCATGCAGAGCTCGGCCGCGTCCGCCTCGCCGGAGCGGGCGAGCGGTTCGAGCAGGGCGCGCGCCTCCTCCGCCGCGCGGGGCCCGCCGCGCATCACCAGCCCGCGGGCGCGCATCAGGCGCGGCCAGGGCCGGTCCGGGGGAGAGAGACTGTCCATCGCGGCGCGGGTCTCGAGCTCGGTCAGGTCGGCGCAGAGCGCGCCGGCGAGCGCCCGGCCAAGGCCGACGGCGGTCGAGAGTTCGCCGCCCGGCGCCATGGCGAGGCGCCGGGCGGCGACCGAGGCCGCGTCGCCCATGCGCGAGGCGGCGACCACCTCGGCCGCGGTCTCCTCCCCGATCTCGATGCGCAGGGTCACGGCGTAGTCGGCGGCGGCTGCAAGGTGGGCGATGGAAATGCCCGAGGCCTCGAGCGCCGCGGGGCCGCGCACGCGCATCCAGCAGATGCGGGAGAGCTGCTCGAGCGCGGCTTCGGCGACGGCCACGGCGACCGCGCTCGCGTCCGTCTGGCCAAGGCACGGGGCGAGCGCGACCAGCGGCCGGTCGTCGGGCGTGGGGGCGCGGGCGGCGCGCTCGACCATCGCCAGGGGCTTTGCCGTCGGCGTGCGGGGGGGGCGGGTCTCGGGGATCAGGGCCTCGAGGTCGATTTCGGGGGGGCCGCCGAGCTCTTCCTCGAACAGCGCGTTGCAGGCCTGAACCGCGCGCCTGGCCTGGGGAATGCGGCCGGCGGCGACGTGGATGCGCACCAGCGAGGCGTGCACGTCCTCCTGCAGGCTGTCGATGTCGAGCAGCTTGCGCGCGGCGGCGGCGGCGCGGTCGAGGCGCCCGGCGCTCTCGTCCAGAAGCATCAGACGCAGGAGGCCGTCGCCCACCGCCGCCTCGATCTGGGAATTGCGGGCCGCGACCCAGTCCTGGAAGATCGCCTCGGGGACCGCAAGCGGCGACAGCAGCGGACCGCCATAGGTCTCGATCAGCATCGCGAGGCCCGAGGTCTCGCGGGCGGCGTAGGCGATCTCGACCCGCTCGAGGTCGGTGACGACCGAGCCGGGGAGCAGGGCGATCTGGCCGCCGGGCGTCTCGATCACCTGGTCGAAGAGCGGGCCCATGGCGCGCTTCATCCGCCGCAGTTCCTGGCGCAGCGAGGCGCGGCCCTGGTCGGGGGAGCCCTGGGACCACAGCAGGTCGACCAGCACGTCGCGGGTCGCCGTGCGGCCGGGCTGCATCGAGAGATAGGCCAGCACCGCCAGGCCCTTGGCGCCAAGCCCCGTGAGCGCGGCGCCGCAGGGGCGTCGCGCCAGGGCTGCGCCCAGCAGGCGCAGCTCCATCGCGGGGCTGGCCGCCTCGCCGATCGATTGCGCCGAGTGCCTCACGGCTGTTCCGCCATCGTCTCTGGCCGCAGTTCCGCCTGCGCCGCCGCGCACCATGCCCACACCTTCCCCGTCGCGCGGCGCGCCCCTGCGAAGGTCCGCCGCGATTGGTCCCGTTGGTTGCCCCCTGGTCGGCGGGTCCGGCCCCCTCGCCGTCGCCTCCGACCCCGATCTCGGCGCCGTCGCTGGCGGCCTCGGCCCGGCCCTGCTATGCCGGTCGCAGCCGCGCATCGCCTGCGCGTTCTCAAGACCTTCCGCGCGCCGCGGGTCCTTGGCAAGGGGCAAGCGGGCGCCTCCTCCCGCCCCGGCTGGGGATCCGGCCGCCTGGCGGGCCTCCACCGGGAGCCATGATGAGCCACGAGACCGCCTCCACCGCCGCCGCATCCGTCGCCCTGGACGCGCCGACGCGCGAGCCCCACGGCCTGCCGCCCTTCGCCGCGGCCACGCCGCAGGCGATCCGCGAGGGCTTCGAGCGGGCGCTGGCCGATCACAAGGCCGAGATCGCCGCGATCCGCGATTCGGACGCGGCCCCCGACTTCGCCAACACCATCGAGGCGCTTGAGTCCGCGGGCCGCGGTCTGGGCCGGGTGGCGACGGTGTTCTACACGCTGGCCTCCACCTGCTCGGACGACGGGATCCGGGAGCTGGAGCGCGAGATGGCGCCGGTGATGTCGCGGCACTGGTCGGCCGTCTCGATGGATCCCAAGCTCGCCGCGCGGGTCGACGCCGTGCCCGACGCGGGGCTGAGCCCCGAGCAGGCGCGCGTCCTGTTCCTGTGGCGGCAGGGCTACGAGCGCTCCGGCGCGCGGCTCGACGACGCCGGGCGGGCGCGGCTGGCGGAGATCATGGAGGAGCTCTCGACGCTCGCCACCCGGTTCTCGCAGAACGTTCTGGCCGACGAGAGCGCCTGGTTCATGGAGCTGACGGCGGCCGATCTCGACGATCTGCCCGAGAGCCTGGTGGCCTCGGCGGCGCGGGCGGCGAAGGACCGGGGCAAGGACGGCCATGTGGTGACGCTGGCGCGGTCCTCGGTCGAGCCCTTCCTGAAGCTGGCGCCGCGGCGCGATCTGCGCGAGCGGGCCTGGCGGGCCTGGGTGTCGCGCGGAGCCAACGGGGGCGAGACCGACAACCGCGGGATCATCGCGCGCATCGTGGCGCTGCGGATCGAGCGGGCGAACCTGCTGGGCTTTGCGACCTTCGCCGATTTCAAGCTGGCGCCGGAGATGGCCAAGACCCCGGATGCGGTGCGCGAGCTGCTGATGCGGGTCTGGGGTCCGGCCAGGGCCAGGGCCGAGGCCGAGGCCGCGCGCCTGGGCGAGGTCGCGGCCGAGGAGGGCGCCAACCCCACGATCGAGGCCTGGGACTGGCGCTACTGGGCCGAGAAGGCCCGGGCCCGCGACCATGCGCTGTCGGAGGCGGAGCTGAAGCCCTACTTCCCGCTGTCGGGCATGATCGAGGCCGCGTTCGACTGCGCGGGCCGCCTGTTCGGGCTGGAGTTCCGCGAGGTCGAGGGCCTGACCCTGCACCATCCCGACGCCCGCGCCTGGGAGGTCAGCCGCGACGGCGAACCGATCGCGCTGTTCGTGGGCGACTATTTCGCCCGGCCCTCCAAGCGCTCGGGCGCCTGGATGAGCCAGATGGTGGGGCAGGAGGATTTCGATCCCGCCCTTGGCCGTGTGCGTCCGGTGATCCTCAACGTGATGAACTTCGCGCAGGGGGACGCGGAGACGCTGCTTTCGTTCGACGACGCCGGCACGCTGTTCCATGAGTTCGGGCATGCGCTGCACGGGATGCTGTCGGAGGTGAAGTATCCCTCCGTGTCGGGGACCTCGGTGGCGCGGGACTTCGTCGAACTGCCCTCGCAGCTCTACGAGCACTGGCTGGAGACGCCGGAGGTGCTGACCCGCCACGCCCGCCACTACCGGACGCGAGAGCCGATTCCCGCGGCGCTGATGGAGAAGATGCTGGCGGCGCGGAACTTCGGGCAGGGGTTCTCGACGGTCGAGTATCTGGCCTCGGCGCTGGTCGATCACGAGATGCACCGGCTGACCTCGGCCGACGGGTTCGAGGCGATGGAGTTCGAGGCCTCGGTGCTCAAGGGGATCGGGATGCCGGGCGCGATCGTCTCGCGCCATGCGGCCCCGCACTTCCTGCATGTGTTCTCGGGCGACGGCTATTCGGCGGGATACTACAGCTACATGTGGTCCGAGGTGATGGACGCCGACGCCTTTGCGGCCTTCGAGGAGGCGGGCGATCCGTTCGATCCGCAGACCGCCAGGCGCCTGGCCGACGAGATCCTGACGAAGGGCGGCAGCCGCGACCCGATGGAGGAATGGCTGGCCTTCCGGGGGCGCGAGCCGGATCCCGCGGCGATGCTCAAGGGCCGCGGCCTCGACGACGGCGCCTGAGGCCGGGCGCCGGGGCCTTTGGCCCTCGCGCCGTTGGGAACGGCAGGCGACGGGGACGGCAGGGCGGGGCGATGGTGACGCGCAGCGGCGCCGAGGGCCGCCCTGCCGTCCCGCGCTCAGGCCGGCTGGTCGAGGATCGCGAAGGGCTCGCGGTCGCCCTGCGCAAAGCGGCGCAGCGCCTGCGGATACAGGCGATGCTCCTGGCGCAGAACCCTCGCCGCGAGCGTGTCGGCGTCGTCGGAGGGCAGCACCGGAACCACCGCCTGGCCCAGAATCGGCCCGAGATCGAGCTCTCCCGTCACCTCATGCACCGTGCAGCCATGGATGGCGCAGCCGGCCTCGATCGCGCGGGCATGGGTGTGCAGGCCCGGGAACAGGGGCAGCAGCGAGGGGTGGATGTTCAGCATCCGTCCCGTGTGGCCCGCCACGAACTCCGGCGTCAGCACCCGCATGAAGCCGGCGAGGCAGATCAGGTCCGGGCGGGCTGCGGCGAGGGCGGCGTTCAGCTCGGCTTCGAAGGCGTGGCGGTCGCCCTTGTGGGGGCGGTGGTCGACCGCCGACGTGGCGACGCCCCGCGCCGCCGCTTTCGCAAGGCCGCCCGCGTCGGCGCGGTTCGAGAGGACCAGCGCCGGCTCGCAGGGGTGGTCGGGGTCGGCCATGTCGGCGAGCAGCGCCTCCATGTTCGAGCCGCCGCCCGAGATCAGGATCGCGACGCGGACCTTGGCGTTCACGCCAGCGTCCCGCGGTAGGAGACGCCCTCGCCCTGCGTGACCTCGCCGAGGCGGAAGACCGTCTCGCCCTCGGCCTCGAGCAGGGCGGAGAGCGCCTCGGCCCGCTTGGGTTCGACCACGATGCACAGGCCGACGCCGCAGTTGAAGACGCGCAGCAGTTCCGCCTCCTCCAGCCCGCCCGCATCGCGCAGCCAGGCGAAGACCGGCGGCAGCGTCCAGGAGGAGAGGTCGAGCGCGGCGCCCAGGCCCTCGGGCAGGACGCGGGGCAGGTTCTCGGTCAGGCCGCCGCCGGTGATGTGCGCGAAGCCGCGCACCCCGCCCGCGCGGAAGGCGGCGAGCGCCGGGCGCACGTAGATGCGGGTGGGGGTCAGCAGCGCCTCGCCCAGCGTGCCCTCGGAGAAGGGCGAGGGCGCCTCCCAGGTCAGGCCGGCATGATCGGCGACGCGGCGGACCAGCGAGAAGCCGTTGGAGTGGACGCCGTCGGAGGCCAGCCCCAGGATCACGTCGCCCGGCTGCGCCTCGGTCGGCAGGGTCTGGCCGCGCTCGGCCGCGCCGACGGCGAAGCCTGCGAGGTCGAAGTCGCCGGCCGCGTACATGCCGGGCATCTCGGCGGTCTCGCCCCCGATCAGGGCGCAGCCGGCGGTGCGGCAGCCCGCGGCGATGCCCTCGACCACGCGCGCGGCCTCGTCGACCGAGAGCTTGCCGGTGGCGAAATAGTCGAGGAAGAACAGGGGCTCCGCGCCCTGGCAGATCAGGTCGTTGACGCACATGGCGACCAGGTCGACGCCCACGCCGTCGAGGTGGCCGGTGTCGATGGCGATGCGCAGCTTGGTGCCCACGCCGTCGGTGGCCGCGACCAGCACCGGGTCCTGGAAGCCGGCCGCCTTCAGGTCGAAGAGCCCGCCAAAGCCGCCCAGCGCGTCGGCGACGCCGGGGCGGCGGGTGGAGGCGGCCGCGGGGCCGATGCGCTTGACCAGGTCGTCGCCCGCGTCGATGTCCACGCCCGCGTCGCGGTAGGTGAGGCCGTTGCGGCGGGTCATGGCGGCTGTCCTCGCATCCCGTTGGGTTCGCCGCCCGTTTAGCGCGGGCCGGGAGCGGAGGAAAGCCGGTGCGCGGCCTCAGGCGGGCAGGGAGGCCGCCTCGCGGAACGCCAGGCAGGCGTTGACCCCGCCAAAGCCGAAGGCGTTGGAGAGCGCGGCCCGGATCGGGCGGGCGACGGGGCCGTCCGTCGCCAGCGTCCAGCCTCGGGCGGCGGGATCGGGGGCGGAGAGATTCGCGGCCGGCGGGATCGTCTGGCGGCGCAGGATCTCGACCGTGATCGCGGCCTCAATGGCCCCGGCGGCGCCGAGGAGGTGGCCGGTGTTGGCCTTGGTGGCGGTGACGGCGAGGTCGCGCCCTCGTCCGGGCAGGGCGGCGGCGAGGGCGGCGAGTTCGGCCGCGTCGCCCACGGGCGTCGAGGTGGAGTGGGCGTTGACGTAGTCGACTTCGCCCGGCGCGAGGCCGGCCATGGCCATCGCCTTCTCCATCGCCGCGCGCGGTCCGCGGCCGTCGGGGTGGCCCGCCGTGAGCTGGTAGGCGTCGGCGGCGCCTCCGTGGCCGGCCAGCACCGCGAGCGGCGTCGCGCCGCGGGCGCGGGCGTGGGAGAGGGTCTCGATCACCAGCGCCGCCGCGCCTTCCGACAGGACGAAGCCGGCCCGGGCCTGGTCGAGGGGGCGGGAGGCCTCCTCGGGGCGGTCGTTGAACTCGGTCGCGAGCGCTCGGGCCGCGCAGAACCCGCCGATGGAAATGGGGTCGACGCAGGCGTCGGCGCCGCCGACGAGGGCGACGTCGGCCTCGCCCGAGCGGATCAGGCGCATGCCGTCGGCGATGGCCTGGGCGGAGGCGGCGCAGGCCGTGGTGGGCGCGCCGATAGGGCCCGAGAAGCCGTGGCGGATCGAGATCCAGCCGGCGGCGAGGTTGGGCAGGAACGAGGGCACCACGAAGGGCGACAGGCGGCGGGGCCCGCGCGCGCGGATCGTGTCCATGGCGTGGGTCATGGCCGGCACGCCGCCGACGCCGGTTCCCACGATCGTGGCCGTCCGCGAGCGAGGCTCGCCCTCCGTGGGGGCCCAGCCCGCCTGGGCGAGCGCCTGGGAGGCGGCGACAAGCCCGTAGAGGATGAACAGGTCCATCTTTCGCAGGTCCTTGCCGTCGACGTGGTCGAGCGGGTCGAGCCCGTCGGCCTCGTCGCGTCCGGGAACCAGGCCGGCGATGCGGCAGGGATAGTCGGAGACGTCGAAGCGGTCGTTGGCCCGGATGCCGCTGCGTCCGGCCATCAGCGCGCGCCAGGTGGCCTCGATCCCCACGCCGAGGGGCGAGACGGCGCCGAGGCCGGTCACCACGATGGGATCTCGGGGATCGGGGAGGGTCACGGGGGGAAAGGTCATGGCGGCCTCGCTGGTGCAGATGCACTGTGTATATGCACAACGCTAGGCGCAGGCAAGGCGCGGAGCGATGAAAGGGGGTCACATCGGCGCCAGCCGATGGCGGCCGAGGGGGGCTCGATGCCCCCTGAGGACGCCACCTGGTACGGGGGCGGAGGCGTCAGGCGCGGGTGAGCAGGCCCAGCATGTGGAGGAAGGCGTCGGGGTCGGTGTCGTCGAGCCGGCCGCGGATTTCGGCCTGGGCCTCCCGCCAGACGGGCATCAGGCGGTCGAGCAGGGCCTCGCCCTCCGGCGTCAGGGCGCAGCGGCGGGCGTTGCCCACGCCGCCGGCGTCCTTGCGCGCCAGACCCCTGCGCTCGAGCAGGTCGAGATTGCGCGACAGGGTGGTGCGGTCCATCGCAATGCGCTCGGCGTGTTCGGAGAGGGTTCGGTCGGCCTTCTCGCGGATCGAGCCCATCACCGAGAACTGCGCCAGCGTGACGCCATGCTCGCGCAGCCGGGCGTCGTAGCGCCGGGTCAGGGCGCGGGCCGCGCGGATGGTCGACAGGACCAGGCAGGTGGAGAGTTCGGAGGCCATGATCCGGGCTAGCGCCGGGGAGCCGGAGGATCAAGGGCTTCCGAGCGCGCGCGGTCGTCGAGCCGCGAGGACCCGGCAGGCCGTGCGGCGCCCGGTGGCGCGCGGGACGCCAGGGGGGCGCAACAGGAAAGCGCCCGCGACGTGTCCGCCGCGGGCGCTCGGGGGATTCGGCTGCGACCGGATCCGGGGTTCAGAGACGCTCGTCGTCGTCCGAGCCGCGGGGATCGGAGAGCAGGCCTTCGCCGTCCTCGTCTTCCTCGAACAGCTCCTGGATGTCGAACTCGGCGGCCGCTTCCTCTTCGGCGCGGGCCTCCTGGATCGACTTGCCGGTGGCCTGAAGCTCCGCTTCCTCGTTCGAGCGCGCGACGTTGATCGCCACGGTCGCCGAGACCTCCGGGTGGAGGATGATGCGGATCTCGTGCAGCCCGAGCTCCTTGACCGGCTTGTCGAGGTTCACCTGGCGGCGATCCACGGTGAAGCCGTTCTCGGTGGCGGCCTCGGCGACGTCACGGGTGGTGACGGAGCCGTAGAGCGCGCCCATCTCGGACGCCGAGCGGATGATGACGAAGGACTGACCGTCGAGCTTGGCGGCGACGGCCTCGGCCTCCTTCTTGAGCTCGAGGTTGCGGACCTCGAGCTGGGCGCGCTGGGCCTCGAACTGGGCCATGTTGGCCTTCGTCGCCCGCAGGGCCTTGCCCTGGGCGAGAAGGAAGTTGCGGCCGTAGCCGGGCTTCACGGAGACGACGTCTCCCATCTGGCCCAGCTTTTCGACGCGCTCGAGAAGAACCACTTCCATCGGTCTGCTCCTCAGTTGATCGCGTAGGGCAGCAGGGCGAGGAAGCGCGAACGCTTGATGGCCTTGGCCAGCTCACGCTGCTTCTTCGCCGAGACGGCGGTGATGCGGGAGGGGACGATCTTGCCGCGCTCGGAGATGTAGCGCTGCAGGAGCTTCACGTCCTTGTAGTCGATCTTCGGCGCGTTCTCGCCGGAGAACGGGCAGGTCTTGCGACGGCGGAAAAAGGGCTTGCGAGCCATGGGTCAGTCTCCTTTCTTCGCTCAGTCGCGACGCGGGCCGCGGGGACCACGGTCACGGCCGCCACGGCCGCCGCGGTCGTCGCGGGAATTCTTCGCCTGCAGCACGGCCGAGGGGCCTTCCTCGAGCGCATCGACCTTCACGGTCAGCACGCGCAGGACGTCGTCGTGGAGGCGCATCAGGCGCTCCATCTCCATGACCGCGGCCGAGGGGCTGTCGGTCTTGAGATAGGCGTAGTGGCCCTTGCGGTTCTTGTTGATCTTGTAGGCGAGAGTCCGCACGCCCCAGTACTCGGAGCCCTGGACGTCGCCGCCGTTGTCCTTGAGAACCTGGCCGAAGTGCTCGATCAGCCCCTCGGCCTGCGCGTTGGACAGGTCCTGACGCGCGATGAAGACGTGCTCGTAGAGCGCCATCTGGTCATCCTTCATCATGTCGACGCTTCAAAACGCGGGGGCGAAGCCTTCCGAAGCCCGCATACGAGAGGCGCGACGGCAACCGTTTTCGGAAGGAAGCGGGCGTATGGCCGATTTCGCGGCGAAACGCAAGGGCCGCGCCTGCGCGGAGGCCCCGGCGGCCCGCGCCGGTTGCGGCGCGGGGGAGGGGAGGCTAGAGCGGAGCCGAGGCAGTTAAGGGAGGATCTCGCGTGCGCGCATTCGTGTTCCCGGGACAGGGCGCCCAGGCGGTGGGCATGGGCAAGGCCCTGGCGGAGGCCTATCCGGCCGCGGCGGCCGTGTTCGAGGAGGTCGACGACGCGCTGGGCGAGAAGCTGAGCGCAATGATCTGGGAGGGGCCGGCCGAGGCGCTGACCCTGACCGCCAACACCCAGCCGGCGCTGTTCGCGACCTCGATCGCGGCGATGCGGGCGCTGGAGGCCGAGGGCGTGACCATCGCCGACGCGGCCTTCGTGGCGGGACACTCGCTGGGCGAGTACTCGGCGCTGTGCGCCGCGGGCGCGCTGGAGGTGGGGGCGGCCGCGAAGCTTCTGCGCCTGCGCGGCGAGGCGATGCAGGCGGCCTGCGCGCCGGGCGTCGGCGCGATGGCGGCGATCCTGGGCCTGGGGCTTGAGGCCGCGCAGAAGGCCGCCGCCGAGGGCGCCCAGGGCGAAGTCTGCGAGGCGGCCAACGACAACGAGCCCACGCAGGTGGTGATCTCGGGTCACAAGGGCGCGGTCGAGCGGGCGATCGAGGCGGCCAAGGCGCTTGGCGCCAAGCGCGGCATGCTGCTGCCGGTGAGCGCGCCGTTCCATTGCGCGCTGATGCAGCCGGCCGCCGACAAGATGGCCGAGGCGCTGGCTGGCGTGGAGATCAAGGCGCCGGCCGTGCCCGTGGTCTCGAACGTGAAGGCCGAGGGTGTTTCGGACCCCGACGAGATCCGGAAACTGCTGGTGGCGCAGGTGACCGGCGCGGTGCGCTGGCGCGAGGACGTGCTGTGGATGCAGTCCCAGGGCGTGACCGAGCTGGTCGAGATCGGCGCGGGCAAGGTGCTGTGCGGGCTCGCGCGGCGCATCGACAAGGGGCTGGCCGCGAAGGCCGTGAACGGTCCCGAGGACGCGAAGGCCGTGGCGGCCGCGATCAAGGGAGACGCCTGATGTTCGATCTGACCGGCAAGCGGGCGCTGGTGACCGGCGCCTCGGGCGGCATCGGCGGCGAGGTTGCGCGCGCGATGCACGCGCAGGGCGCGACGGTCGCGCTGTCTGGCACCCGCACCGAGCCGTTGGAAGCGCTGGCCGCGGAGCTGGGCGAGCGGGCGTTCGTGACGCCCTGCAACCTCGGCGACGCGGCCGCGGTCGAGGCGCTGCCCAAGACCGCCGCAGAGGCGATGGGCGGGGTGGACGTGCTGGTGAACAACGCCGGCGTCACCCGCGACCAGCTGTTCATGCGCATGTCCGACGAGGATTTCGAGACGGTCCTGCAGATCAACCTGATGGCGGCGTTCCGCCTCTCGCGCGGGGTGCTGCGCGGGATGATGAAGGCGCGTTGGGGGCGGATCATCTCGGTCACCTCGATCGTGGGCGTGACGGGCAACCCGGGGCAGGGGAACTACGCCGCCTCGAAGGCCGGGCTGATCGGCATGTCCAAGAGCCTTGCGGGCGAGGTCGCGGGGCGCGGCATCACCGTGAACTGCATCGCGCCGGGCTTCATCGAGACCGCGATGACCCAGAAGCTGGCCGATGCGCAGAAGGAGAAGCTGCTGGCGGGCATCCCGGCCGGGCGCATGGGCTCGGCGCAGGAGATCGCGGCGGCCGCGGTCTATCTCGCCTCGAGCGAGGCGGGCTACACCACCGGCGCGACCTTGCATGTCAACGGCGGCATGGCGATGATCTGAGGGCGCGGGGCGGCGGCCCGGAGGCCGCCGGGCGGGGGCGATTCAATGTTGCCACCCCCGGAGGCTATGATATAGCCGCCCCACATGCGACGGACCGGGTCACCGGCCCGTCGGACAGGTTTCCGGACCGTGGCGAGGACGCCGCGGGACGCGATCAAGGGACGACAGGCCCGGATACAGGGCCAAGAGGAGTGAGGATTCTCTCATGAGCGACATCGCCGAGCGCGTGAAGAAGATCGTGGTCGAGCACCTGTCCGTCGAAGAGGACAAGGTCACCGAGAGCGCCAGCTTCATCGACGACCTGGGCGCCGACTCGCTGGACACCGTCGAGCTGGTCATGGCGTTCGAGGAGGAGTTCGGGATCGAGATCCCCGACGACGCCGCCGAGACCATCCAGACGGTCGGCGACGCCGTGAAGTTCATCTCCGAGAACGCCGCGAGCTGATCGAGCGGCTCCCGGACCGATGACGGTTTCGGGAGCCTCGCTTGCACAAGGCGCCGGGGCGCGGCTAGGGTCGCGCCCGGTAACGCAAGAACTATGAGATGGAGCAGCGCGTGAGGCGGGTCGTTGTCACCGGCTTGGGCTTGCTGACGCCGCTTGGCTGCGGTGTCGAGGAGACCTGGT
Organism: uncultured Albimonas sp.; assembly: GCF_963977235.1. Classification (NCBI taxonomy): domain Bacteria; kingdom Pseudomonadati; phylum Pseudomonadota; class Alphaproteobacteria; order Rhodobacterales; family Paracoccaceae; genus Albimonas; species uncultured Albimonas sp. The sequence goes on from NZ_CAXBOD010000015.1 coordinate 63,039, forward strand.
CGCGTCTGGTCGCGGGGAAATCCGGCGCCGGTAAGATCAAGTATTTCGATGCCAGCCACCTGCCGGCCCAGATCGCCTGCGAGATTCCGTTGGGCGACGGCTCCGATGGCACGTGGAATCCCGATGACTGGGTGCCCGCGAAGGACCGTCGGAAGGTCGATCGCTTCATCACCTACGCGATGACCGCCGCCGAGCAGGCGGTGACCGATGCAGGCTGGAAGCCCGAGGACGAGGAGGAGCGCAAGCGCACCGGCGTCCTGATCGGCTCCGGCATCGGCGGCGTGGAAAGCATCGCCGAAGCGGCGCTGACCCTGCGAGACAAGGGCCCCCGGCGGATCTCGCCGTTCTTCATTCCGGGCGCTCTGATCAATCTCTGCGCGGGCCAGGTCTCGATCCGCTATGGTTTCAAGGGCCCGAACCACGCGGTGGTGACGGCCTGTTCGACCGGCGCGCACGCCATCGGCGATGCGGCCCGGCTGATCCGCTATGGCGACGCCGACGTGATGGTCGCCGGCGGCTCCGAAAGCCCGGTCTGCGAGATCGGGGTGGCCGGGTTCTGCGCCTGCAAGGCGCTGTCGACCGGTTTCAACGACACGCCCGAGAAGGCCTCGCGCCCCTATGACAAGGACCGCGACGGGTTCGTCATGGGCGAAGGCGCCGGGATCGTGGTGCTCGAGGAATACGAGCACGCCAAGGCCCGAGGCGCGAAGATCTATGCCGAGGTGCTGGGCTACGGCCTGTCGGGCGACGCCTACCACATCACCTCGCCGTCTCCGGACGGGGATGGGGGATACCGCTCGATGGCCGCGGCGCTGTCGAACGCGGGGCTGACCGCGAAGGACATCGATTACGTCAACGCGCACGGGACCTCGACGCCGCTGGGCGACGAGATCGAGTTGGGCGCGGTGACCCGTCTGCTGGGCGACCATGCCTCGAAGGTGACGATGAGCTCGACCAAGTCGGCGATCGGACATCTGCTGGGCGCGGCCGGCGCGGTCGAGGCGATCTTCTGCGCGCTGGCGATCCGCGACCAGGTCGCGCCGCCGACGCTGAACCTCGACAACCCCTCGGTCGCGACCGAGATCGACCTCGCCCCCGGCGAGGCGCGCAAGCGAGAGATCAAGGTGGCGCTGTCGAACTCCTTCGGCTTTGGCGGCACCAACGCCTCGCTGATCCTCGGGCGGATGGACTGAGCGCGATATGCGCCATGTCGCGGCGAACGCGCTGACGATCCTCATTGTTCTGGGCGTGATCCTTGCAGGGGTCATCGGCTGGGGCGTGAACCAGTGGACCGGCGAGGGCCCCGCGCAGGAGCCGGTCCAGGTGATGGTGCCCTCGGGCGCCAACCTGACCCGCACATCGCAGATCCTGGAAGAGGCGGGCGTCATCACGGACGCGCGCATCTTTCGGCTGGGCGCGCGCTACGAGAAGCTCGGCTCCAGTATTCAGGCGGGCGAGTTCATGCTGCCGGCCGGGATCTCGATGCACGACGCCATGCGCTGCGTGGTCGACCAGAGCACCTGCGAGCGGGTGGTCTACCGGATCACGGTGGTCGAGGGTTCGACCGTCTGGCAGGTGATGCAGCAGGTCGAGGCGATGGACGTCCTGACCGGCGAGGTCGCCGAAACGCCCGCCGAGGGCACGCTGGCCCCCGAGACCTACCAGGTGAACCGCGGCGACACGCGCCAGGCGCTGATCACCCGGATGCAGGCCGCGCAGGCGCGGATCCTGGACGAGGCCTGGGCGAACCGGGCCGACGATCTTCCGATCTCGAACAAGGCAGAGGCGCTGATCCTCGCCTCGCTGATCGAGAAGGAGACCGGCGTGGCGGAGGAGCGCGGGGCGGTGGCCTCGGTGTTCGAGAACCGGCTCAAGCGGCGGATGAAGCTGCAGACCGACCCGACGGTGATCTATGGCGTGACCGAGGGCAAGGCGCCCCTGGGCCGCGGCCTGCGGCGCAGCGAGCTGGACAGGCCGACGCCCTGGAACACCTACATCATCCCCGCGCTGCCGGAGACTCCGATCGCCAACCCGGGCCGCGCCTCGATCGAGGCGGCCGTGAACCCTGAAGAGACCGACTTCCTGTATTTCGTGGCGGACGGGACCGGCGGGCACGCCTTTGCGCGGACCCTGGCGGAACACAATCGCAACGTCGCCAAGTGGCGCCAGATCGAGCGGCAACGCGGCGCCGGGGACTGAACAGGCGAAAGGCGTGCAACCCTGAATTTAGCGATTGACATCGCGAACGCTCTAGGGTAGAAGAAGAGCACGCTGGGACAAGCAGGCGAACAGAGCTCCCGACCAAACGGTCGCGGGGCTCTTTTTCGTTGCGGGCGGAACAGGGTCGGCGAGGGAGACCCGATGAACCGCGATGACCATGCGCCCGATCCCCTGGGCGATCTCCAGACCGCGCACCGGACATTCCTGCGGCTCCATGGGCTGCTGCTGAGGCGGATCGATCAGTTCGCCCTGGCGATGGAAGAGACGGCGGCGCCCGAGGAGGGCGAGGACGGGGCCAGGGCGAAGAAGATGGCGGAGGAGATCACGCGTCTCCAGGCCGCCATCGCCACGCTTTGCAGATGCGAGGACAGGCTTGTCGCCGATATCGAAAAGCGAGGACGTCGGAATGACGGGGACGTGGACCTCGACGCCGCCCGACGGGAGATCCTGGGCGAGCTGGCTCGCCTCTCTGGACGAGAGTGAACGGCAGATCTTCGTCGAGGGGTTGAGCGACGGCGCGGTCGAGGCGATGCGCTGGACTTTCGAGGTCTGGCGCCTGGCCGGTCATCAGGCGCCGCCGCCCGGAGGGTGGCGGACGTGGGTGATCCTGGGGGGGCGCGGCGCGGGCAAGACCCGCGCCGGAGCCGAGTGGGTGCGCTCGCTGGTCGAAGGGGGGACGCCGCTGTCGGGCGGGGCGCGATCGCGCCTTGCGCTGGTGGGGGAGACCTTCGACCAGGTGCGCGAGGTGATGATCGAGGGGCCCTCGGGGATCCGGGCCTGCTCGCCGCCTGACCGGAGACCGGAGTGGGTGGCGACGCGCCGGCTGCTGCGTTGGCCCAACGGGGCGGAGGCGCAGGCCTTCTCGGCGAGCCAGCCGGAGGCGCTGCGCGGGCCCCAGTTCGACGCCGCCTGGTGCGACGAGCTGGCGAAGTGGCGGCGCGGGGCGGCGACCTGGGACAATCTTGGCCTGGGGCTGAGGCTGGGGGAAGCGCCCCAGGCGCTGGTCACGACCACGCCGCGGCGCACGCCGCTGCTCAAGCAGCTGCTGGAGGCCGATGACACGGTGGTGACCCGCGCGCCGACCGCGGCGAACGCGGCCAACCTGGCGCCGGAATTCCTGACCGCGATGGAGCGGCAGTTCGGCGCCACCAGCTTCGCCCGGCAGGAGCTTGGGGGCGAACTGCTGGACGATGACGAGGGGGCGCTATGGTCGCGCCGCGCTCTGGATGAGCTGCGGGCAAGCGAGGCGCCCCCTCTGGTGCGGATCGTGGTGGCGGTGGACCCGGCCACGACCTCGGGGGCCTCGGCGGACAGCTGCGGCATGGTCGTGGCCGGGCTCTGCGAGGCCGGCGTGGTCTGGGTGCTGGCGGACCTGACAGTGCAGGGGGCCGCGCCGCTTGCCTGGGCGCGACGAGCCGTCGACGCCTATCATGAGTGGCAGGCCGACCGGGTGGTGGCCGAGGTGAACCAGGGCGGCGAGATGGTCGAGGCCCTGATCCGCCAGGTCGATCCGGAGGTGGCCTATGCGGCGGTCACGGCCTCGCGCGGCAAGCATGCGCGGGCCGAGCCGGTGGCGATGGCCTACGAGCGCGGCCGTGTCCGTCATGTCGGGAGCTTTCCGAAGCTCGAGGACCAGATGTGCGCCTTCGGGCCCCGGCGCGATCCGCGCGAGGGCAGTCCGGACCGGGTCGACGCCCTGGTCTGGGCGGTGACCGAACTGCGCAAGGGCGAAGATCGCCGCCCCCGGGCGCGGCGTCTGTGAGGCGAGCCTTCGGGCGACCTCCGAGGCGCGCTTCCGCGCCGGGCAATAGCTGACAAGCAAGGGAGAAGGCCGATGGCTTTCAATTGGTTGCGAAGCGCGGCCGAGACCTCGCCTGCGCGCCAGGCGGCGGCGCCGACGGAGGCCAAGGCCTCGGCCGTCGGCGCGGCGGTGGCCTGGGCGACGACGGGGCGAGCGGCCTGGTCGCCGCGCGATGCGGTCAGCCTGGCGCGCAACGGCTTCGGTCGGAACGTGATCGGCTTCCGCTGCGTGCGCATGGTGGCCGAGGCGGCGGCGGCGGTGCCGATGATCCTCTCTGACGGCGAGCGCCGGCTGGACCTGCACCCGGCCGCCCGGCTGCTGGAGCGGCCGAACCCCGGCCAGGTCCGCGCCGCCTTTCTGGAGGGCGTCTACGGGCATCTGCTGCTGTCGGGCGACGCCTTCGTGGAAGCGGCGGGGATGCTGGCCTCGGGCCTGCCGGCGGAGCTGTACGCGCTGCGACCGGACCGGATCCGGGTGATCCCCGGGCCCGACGGCTGGCCGGAGGCGTATGAGTACGCCGTCGGCGGCAAGAAGGTGCGCTTCGACATGGGGCCCGAAGCGCAGCCGATCCTGCACCTGAAGACGTTCCATCCGCTCGACGATCACTACGGAATGTCGCCGATGGAGGCGGCTGCGGCCTCGGTCGACATCCACAACTCGGCTGGGGGCTGGTCGAAGGCGCTGCTCGACAACGCGGCCCGACCCTCGGGGGCGATCGTCTACCGGGCGGCCGATGGCGGCACGATGACCGAGAGTCAGTATCGCCGCCTGGTCGACGAACTGGAGGAGAACCACCAGGGCGCGCGCAACGCCGGGCGGCCGATGCTGCTGGAGGGCGGGCTCGACTGGAAGCCGATGGGGTTCAGCCCCTCGGACATGGAGTTCCTGCAGACCAAGACGGCGGCGGCGCGCGACATCGCCATCGCCTTCGGGGTGCCGCCGATGCTGCTGGGGATCCCGGGCGACGCGACCTATGCGAACTATCAGGAGGCCAACCGCGCCTTCTATCGCCAGACGGTGCTGCCGCTGGTGAGCAAGGTGGCCGCGGGCTTCGCGGCCTGGCTGTCGGCGCAGGCGGGGGAGGCGATCGTGCTCAAGCCCGATCTCGACGCCCTGCCGGCGCTGGCGCCCGAACGCGAGGCGCTGTGGCGGCGGGTCACCGAGGCCGACTTCCTGAGCGAGGACGAGAAGCGCGCCATGCTGGGGCTGCCCCCGGGCGGGCCGCGATGAACCGGAGCTCGCTGAGGTCCCAGGGCTCTGGGTCCCGCTACCTCTACGAGCCCTTCGACAGCGCCCACGCCCGGATCGAGGCCCTGGAGCGGGTGCTGGACGAACGCTGGGCGGCGCTTGAGCTGTCTCTCAAGAAGATCGATGAAACTGTTGATCGGCTTGAGAAACGCCTTTGGGTGGCAGTGTTCGGCGTGGCCACGGCCATGCTGGGGCAGCTGGTCTCGGTCGTGATGGACGGCCGGTTTCATCCCTGAGGGGGTTCTCAGATGAACTACGGATCGAACTCCGGCCGGCAAGAGACTGGCCTGGAGACAAAATTCGTCGCCTTCGATCAGGTGGCGACAGTGGCCGATGACGGGCGGATCGAGGGGTACGCCTCGTTGTTCGGGGTCGCGGACGCCTCCGGCGATGTGGTCGAGGAAGGCGCTTTCGCCGCCAGCCTGCGACGCATGCGGGAGGCGTCCCGCTCGGTGAAGCTGCTGTGGCAGCACGATCCGGGCGAGCCGATCGGCGTCTGGGATCTGGTGCGCGAGGACGAGCGCGGGCTGCGGGTTTCGGGCCGGCTGATGACCGAGGTGCGGCGGGGCGCGGAAGCGCTGGCGCTGTTGCGTGCGGGGGCGGTGGACGGCCTGTCCATCGGCTATCGCGCGGTGAAGGCGGGACGGTCGCCGCACGGCGGCCGCTCGCTGCTGGAGGTGGAGCTTTGGGAAGTCTCGCTGGTGACGTTCCCGATGCTCCCCGAGGCGCGTGCGTCGGCGGCCGTGGCCGACGCGGAAGAGGATGCGTTCGAGGCCGCCCTGGCCGAGGCGCTGAGCGAGGCGCGGGGCCGCTAGAGCGGCGCATCGCGGCGAACCTGACGATCTATGGATGAAGGAATATCCAGGATGAAGGACATGGGCCACGGCCTCGAGGCCAAGTCGGCGGTTGCGGGATTCCTCAAGGAATTCGGCTCTTTCCAGGATGAAGTGAAGGCGCGGATGCGCGCCCAGGACGATCGGCTGGAGCAGATCGACCGCAAGGCGGCCTCGGTCGGCTCGCGACCGGCGCTGAGCCGGTCCTCGGATGCGGAGGCGCCGCATCGCAAGGCGCTGTCGGCCTACCTGCGCACCGGCGACGACGACGCCCTGCGTGGGGTGCAGATCGAGCGCAAGGGGCTGTCGACCTCGGTCAACGCCGAAGGCGGCTACCTGGTCGATCCGCAGACCGCGGCCCGCATCCAGGGAGTGCTGAGCGGGGCCGGTTCGATCCGCTCGATCGCCAACGTGGTGCAGGTGGAATCGAACGCCTTCGACGTGCTGGTCGATCACGAGGACTTCGGCCACGGCTGGTCCACGGAGACCGGCTCGGTCGCGGAAAGCTCGACGCCCACCATCGAGCGCGTCTCGATCCCGCTGCATGAGCTCTCGGCGCTGCCGAAAGCCTCCCAGCGGCTTCTGGACGACAGCGCCTTCGACATCGAGGGCTGGCTGGCCGATCGCATCGCCGACAAGTTCGCTCGCGCCGAGAGCGCCGCGTTCGTGAATGGCGACGGCGGCGATCAGCCGACCGGGATCCTCGACTACGCTTCGGTGCAGGAGGGGACCGGGACCTGGGGGCAGCTCGAGCATGTGGTGACCGGGCAGGCGGGCGATTTCAACTCGCTGAACCCGGCCGATGCGATCGTCGACCTGGTGTATGCGCTGGGCGCCCGCTACCGCGCCAAGGCGAGCTTCGTGATGAACTCGAAGACCGCCGGCGCCGTGCGCAAGATGAAGGACGCGGACGGCCGCTTCCTCTGGTCGGACGGGCTGGCGGCTGGCGAGCCCGCGCGGCTGATGGGGTATCCGGTGCTGATCTGCGAGGACATGCCGGACATCGCGTCGGACTCCCGCTCTATCGCCTTCGGCGACTTTGCGGCCGGCTACACCATCGCCGAGCGTCCCGACCTTCGCGTGCTGCGCGATCCGTTCTCGGCCAAGCCCCACGTGCTGTTCTATGCCACCAAGCGCGTGGGCGGCGACGTGACCGACTTCTCGGCGATCAAGCTGCTGAAGTTCTCGGCCTCCTGAGGCCTGTGATCCGCGGCCCGGTTTCCTGACCCGGGCCGCGGAGGTCGGGCCCTGCGGGGCCGGCCAGACGCCTTCGCGTGATACGCCCGCGTCCTGCTTCCCCACGTGATCGGGCCTGCGCGGAGGCGTCGCTTTTTCAATGAATTCAGATGGGTCGCAGGCGCGCCTGAGAAGGCGTGCGAGCCTGCGCTGAGGGCGGGACCATGACCGAATACGTGACCAAGGCGCCGGCCGAGGAGCGGCCCTTCGCCGTGCTTTATGCCGATCTCGCGCCCGGCGAGACGGTGATCGAGGACCTGGGCTGGACCGTCGTTCCCGACGAGATGGACGCGCTGGCGCTGGCGGTCGCGTCCTCGACGCAGGCCGGGGCGACGGCGACTGCGGTGCTGACGGGCGGGCGGCCCGGGCACCTCTACCACGTCGCCAACCGCGTGCGCACCAGCGAGGCGCGGGTGCTGACCCGCGGCGTCCTGGTCCGCGTGACGGCCGGCTGAGGAGGATCGAGAATGCTGAGCGAACTAGAGCCGGCCCCCTGGGCGCCGATCCCCCTGGCGGAGCTGGCGGCCCACCTTCGGCTGCCCGAGGGCATGGAGGTCCATGAGCGGGGGGCGCTCGATCTCTACGCCCGCGCGGCCGGGGCGGTCGTGGAAGGAATGACCGGCAAGGCGTTGATCGCGCGCAAGTTCACCTGGACCGTGACGCGCTGGCGCGACGCGTTCGAGGCGCCGATGCCGGTGGCGCCCGTGTCGTGGATCAACGCAGTCACGCTGCTGGACGCCGAGGGCGGATGGCAGACGGCCGATCCCTCGACCTACCGGCTGATCCCCTCGGCGCATCGACCGCGGCTGGCCGGCGCCCGGGGACGGGCGCTGCCTGCGGTTCCGACCGACGGGCGGATCGAGGTCGAGCTGACCGCCGGCTACGGCGAGGACTGGAACGCGGTTCCGGCCGATCTGCGCCAGGCCGTGATGCTGCTGGCGGCGCAGTACTACGAGCAGCGCCAGATCTCGGCGGATCCGGTGCGCGAGACACCTTACGGGGTCGAGGCGCTGGTCGCCCGCCACCGGGAGATCCGGCTGTGAGGCCCCATCAGCCCTTCGCGCCGCTGCTGAACCGCAAGCTGGCGCTGGAGGAGGAGGTCCGCAGCCCGGATGGGGCCGGCGGCTGGGGCCGTTCCTGGTCGCGGGTAACAAGCTTCTGGGCCTCGTTGGAGGCGCGCTCGGCCGCCGAGGGCGAAGAGCGGGGGCGGGAGCGATCCCGGGTTCGCTGGCGGATCCTGGTTCGCTCGGTTCCGGTCGGCTCGGATCTGCGGCCGCGGGCCGATCAGCGGTTCCGCGAGGGTGACCGGCTGTTCCGGATCACCGACGTGGCTGAGGCGGATCCGCGGGGCCGGTTTCTCGCTTGCTGGGCGGAAGAGGAGGCGATGCAATGAGTTATCGCGCGTCCTTCGCATTGCAGGAGGCGATCTATGCCGCGCTGACCGACTCGGCTCCGCTGGCGACGCTGGTGGGCGACCGGATCTACGACGCGGCGCCCCATGCGGAAGCTCCGGATGCCTCGGCGGGGGTCTTCGTGACGATTGGCGACGAGCGGGTCGCCAACTGGTCGGCGCAGGGATTGTCCGGTGCGATCCATGACTTCGAGGTCACGGTTCACGGCTCTGACGAAGGCTTCGCGGCGGCCAAGGTCGCGGCGGAGGCGGTGAGCGCGGCGCTGCTCGGGCCGTTGCCGACGCTGTCGCAGGGTCGGGTCGCCACGGCGGATTTCCGAGGCGCGCGCGCACGACGCGAGCGGACGGGCGGGCGCGCCATCGAGCTGCGCTTTCGCTTCAGGATCGAGACTTAAACTCAAGAGAGGGCGCGAGAAATGGCAGCTCAGAGTGGCAAGGATCTGCTGCTGAAGGTGGATACCGGAAACGGCTATGTGACGGTTGCGGGGCTTCGCGCCACGCGCATCGCCTTCAATGCGCAGACGGTGGACGTCACGCATATCGGTTCGGCGGGGCGGTGGCGGGAGCTGCTGGCCGGGGCCGGGCTGCGCTCGGCCTCGATCTCGGGCTCGGGCGTGTTCCTGGACGAGGCGACCGACGCGACGCTGCGCCAGGCGTTTTTCGACGGCACGGCGCCGGAGTTTCAGGTGGTGGTTCCGGACTTCGGGACGCTCGAGGGGCGCTTCCAGATCACGGCGCTCGAGTACTCCGGGCCGCACGACGGCGAGGCGGTGTACGAGATCTCGCTGGCATCGTCCGGCGCGCTGAGCTTCGCGGCGGTCTGAGATGGCCAATCCGGCGCGGGGAGAGGCGGAGGTCGTCGTCGAGGGCGAGGCGCGCGCGATGCGGCTGACGCTGGGCGCGTTGGCGGAGCTGGAGACGCGGCTGGACGCGAAGGGTCTGCCAGGGCTGGTCGCCCGCTTCGAAGGGGGCGAGTTCGGCGCGGCGGACCTGGTGGCGCTGCTGGGTGCGGGACTGCGGGGCGGCGGCCTCGCGGTTTCGGACGCCCAGGTGGCGCAGATGAGCTTCGAGGGGGGCGCTGGTGAAGCGGCGCGGGCGGCGGCACGCCTGCTGGCCGCCACCTTCGCCCCCCTGGGCGGGGGCGGGTGACCCATGGACTGGCCGGCGATGATGCGCTTCGGCCTGGGGGTCCTGCGGCTGACGCCGCGGGACTTCTGGGAGATGACCCCGCGCGAGTTCCTGGCGGCCTCGGAGCCCTTTCTGGGCGAAGGGGGCGCTCCGATGGGGCGCGCGGAGCTCGAACGGCTGAGGGCGCGGTTCCCTGACGTGACGCAGGAGGCGAACGGATGAGCGACTACACCGACGGCGATCTCTCCGGCGCGCTGCGCGAGTTCGGCGCGGCGGGCGAGGAGGCCCAGGGCCTGGCCCAGGGCGTAGCCGAGGAAATGGCCCGTCTGCGCGGCGAGATGCACGAGACCTCGCGCGAGGCGCAGGGGCTGGCCGGGGCGATCTCGGGGTCGCTTCGCTCGGCCTTCGATCGGATGATCACGGGGGGCGCGGGCGCCTCGGACGTGATGCGGCGGCTGGGGTCGGACCTGGCCGGGCGGACCTTCGATGCGGCGATCCGGCCGGTGCACGGGGCGCTGAGCTCTGCGCTCACGTCGGGAATATCGGGCCTGCTGGGGGGTGTCGCGCCGTTCGCGGCGGGGGGCGCGTTCTCCGGCGGGCGGCTGAGGGCCTTTGCGGGGGGCGGCGTGGTCGAGGGGCCGACGCTGTTCGGGATGCGGGGCGGGACCGGGCTGATGGGCGAGGCAGGTCCCGAGGCGATCCTGCCCCTGCAGCGCGGCGCCGACGGTCGCCTGGGGGTGGCTGCGGGCGGCGGGGGCGGCCGCTCGGTCAACGTGACGGTCAACGTGTCCACACCGAACGTGGCGGGATTCGACAAGTCCCGCAGCCAGGTCGCCTCGCAGGTGGCCCGGGCCGTGAGGCTGGGGATGCGCAACGGGTGACGCGGGCCAGGATGGCCGGGCGTGCAGACAGGAGGCGGAGATGGCCTTTCACGAGGTGAGGTTTCCAGATGCGCTGTCGGTCGGCTCGACCGGCGGGCCGATGCGGCGCACCGAGATCGTGACGCTGGCGAACGGCTTCGAGAAGCGCAACACGAACTGGGCCGAGTCCCGGCGCAGCTACGACGCGGGCGTCGGGGTCTCGAGCCTCGACGCCCTGCAGGAGGTGGTGGCCTTCTTTGAGGCGCGTCGCGGGCAGTTGCACGCCTTCCGATGGAAGGACTGGCTGGACTTCAAGTCCTGCGGGCCCTCGGAGACGCCGTCGGCTGGCGACCAGCTGATCGGGACCGGCGACGGGAGCACGACGGTGTTCCAGTTGATCAAGCGCTACGAAGCTGCGGCGAACCCCTATGTTCGCACCATCCACAAACCTGTGACGGGGACCACGAAGGTCGCCGTGGACGGGGTCGAGCAGGTGCTGGCCGCCGACTTCGTGGTCGCCGACGCGACCGGGGAGGTCAGTTTCGTGGTTCCGCCCGCTGCGGGTCAGGCGATCACCGCGGGCTTCGAGTTCGATGTGCCGGCGCGCTTTGACACCGACCGGATCGTGTGGAGCCTGACCGCCCTCGAGGCGGGCGAGATCCCCTCGATCCCCGTGGTCGAGGTGCGGGTCTGATGCGCGCGCTGGACGAGGATCTTGCAAAGCACCTCGCGGAGGAGACGACGACCCTCTGCCGGTGCTGGGTGGTCAAGCGGACCGACGGGGTCGAGCTGGGCTTCACCGACCACGACCTGCCGCTGCGGTTCGGGGGCGTGGACTTCGAGCCGGAGACCGGGTTCGAGGGCACGCAGGCCGAGAGCTCGCTGGGGCTTGCGGTCGACAACCAGGAAACGATGGGCGCGCTGCGGTCCGAGGCGATCCGGGAGGAGGACATCCTGCTGGGCCTCTATGACGGCGCCGAGGTGACGCGCTGGGTGGTGAACTTCGCCGACACCGACGAGCGCGCGAAGCTGTCGGTCGGCGTGGTGGGCGAGATCCGGCGGGGCGATCTGGCGTTCGAGCTGGAGATCCTCGGCCGGTCGGAGGCGCTGAACCGGCCGATCGGGCGGGTGTTCCAAAGGTCTTGCGACGCTGAGGTCGGGGATGCGCGTTGCGGGGTCGAGCTGGACGGCGCCTTTCGCAAGGCCGGCGAGGTGCTGAGTTTGCAGGATGCGCGGCGCTTCTCGGTCGAGGGGAATGCGGCGGAGAGCCCGGCGGGCTGGTTCGACCATGGCAAGGTCGAGTGGACCTCGGGCGCGAACGAGGGGCGCGTGGTCGCGATCCGACGCTTCTATGCGCAGTCGGGGCTTATGGTGGTGGACCTGTGGAACACGCCGGCCGCGCCGATCCAGGCGGGGGACGGGTTCCGGCTGGTCGCGGGGTGCAACAAGACCGCGTCGACCTGCAAGGCGAAGTTCGCCAACTTCCTCAACTTCCGGGGGTTTCCGCTGATGCCGGGCGAGGATTGGACGACGGCCTATCCGCGTTCGGACGAGGTGCACGACGGAGGCTCGCTGTTCCATGGCTGACGCGCGGCGGGCGGCGATCGTCGCCGCGGCGCAGGGTTGGCTGGGCACGCCCTATCGCCACCAGGCGAGCGCCAAGGGCGCGGGCGCCGACTGCCTGGGTCTGGTGCGCGGCGTCTGGCGCGAGGTGCTCGGCGAGGAGCCAGAGACGCCGCCCGCCTACTCGCCCGACTGGATGGAGGCGAGCCGGGAGGAGCGCCTCTTCGACGCCTGTCGGCGGCTGATGCGCGCGATCCCGGTCGCTCAGGCCGGGCCCGGCGACGTTCTGCTGTTCCGCATGCGCACGCAGGGGCCGGCCAAGCACCTGGGCATCCTGGTCGAAACCGGGGGGGACGAGCCCCGCATGATCCACGCCTACTCGGGGCGCGGGGTCGTGGGTTCGTCCCTCGGACTTTCCTGGCGGCGGCGCATCGCGGCGGCCTTCAGCTTTCCGGAGTGATCCATGGCGACTTTGGTTCTGGCCGCCGCGGGCGCCGCCGCTGGCGGCGCCATCGGAGGCGGCATCGCCGGTGTCAGCGCGGTTGCGCTGGGGCAGGCCGCGGGCGCGGTCGTCGGCGGACTGATCGACCAGAAGATCCTGGGCGGCGGCGGCCGCGCGGTGGAGCGGGGACGCGCCTCGACCCTGCGGGTGCAGGCGGCCAACGAGGGCGCGCCGATCTCGCGCGTCTATGGCCGCATGCGGGTGGCCGGCCAGGTGATCTGGTCGACCCGCTTCAAGGAGCACGTGAACCGCGAGGAGCACGGCGGCAAGGGCGGCGGCGGGGGCGGCACGACCGTCACCGAATACTCCTACACCATCAGCTTTGCCGTCGCGCTCTGCGAAGGGCCGATCACCCGCATCGGCCGCATCTGGGCCGACGGCCGCCAGATCAGCATCGACGCTCTCAACTGGCGCCTGCATCGCGGGACGCAGGGGCAGGGCCCCGATCCCGCGATCGAGGCGGTGGAGGGCGAGGGGAACACGCCGGCGTATCGCGGCCTCGCCTACATGGTGTTCGAGGACGTGCCTGTCGGGCAGTTCGGCAACCGCGTCCCGCAGATCAGCGTCGAGGTGTTCCGTCGCCCGAAGTCGCCCGCCAATGTCGAGGTCGGCGAGGAGGGCGAGCTGCGCATCCACAAGGTCGTCAAGGGCGTGACCATGATCCCCGGCTCGGGCGAGTTCGTGCTGGAGACCGAGCCGGTTCGCGAGATCCTGGGCGAGGGGCAGGAGAAGTTCCTGAACCTGAACGCCTGGTCCGACAGGACCGATGCGGTGGTGGCGCTGGATCAGCTTCTGGATGAACTGCCGGAGCTGGAGAGCGTCTCGCTCGTCGTCAGCTGGTTCGGCGACGACCTGCGCTGCGCAAGCTGCCAGGTGCGGCCGGGCGTGGAGTATTCCGACAAGGTCACGGCGCCGCATGTGTGGACCGTGAGCGGCGAGACGCGCGCCGACGCTTACCTTGTCGGGCGTGACGGAGAGGGACGGCCGATCTACGGAGGCACGCCCTCGGACGGATCGGTGGTGCGATACATCCGCGAGCTGAAGCAGCGCGGGCTGCGGGTGCTGTTCTACCCCTTCATCCTGATGGACGTGGCGCCGGGCAACGGCAAGCCCGATCCCTGGGGCGGGGGCGAGCAGGCGGCTTACCCCTGGCGCGGCCGCATCACGCAGATGCCGGCGGCGGGGCAGCCGGGCTCTCCGGATCAGACGGCAGCCGCGGAGACCGAGGTCGACGACTTCTTCGGCGACGCGCAGGCAGGAGACTTCGCGCCCTCCGGCGACACGGTGCTGTTCTCGGGCGGCGGGGGGCATCGCTATCGCCACTTCGTCCTGCACTATGCCCATCTTTGCGCGCTCGCCGGGGGCGTCGACGCGTTCTGCATCGGCTCCGAGATGCGCAGCCTGACGCAGGTGCGCTCGGCCCGGACCGTCTATCCGGCGGTCGACCGGCTGAAGACCCTGACGAGCGACGTGCGCACGGTGCTGGGGAGCGGGACGAAGATCGGCTATGCGGCCGACTGGTCGGAGTACTTCGGTCACAATCCCGGCGACGGGAGCGGCGACCGGATCTTTCACCTCGATCCGCTGTGGAGCGACCGCGACATCGATTTCGTGGGCATCGACTACTACGCGCCGCTGACCGACTGGCGCGACGGCTTCGACCACCTGGACGCCGAGATCGCGCCCACGATCTATGACCTGGACTACCTCGCCTCGCGGTTTGAAGCGGGGGAGAACTACGACTGGTACTACGCCTCCGATGAGGATCGGCGGAACCAGGTCCGTTCGCCGATCGAAGACTGGTATGGCGAGCCGTGGATCTGGCGGGCCAAGGACATCCACAACTGGTGGTCCAACTTGCACTTTGACCGGATCGGCGGGACGCCCCAGTCGGACCGCACCGCGTGGAGGCCGAAGTCGAAGCCCGTGTGGCTGACCGAGATCGGCTGCGGCGCCGTCGACAAGGGAAGCAACCAGCCCAACGTCTTCGTCGACCCGAAGAGCTCGGAGAACGGGCTGCCGCACTTCTCCTCGGGTCTGCGGGACGACCTGATCCAGCGGCGAATGATCCAGGCGATGCAGCTGCACTGGGGGAAGACCGCGAACAACCCCTGGTCGCCTCGCTACATGGGGCACATGCTCGACCTCTCGAATGTGCACGTCTGGACCTGGGACGCGCGGCCGTGGCCGGCCTTCCCCTCGCGTCCGGATTTGTGGTCGGACGGGACGAACTACGAGTACGGGCACTGGCTGAACGGGCGTGTGGCTTCGGCCTCGCTGGACCGGGTGGTGGCCGAAATCTGCGCCGAGGCCGGGCTGACCGACATCGACGTCACGGGCCTGCATGCGCTGATGGACGGCTTCGTTCAGCAGGCCACGCAGTCGCCGAGAGCGGCGCTGCAGGCGCTGATGATCGCCTACGGGTTCGATGCCTACGAGAGCGCGGGAACGCTGCGCTTCGTGATGCGGGGCATGCAGAAAGCGACCGAGCTAGACCCTTCCGAGGTGGTGGAGGACGGCGCCGGTCCGGCTCGGGACATCGAGCGGGTAAGGGCGCCCAACAACGCGGCGCTGAGGGAGGTGCGGGTCGGCTATCTGCGGACCGAAGCCTCCTACCAGGCGGGCGCGGCGGAGGTGATCAATCCGGACGGCGCCGCCGTGGGCGTCGAAGGCTCGGAACTGCCGATCGCAATGACGCGGGGGCGGGCGATCGAGATCGCCGACCGCTGGGCGCGCGAAAGCACGGTGGCCCGCGAGACCGTCAGCTTCGCCCTCGCGGGGACTCGCCTGACGCTGGAGCCGGGCGATGTGGTCCGGCTGGGCGCGGAGGGCAGTCCCGAATACCGTGTCGACCGGGTCGTGGAAGGCCTGACGCGGCTGGTCGAGGCCACGCGGATCGAGCCCTCGGTCTACCAGCCGGGCGCGCGGCCCGTCGGCGCGGACCCCGAGGCGCCGCTGGACGATCGTCCCGGCGCCGGCGTGCCGGGCTATCGACTGATGGACGTGCCCTGGGCGATCTTCGGCGGCGATCAGGACAACGGCTTCGCCGCGGTCTGGTCAACGCCGTGGCCGGGGACTGTGGGGCTCTATGCCTCCGACCGCGACGACGACTACGTTCCGGCGGGCGCGACGACCCGGCCCTCGACGGTGGCCAAGCTGCTCGGACCGCTGCCCTCCGCCCAGCCCTGGCGCTGGACGCGGGGCAACAAGGTGCAGGTGCAGATGATCTCCGGCACGCTGTCGAGCGCCGATCGGCTGGCGGTGCTGAACGGCGCCAACCTCGCCGCGCTCAGCTCTCCGCTGGGCGGTTGGGAGGTTCTGCAGTTCCGCGAGGCGGTGCTGGTGTCGCCGGGGATCTACGAGTTGTCGGGCTTCCTGCGCGGCGTTGCCGGCACCGAGACGGTGATCGGCTCGCCGACACCGGCGGGCGCGGTGATGGTCATGCTGAACCCGCGGCTGATCGGGGTGGACCTCGGCCTCGAGGGGCTGGACCTGACGCGGCACTACCGCATCGGTCCGGCCTCCGACGATCTCGGCTCGGACAGTTTCGCTCATGCGACCTGGACCTGGACCGGATCGGCCCTGAAGCCATTCGCGCCGGTGCACATCTCTGCCATGCGACAGCCGGGCGGCGACGTGTCGGTGGCGTGGATGCGGCGAGGGCGGCTCGACACTGACATCTGGCCCGCCGGGGAGACCCCGTTGTTCGAGGAAAGCGAAGCCTACCGGGTTCGGGTGCGCGCAACCAGCGGGACCGTAGTGCGGCAGACGCAGGTGAGTTCGCCGGAGTTCACCTACACGACCGCCATGCAGGCGGCCGACGGGGTGCCCGGGGCCGCGACCTTCGAGATCGCGCAGTTGTCGGCCGCCGTGGGCGCCGGCCATTTTGGGAAGGTGACGTTCGATGGCTGAGACCGCCAACCTCGACCTGCCGCTGCTGGCCGACGGCCAGGCGCGCAAGCACATCACCGTCAACGAGGCGCTGACCCGTCTCGACCACCTGGTGATGCTCGCTGTGCGCAGCCGGACTCTGGCGACGCCCCCATCCTCGCCGCTGGAGGGCCACCGCTACATCGTGCCGGTCGGCGCGTCGGGCTCCTGGGCGGGGCGCGCCACGCAGATCGCGATCGTCGTGAATGGCGGCTGGGACTTCGTCGTTCCGCTGGCCGGCTGGCGCGCCTTCGTCGAGGACGAGGGCGCCGACGTCGTCTATGCCGCGGGGGTGTGGTCCAGCCTGACGCTGCCGGCCGCGCCGTCGGGGGCGATCACGGTGGTGGAGTTCGAGCACCAGCTGGCCGCCGGCGGCGCGCAGGTGACCACCGGCAAGATCCCGGCTGGCTCCCTGGTGCTGGGTGTGACGGCGCGGGTGCAGCAGGCGATTACCGGCGTCAGCGGGTGGTCGCTGGGGGTGAGCGAGGCCGACACGCGATATGGCTCGGGGCTGGCGACCGGGGCTGGGGCGGGCATCGTCTCGGTTGTGGGCGCGCCGCTGGCCTACAGCGCGAGCATCGGGCTGCGGCTGACCCCACAGGGCGGAAACTTCACCGGCGGAAGGGTGAAGTTCAACGTTCACCGGCTGACGTTCTCTCCTCCTCCGGCGTGACGGCGAGGCGACGGGCACGTGACCAATCTCTTCACAATTGGTCATGACGCCTTGGCTTGAAACGCCGGATCGGGCAACGATCTTCCCCCAAGGCGCGCAGTCCGCGCGCGGCCCCGAGGGAGGACCGCCATGTCCGTGGCCCCGAAGGAAGACGCCCCCGCGAAGCTGGACCCGGTCTGGTCCCGCATCCGCGACGAGGCCAGGGAGATGGTAGAGGACGAGCCGCTGATCGGCAGTCTCGTCCACGCCACCGTGCTCCACCACGATCGGTTCGAGGATGCGCTGAGCTACCGGATCGCCCAGAAGCTGGCCGCGCCGGACCTGTCCGCGCTGATCCTGCAGGATGTCGCGCGCGACGTGATCCGGCAGGACAAGTCGATCGGCGCGGCGGCGCGGGCGGACGTGGTCGCGGTATATGAGCGCGATCCCGCCTGCCACCGCTATGTCCAGCCGCTGTTGTTCTTCAAGGGCTACCTCGCGATCCAGAGCTACCGGATCGCGCACTGGCTGTGGGAGAACGGTCGCCGGGACCTGGCGCTGTTCATCCAGATGCGCGCCTCGGAGGTGTTTGCCATCGATATCCATCCCAACGCCCGGGTGGGCCGCGGGATCATGATCGACCACGGGCATTCGGTGGTGATCGGCGAGACGGCGGTGCTGGGCGACAACTGCTCGCTGCTGCACGGCGTGACGCTGGGCGGCACGGGCAAGGAGGACGGCGACCGGCATCCCAAGGTCGGCCATGGCGTGCTGATCGGCGCGGGCGCCAAGATCCTGGGCAACATCTCGATCGGGCATTGCAGCCGGATCGCCGCCGGGTCGGTGGTGCTCAAGGACGTGCCGCCCTGCAAGACCGTCGCCGGCGTGCCGGCCAAGGTCGTGGGCGACGCAGGGTGCGATCAGCCCTCGCTCAGCATGGACCAGCTCATGTAAGCCCCCCCGGCGCTTCGCCGAGCGGGAACGGAAAAGGCGCGGAGGCTTCGGCCTCCGCGCCTTTTTTTCGTTTCCGGGCCTGCGCTTCAGGCGAGAAGGGCCATCGGGTTTTCCAGGCCGGCCTTCACCGCCTCGAGGAACTGCGCCCCCAGCGCGCCGTCGATCACCCGGTGGTCGACCGAGAGGGTCACCGACATCACCGTGGCCACCTTGATCTCTCCGTCGGCGTCCACGACCGGTTTCTTCACCCCCGCGCCGACCGCCAGGATCGAGCCATGGGGCGGATTGATCACCGCGTCGAAGTTCTCGATCCCGTACATGCCGAGGTTCGAGATCGCGAAGCTGCCGCCCTGGTACTCCTGCGGCTGCAGCTTGCGGTCGCGGGCCTTGCCGGCGAGCGTCTTCATCTCCCCCGACAGGGCCGAGAGCGACTTCGAGTCGGCCGAGCGCAGGACCGGCGTGATCAGCCCGCCCTCGATCGCCACGGCCACCGCCACGTCGGCGCGCGAGAACTTCAGGATCCGGTCGCCGGCCCAGACCGCGTTGCAGTCGGGCACCTGGATCAACGCCGCCGCGCAGGCCTTGATGACGAAGTCGTTGACCGAGAGCTTCACGCCGCGCTTTTCCAGCGCGCCGTTCAGCTCCGCCCGGAAGGCCATCAGCGCATCGAGATGAATGTCGCGCCGCAGGTAGAAATGCGGGATCGTCGACTTCGCCTCGGTCAGGCGCGCGGCGATGGTCCGGCGCATCCCGTCGAGCTTGACCTCCTCGAACTCCACGTCCGTGTAGAGCTTCTTGACCGCGTCCGCGCTGGCCGGTTCTGCCTTGGCGACGGGGGCGGCCTCGGGGGCCTTGTCCTGCGCCTTAGCGGCGGGGGCCTCGGCCTGAGGCTTGGCGCTCTCGACGTCGGCCTTCACGATGCGACCCTTGGGGCCGGAG
>NZ_CAXBOD010000016.1:0-80423 GCF_963977235.1 uncultured Albimonas sp.
CCTGTTCTTTGGTGAGTCGGGAGCCCGCCGGAGGCTCCCGCACGCCGGACTCCTACGCCCCCATCCCACCCGGACGCGACGCAGCCAAGCCCGCCCGCAGGGCGCCTGTAGACCGTTTGCAGAATCCGTTTCTACGGGCGCCCTGCGCGCGGGCCTGGCTGCGTCGCGCCGTTTGCGAGGCGCGTCAGAGCCTCCGCCGCGCCCTCAGGGCTGCGCCGATGGTGCCGTCGTCCAGGAAGTCGAGTTCCCCGCCGACCGGCACCCCCTGCGCCAGGGATGTCGCCGAGACCCCGTCGGGGAGGATGTCGGCCACGTAGTGGGCCGTGGTCTGTCCGTCGATCGTCGCCGGCAGGGCCAGGATCACTTCGGCGACCCCGTCGCGCACGCGCTCCGCCAGCCGCGGCAGGCCCAGCTCGTCGGGGCCGGTCCCGTCGAGCGCGTTCAGCAACCCGCCGAGCACGTGATACCGCCCGCGATAGGCCGAGGCCCGCTCCATCGCCCACAGGTCCGCCACGTCCTGCACCACGCAGATCAGCGTCGCGTCGCGCTTGGGGTCCGAGCAGATCCGGCAGCGGTCGCCGGTCGAGAGGTTCCCGCACTCGAGACACGGCTTGACCGTGCGGGCCACCTCGGCCATCGCCTCGGCCAGCGGCGCCAGCAGCAGATCGCGCTTGCGCATCAGGTGCAGCGCCGCCCGCCGGGCCGAGCGGGGGCCCAGCCCCGGCAGGCGGGCCAGCAGCTCGATCAGCCGCTCGACGGGCTCCTGTCCCTGGGTCATGCCTCCTCCCGGAACTGCAGTCGGTAGAGGTCGGCGTAGAGGCCGCCCCGGGCCAGCAGCTCGTCATGGCCGCCGGTCTCCGCGATGCGGCCGGCGTCCATCGCCGCGATGATGTCGGCGTCGCGGATGGTCGAGAGCCGGTGCGCGATCACCACCACCGTGCGCCCCTGCGCCAGCCGGTCCAGCGCCGCGCGCACCTTGGCCTCCGATTCCGCGTCCAGCGCCGAGGTCGGCTCGTCCAGAAGCAGGATCGGCGCGTCCTTGAGCATCGCGCGCGCGATGGTCAGCCGCTGCCGTTCGCCGCCCGAGAAGCGCAGCCCCCGCTCGCCGCAGGGGGTGTCGATCCCCTCGGGCAGGGCCGAGACGAAATCCCAGGCGTTGGCGTCGCGCAGGGCCTGCTCGATCTCCTCGCGGCTGGCGTCCGGCCGGCCGAAGCCGACGTTGCGCGCGATGGTGTCGTCGAAGATCACCGCGTCCTGGCCGACCACCGCCACCTGCCCGCGCAGGCTTTCGAGCGTCGCGTCGCGCACGTCGCGCCCGTCGACGGCCACCCGGCCCGCCGAGACGTCGTAGAGCCGCGGGATCAGGTTCATCAGCGTGGTCTTGCCCGCGCCGGACCGACCCACCAGCGCCACCCGCGCCCCCGCCGGGATGGTCAGCGACACGTCGCTCAGCGCCGGCACGCCGCCGCCGTAGTGGAAGGAAACCCCCTCGAAGCGCACCTCGCCCTTCGCCCGCGGCAGCGCCGTGGCGCCGGGACGGTCCGAGATCGCGGGCGTCGCGTCGATCACGTCGAAGATCCGCTCGCCTGCCGCGGCGCCCTGCTGGATCTCGGCATAGAGGGTGCCGAAGCCCCGCAGGCTCTGCCCGGCGATCAGGAAAGAGGAAACGAAGGCCATGAATTCGCCGATCGAGTTCTCGCCGCTCGCGATGCGCGAGCCGATCACCCAGAAGATGATCGCCAGACCCAGACCCGCCAGCATCTCGAGAAACGGGTCGATGCGCGCGCGCTGATCGGCGGCGCGGACCCGCAGGCGGCGCAGGCTCTCGAAGGTCTCGCCGGCCTTCCGGGCCAGATACCCCTCCAGCCGGTAGGTCTTGGACAGGCGAATGCCCCCCAGCCCCTCGGCCACCCGCGCGGCCATCACCGCGGCCTCCTCGTTCGAGCGGCGCGCGATCCGGCGCAGGCGCCGGCCGATGTTGCCGATGGGGATGGCGGCGGCGGGCAGGGCGGCCAGCGCATAGAGCGTCAGTTCCCAGTCGATCCACAAGAGCGCGCCGAGCAGGCCGATCACCGTCAGCCCGTCGCGGATCAGCGCGGTGATCAGCTTCTCGCAGGCGGTGTGCAGCACCAGGATATCGGTGGTGAAGCGCGAGGCGGTGGCCGCCGGCGCCTCGCGGTCGAGGCGCGCGAGGTCGGCGCGCACCAGCGCGCCGTACATCGCCACCTGCAGGTTGCGGTCGACCTCGGCCAGGATCTTGTTGGTCTGCAGGCGCTGGGCGTAGAGCGCGGCCGACTTCGCACTCACCGCCACGATCACCAGCCAGGGCGCCAGCGCGATCATCTGCGCGTCGCGCGTCTCGAACGCGTCGAGCGCATTGCGGATGATCAGCGGATAGGCCGAGGTCGAGCCCGCCACCATTGCGATCAGCGCGAGGTTGACCAGCAGCCGTTTCCAGTGCGGCGAGAGCCAGTCGCGCCACATGCGCATCATCACGTCGCGGGCGCGGCCCTCCGGCGCGCGGCCCGGCGCGCGGTCTGGCGGCGCCGAGGCGGGGGCTGCGGCGCGGGCGGCGGCATCGGCCATGCGGGGTCTCCGTCGTCTCGGGCCCCCATGTCTAGGGGATTGCGGGGCGAGGTCCAGAGGGCAGGGCGTCCCGCCCGCCGCGCGCGCCGCACCGGCCGGGTCCCGATCCGGGCGCCGGCCGCGCGTCGATCCCTGCACTGGCCGCGCCGCGCGCCCGGTCCATATCGTTCCCGAGCCAGGCTGTCCGCGGCGACCTCCCGCCCTGCGACGCTTCCAGGAGATCCGGCCATGAACGAGGCCCCTTCCGCCGCGCCCCCGATGGGCGCGGTCGCCCATTCCGATGGAACCGCCTTTCGCGTCTGGGCGCCCAACGCCGAGGCGGTCCATGTCGTCGGCGACTTCAACGACTGGTCCGAGGACGCCGACCCGATGACCCGCGAGGACGACGGCTGCTGGGTCGTCGACCTCCCCCACGCGGCGCCCGGTCACGAATACCGCTACCGCATCTCGGCGGGGGGCGAGGTGTTCTCGCGCATCGACCCCTGGGCGCGGGCGGTGACCGGCTCGGTCGGCAACGGCATCGTGACTGCGCCCGCCTCGGCCCCCGAGGACGGCTTCCAGCGTCCCGACTGGAACCGCATGGTGATCTACGAGATGCATCTCGGCACCTTCAACCGGTCCGATCCGGACCGGCCCGGGGGCTTCGCCTCGGCGGTCGAGAAGTTCGATCACCTGCGCCGCCTTGGCGTCAACGCCCTGCAATTGATGCCGATCCAGGAGTTCGCGGGCGACCTGAGCTGGGGCTACAACCCCGCCCATATCTTCGCGGTCGAGACCGCCTACGGCGGGCCCGAGGGCTTCCGCGCCTTCCTGCGCGAGGCCCACGCCTCGGGCTTCGCGGTGCTGATGGACGTGGTCTACAACCACTTCGGACCCTCGGACCTCGACCTCTGGCGCTTCGACGGCTGGTGCGAGGACGACAAGGGCGGGATCTATTTCTACAACGACCCCCGCTCGGACACGCCCTGGGGCGACACGCGGCCCGACTACGGCCGTCCGGAGGTGCGCCGCTTCATCCGCGAGAACGCGCTGCACTGGCTGTCGGACTACGGCGTCGACGGGCTGCGCTTCGACATGACCCTCTATATCCGCACGATCTCGGGGGACGAGGGGTCGCAGGACGACGCGCTGCCCGAGGGCTGGAGCCTGATGCAGGAGGTCAACGCGGCCATCGCCGAGCGGTTCCCCGGCCGCATCGCCATCGCCGAGGACCTGCGCCGCAACCGCGCCGTCACCGAGCCGGTCGAGCAGGGCGGCGCGGGTTTCGGCGCCCAGTGGGACGCGGGCTTCGTGCATCCGATCCGCGAGGCGCTGATCGCCCCGCGCGACGAGGACCGCAGCATGCAGGCGGTGGTCGACGCGCTGACCTGCTCGGGCGCCGACGATCCCTTCCGGCGGGTGGTCTATACCGAGAGCCACGACGAGGTGGCCAACGGCCAGTCCCGGGTTCCCCATGAGATCGACGGCGACGGCCCGGCGGGCTGGGCGGCGCAGAAGCGCTCGGCGCTGGGGGCGGCGCTGATGTTCTCGGCCGCCGGGATCCCGATGCTGTTTCAGGGGCAGGAGTTCCTGCAGGGCGGCTGGTTCGACGACGAGGTTCCCCTCGACTGGGATCTCGACGAGACGTTCCGGGGGGTGACGCGCCTCTATCGCGACCTGATCGCGCTGCGGCTCGACCGGGTGGGGGACGCGGCCGGGCTGTCGGGGCGGGCGACGGAGGTGCTGCTGATGGACGAGACGCGCAAGCTGGTGGCGATCCATCGCCACGAGGGATCGCAGGACGCGGGCGCGATCGTGGTCTTCAACTTCCGCCACGAGCCGGCCGAGGAGGTCGAGATCGGCCTGCCGGCAGGCGGCGTCTGGCGGCTGCGGCTCAACACCGACTGGGACGGCTACAGCCCGGACTTCGCAGGGTTTCCCTCGGGCCCGATGGAGGCCGAGGAGGGCGAACGCGACGGTCAGCCCTTCCACGGCCGCGTCTCGATCGGCTCCTACTCGGCCCTGATCTTCACGCGCTGAGAGGGACGCCGCGCGGCCGCGCGGCTTTGGCGGGGGCGCCGCGTCGGGCGGGGCGCCGGCTGCCCGGGTCCGCCCGCGGCGCATGGCGGGCGTTGGCGCGTGGGGCCAAGGGCGCCCGGGATCGGCGGCGCGCCGGCGCGGCGGGCGGCCCGAGGGTTGGGGGGCGAACGGCCCGCCTGTGGGCGCCGCGGAGCGCCCGTCGGCCGGGGCGCCGCGCTCCCGGACCGCACGGAGGTCTGACAGGTCGAGGTCGCAGGCGGGGACGGCCGGGGGCGGAGGGCGGTCGCCGGAGGCGCCTCACGGCGCCGGCGCGAGACCACGGGCCCTGCGGCCGGGGCGGCCGATACCGGGGCGCCTGGCGTAGGCGCGCGGCGCTCGGACACGAAGAAGGCGGCCCCGGGGGCCGCCTTTTTCGTGTCCGAGCGCCGCGCAGGCGGGGCTTACTCCGGCGTCCAGGCCTCGTAGTCGCCGGCGACGCGGGGGCGGGTTGCCGGCGTCAGGACCGAGCCGGGGGGGTGGTAGGCCGCCTCGGTGCCCGTCAGGTTCGGGCGGTGCGGCTTTTCCCATTTCTGGGTCGGCAGGGGCTTCTCGGTCGGGGTCTCGTCCCAGGTGAAATGCAGCCAGCCATGCCAGTCGGGCGGGACCATCGAGGCCTCGGCCTCGCCCTTGTAGAGCACCCAGCGGCGCTTGCCGTCGGCGGTGCGCCAGTAGGTGTTGCCGAGGTCGTCCTCGCCCACCTTGGTCTGCCGGGAGACGGTCAGGCGCGTGATGATCGGCGCGCCGTTCCACCAGGTGAAGATGCTCTTGAGCGTGTCGATCATCGCCGCCTCGGTCTGCTGCCTTCGGGGCGCTTCTACCACGAAACGCGCGGGCGTCCAGAGTTCGGGTGACGCGGGCGGGTCCCGGGCGGGCCTCGAGCGGGTCCTGGCCGCCGGCGCCGGCGCCGGCGCGGGCCGCGCGGCCCGCGCGGATGTGCGCGAAGGATGCCCGCGCGCAAGGCGCCGTTTCGCTCGGGGCGCCGCGTCGCCGATGACGAAACAATGAATGCGCCCCGGGCGCCTTGCCGCGGCGCCGCATGGACGCTCGCAAAGCGGCGCGCGGCGGGCCATAAAACCCCTCGCGCGGGGGCTCGCCCGGCGCGCCTCAGGCCCCGAAGACCACCCGGAGCAACAGATGCCCAAGCCGCTTCCCGCCGTCGCCGCCAACACCTGGGACGAGCTGCGCGAACCGATGATCGTGCCCACGGGCTTCCGCGAATACGACGCCCGCTGGCGCTTCCCCGAGGAGATCAACCTCCCCGGCATGACCGCGCTGGGCCTGGGCCTGGGCACGCAGATGCACGAGGCCGGCGTGCCCCCGCGGATCGCGGTGGGCAACGACTACCGCTCGTATTCGCTGAGCATCAAGAACGCGCTGATGCTGGGGCTGATGCAGGCGGGGATCGAGGTGCTGGACATCGGCCCGGCCGTCTCCCCGATGGCCTATTTCGCGCAGTTCCACCTGGACGCGGCGGTGGCGATGGTCACCGCCTCGCACAATCCCAACGGCTGGACCGGGGTGAAGATGGGCTTCCATCGCCCCCTGACCCATGGGCCCGACGAGATGGCGCGGCTGAAGGCGATCGTGCTGAACGGCGAGGGGGTCGAGCGGCCCGGCGGCTCGATCAAGCGGGTCGACGGGGTGCGCGAGGTCTATCTCGACGACCTGGTGGGCGACTTCAAGCTCAGCCGGCCGCTGAAGGTGGTCTGCGCCTGCGGCAACGGCACCGCCTCGCATTTCGGGCCCGAGCTGCTGGCGCGCATCGGGGCCGAGGTGGTGCCGCTGCACTGCGAGCTCGACTACACCTTCCCCCACTACAACCCCAACCCCGAGGCGATGGAGATGCTCCACGACATGTCTCGCGCGGTGAAGGAATCGGGCGCGGACATCGCGCTGGGCTTTGACGGCGACGGCGACCGCTGCGGGGTGGTGGACGACGAGGGCGACGAGATCTTTGCCGACAAGGTGGGGGTGATCCTGGCGCGCGACCTCGCGCCGATGCACCCGGGCGCGACCTTTGTGGCGGACGTGAAGTCGACGGGGCTGTTCGCCTCGGACCCGGTGCTGAAGGCGCACGGGATCAAGGCCGATTACTGGAAGACCGGCCACTCTCACATGAAGCGCCGGGTGAAGGAGCTGGGCGCGCTGGCGGGGTTCGAGAAGTCGGGCCACTACTTCCTCGCCGAGCCGATCGGGCGCGGCTACGACTGCGGGATGCGGGTGGCGGTCGAGATCTGCAAGGCGCTGGACCGCAACCCTGACAAGTCGATGTCCGACCTCAAGCACGCGCTGCCCAAGACCTGGTCGACGCCCACCATGTCGCCGTTCTGCCCGGACGGGGAGAAGTATGGCGTCATCGACCGGCTGGCCGCGAAGCTGACCGCGATGGCGGACGCCGGCGAGACCCTTGCGGGCCGCAAGATCGTCGAGGCGATCACCGTCAACGGCGCCCGGCTGATGCTCGACAACGGCGCCTGGGGGCTGGTGCGGGCGTCGTCGAACACGCCCAACCTGGTGGTGGTCTGCGAGAGCCCCGAGTCGGAGGCCGAGATGCGCGCGATCTTCGAGGATCTCGACGCGATCATCCGCACCGAACCCTCGGTGGGCGAGTACGACCAGAAGATCTGACCAAAGCGCCCGGAGCGGGCCTCGCGAGGCGGGGCTCGCGCGGCCTGCGCGGCCGGGGGCCGCGCGGAAGGCGCTTCGGGATCTCACCCGGGAACAGGGCCGCGCCTGTTCCCCGAAGCCGTCCGTCGCTGTTGATGCCTGAGCGACTCGCCCGCAGGGGTCAAGGACAAGCCCCCTTCGGGGGTCGCTTCGCGATCCCTGACCCCTGCGGACGAGTCGCTCTGATCGGCATCAGCGACGGACGGCTCCGGGGAACAGGCGCTTCGCGAGGACCTCTGACCGGGGGCGCCCGGATGGGAGGGGGCGCGGGCCGGGGGGTTGCGCCGCGCGCGCGGGCGCCTACCTGCGGCAGGCGCACCGCGGTCTGCCCGGCCAGGGTTGCGGCGGCGTCGCCGATTGCGGAATCTCCGCTCAGGCGGCAACCTGCCGCCGAATTTCGGCCGGGCTCCCGCAGGGGCCGGGCACGGCAAGCTGGCAGGCGCGCTCCGGCGCGGAAAGGAAGACGATGGCGAGCAGCGCGGCGGAGACCCTGATCGGGGCGGCGGTGATCGCCGTCGCCGCCGGATTCCTCGTCTACGGCGCCCAGACCGCCGACCTCGGACCGACGGGCAGCGACCGCTATGAGCTGAAGGCCGCCTTCCGCAAGGTCGAGGGGGTGTCGGTCGGCGCCGACGTCAAGATCGCGGGCGTCAAGGTCGGCTCGGTCGCCTCGCTCGAGCTCGATCCGGGCACCTACCAGGCGGTCGCCATGCTGACCATCGACAGCACCGTGAAACTGCCCGACGATTCCGACGCCGCCATCCAGTCCGAAGGGCTGCTGGGGGGCAACTACGTCGCCATCACGCCCGGCGGCTCGGACCTGATGCTCGCTCCGGGCGAGGAGATTCTCTACACGCAGGGCTCGGTCAACCTGATGGACCTGGTGGGACGCGCGATCTCGTCCTCGGGAGCCTCGGATTGACCTCCGCCTCCGCGCCCGCCGCCGATCACTGGAACGCGCAGGGCTATGCGCAGGCGGCCCGGTTCGTGTCCGACCTCGGCGCGCCGGTGGTGGCGCTGCTGGATCCCGCGCCCGGCGAGCGGATCCTGGACCTGGGTTGCGGCGACGGCGCGCTGACCGCGCGGCTGGTCGAGATGGGCGCGCGGGTGACCGGCGTGGACGCCTCGCCCGACATGATCGCCGCCGCCCGCGCCCGCGGGATCGAGGCGCAGGTGATGGACGCCGCCGCGCTGACCTTCGAGCGCGCCTTCGACGCCGTCTTCTCCAACGCCGCGCTGCACTGGATGGTGGACGCGCCCGCGGTGCTGTCGGGCGTCGCCCGCGCCCTGGTCCCCGGCGGCCGCTTCGTGGCCGAGCAGGGGGGCATGGGCAACGTCGCGGCGATCCGCACCGCCATGATCGCGGTGCTGGCCGAGGAGGGCGTCGCGACCACGCTGCACGAGGTCTGGCGCTTTCCCTCCCCCGCCGAGCAGACGGCCGCGCTGGAATCGGCTGGCTTCGTCGTGGAAAGCATCGAGCTGATCCCCCGCCCCACCCCCGTCGCCGCGGGGATGGAGCAGTGGCTGGCGGTGCTCGCCGCCCCCGCGCTGGCGATGCTGCCCGAGTCGCGGCGCGAGGCCGCCCGCGCCCGGATCGCCGCGCTCGCCGCCCCCGCGCTGCGCGACGGCGCGGGGAACTGGACCGCCGACTATGTGCGGCTGCGCTTTCGCGCGCGACTGGAGAGAGCCGAATGATCCTCGGACCGATCCGCCCTCCCCTCCGCTGGCGGCCCCGCGTCGGGCTGCTGCTGACGCTCGCCGTCTCGGCGCCCGCGCTGGCGATGGCCCAGGCGCAGGGGGCGACCGCGCCCACCGCGCTGGCGCAGGCGCCCGCGCAGGGGATCGAGACCTGGACCGAGCGTCGCGCCGCCCCTGCGCAGACCGCCGTCCCCGGCGCCGAGGGCGCCGCGCTGCAGAACGTGCAGGGCGAGACCCGTCCGGGCGTCGAGACGCCGGGCCGCGACCTGCCCGCCGGCGACCGCGGCTCGCTTGGCGACAACTTCCGCCAGGTCCCCGCCGACGAGAACGGCCGCCTGCGCCAGTATGAGCCGCCCAAGCCCGAGCGGCAGCCCTCGGTCGCGATGGAGGGCGCGCGGCTCAAGGTGCTCGACAAGATGACCGGCCAGGTGGACGAGATCGACCTGAAGGTCGGCGAGACCCGGGTCGAGGATCGGCTGGAGCTGGCCCTGCTGACCTGCCGCGCGCCGCAGGAGGACGTTCGCCAGGACGCCTTCGCCTATCTCGAGATCCGCGACCTTCGCGAGGATCGGCCGCGGTTCTCGGGGTGGATGTTCGCCTCCTCCCCCGCGCTCTCGGCGATGGACCACGCGCGCTACGACGTCTGGGTGCTCAGCTGCAGCGCCAGGTCGGGCGAGGCGTCGCCGGGCAGCGAGTAGAAGTCGGCCCGCGACTTCACCGCCTCCTCCAGCATCTGGTGATAGCGCGCGCGGGAGATCTCGATCGCGCCCAGCCGGCTGAGGTGTCCGGTGACGAACTGCGTGTCCAGCAGCTTGAAGCCGCCCGCGCGCAGCCGCGCCACCAGCCAGACGAGCGCGATCTTCGAGGCGTCGGTGCGGGTCGAGAACATCGACTCGCCGAAAAAGGCCGCGCCGAGCTGCACGCCGTAGAGGCCGCCCGCAAGCTCGCCGTCCATCCAGATCTCGACCGAATGGGCGTAGCCGAGCCGGTGCAGCGTGCCGTAGAGCTCGCGGATCTCGGGGTTGATCCAGGTCTCGTCGCGGGCGGCGCAGCCGTCGAGCACCGCTTCGAACGCCCGGTCCACCGAGGCGACATGGCCGTCGCGCTTCATCCGCTTGGTCAGGCTGCGGGGCACGTGCAGCCCGTCGAGCGGCAGGATCCCGCGGCGCTTCGGGTCGACCCAGAAGATGTCGTCGGCGTCGGCCGACTGCGCCATGGGGAACACGCCGGCCGAATAGGCCCGCAGCAGCAGGGTCGGGGTGATCTCCAGCGGTTCGATGGGCTCGCTCATGGCCGCGGGGCTCCTGACCGTATCGTGAAGGATAGGCACGGGCCGGCGCTCTGCGCAACTTTTCGTAGCGGAAGGGTTGGGGCAAAACAGCTCTGACGGGCATTGCGGCGCCCCGGGAACCGCCTCCGCGAGCATCCGGGGGCGGGGCGGCGGGCGCTCAGCCCTGCTCGGGGCCGGGCGGTTCGGGCAGGGGCGGTTCGGGCAGGGGCGGTTCGGGCAGGGGCGGGGCGGCGCCGCGGGCCCGCGGCACATAGCCCAGCCGCACCATGCGCAGCGCCACCGAGGGGTGCAGGACCTCGCCGTTCTCGGGGCGCACGCGGCGGCGCTCGCGGATCACGAACATCCGGCCCGACCCCCGGCGCGCCCCGCGCATCGGCGCGGCGGCGTCGGGATGGACATGGTCGCGCCAGGTCTCGGGCAGCGGCAGGCCCAGCGCCTCCGATCGCTCGAGCATCCAGGCCAGCGACAGGTCGGCCAGCGGGCGCGCCGCCTCGAAGCCGCCGACGTGACCGCCGACGTCGCCGTGGCCGCCGGGGAACCAGACCTGCTCGACCCGGCCGGGCCGCTGCTGGTCCAGGCGCCAGGTCTCGGGGCGGAAGGCGACCCGATCCTCGTCGAGCGCCAGCGCGTGCAGGCCGTGGCCGACATGGGCGCCAAGGCGGTGGTCGTGGAATTCGGTCGCCATCGGGTGCAGGAACGACAGCCCCGGCCAGGGGATGCCCAGCGCCTTCACCGTGTCCCAGACCCCGACCAGGTCGATCGACGCGCGCGCGTCATGGCCGTGCAGCGCGCGGAACCCGGCCGCCCGCTCGGCGTCGCCGGATTCGTAGAGTCGGAAGGCCCGCTGCACCCGGCGATGGATCGCCCGCTCGGGCCGCAGCAGACCGACAAAGCCGATCAGCCCGGCCAGCGAGCGCACCGCATAGGCGCCCCGCGAATAGCCGTAGAGGAAGATCCGGTCCCCCGGCCGCCAGCGCGAGGACAGACGCGCATAGCCATCCAGGATCGCGTCGTTCAGCCCCAGCCCGATCGCCGCGCGCAACCAGCCGCGCGGCCCCCGCCCCTGCACGCCGGGGTGGTGGTCGAGCGCGAGATCCGCCCTCCGCCCCCCCTCGCCCAGCAGTTTGAACAGCCGCCCGGCATGCGTCTCGCGCCCCGGCTCGAGCGTGGACAGCGTGCCGTCGACGATGAAGACGTGGACGCGGGGACGACGGGAGGGGGCGGCGGGCTCGGTCATGGGGCGGCGCGCGGGAGGGCCGGCGGATCTCCGGAAACGGTCGGGCGGCGGCGGCCGCGGATCCCGGACCTTGCCGGCCAGCGGCCCCGGGTTGCAAGGGGGCTGGCGCGGGGCGAGGGCGCGCGCAGTTTGCGGGAAAGGGGCGCCCCGGGGGCGAGGCGGCGCCGGGGCGACGGCGCTCGGGCGCCGGCCTCGCGACGACGTCGAGATGCTACGGGAGCCGGAGCGAATGCCTCGCTTTGCTCCCATCCGCCGCCGCGTTTGCGCCTCATTTACCCCCGACGTGGCATCAAGAACCCGTGGGAGCGGCCCGACGCACAACGGGCGGCACGAGAGCGAGCGGAGCGTTAGTGAGATGCGTGACCTGATCTTCATGGATTGCGGCCCCGAAGCCGCGCAGCAGGCCGAACTCTGGGCGGGCGGGGCGCTGGCCCGCGCCGGCGTCCCCGAGGCGGAGGCCGCGGCGGCCGCCGCCCGTCTGGCCGAGGGCGTGCGCGCCGCGGCCGAGGCTTTCGAGGCGCAGGGCGGCGGCGCGCGGCCCCAGTCGATGCTGGTGCTCAGCGACGAGGGCGGGCGGCTGTCGTTCGAGCTGGTGGCCGACGGCCGCCTGCCGCGCAACGCCGCCTGCGCCTGCGGCAAGGGCGCCTGGACGCCGGCCGACCGCGCCGCCGCCGGCGACGGCGCCGTGCGCCTGACCATGGCCGCCGTGGCCTGAGGGCCCCCGCGCCCCGGCCGGACCCGGTTGGCGCGACGAGAACCGCCCTGCGGGCGGCTCTCGCCCGCCGCCGTCAGAGCCAGACACGTCAATCGAAACAGGCGCGCCCCACCGGGCGCGCCTGTTTCATTCAGGGTGCATGGCGCAGGGCGTATGGCCGTCCGCCTGCGATCGGGTCCCGAGTTTCGAGACGCGCGTCGTCGGTCGCCTGAACCCGCCGCCCCCTCACGCCCCTGCGCGGCCTGCCGAACGCCCTGATGTGCCCACCACAGAGACCCGGCGCGGGCCCGCCGATGCGCGCGGCGAGGGGCCATGCCCCCGCCGCGCGGGTCCCGATCAGGCCGCGTTGAGGTAGTTCCAGACCCGCACGGGCGTGAATGGCGGCGCGGCCACGCCCACGCCGGCCGAGAGCAACGCGTCCTGGATCGCCATCGCCAGCGCGGGGATCGCGCCGACGGCGCCGGCCTCGCCGCAGCCCTTCACCCCCAGCGGGTTGGTCGTGCAGGGGATCTCGTTGAGCTTGAACGAGATCGGCGGGAAATCCGAGGCCCGCGGCATCCGGTAGTCCATGAACGTGCCCGACAGCGGCTGCGCGGTCTGGGGATCGAAGACCATCACCTCGCCCATCACCTGGCCCGCGCCCTGCACCAGTCCGCCGTGGACCTGGCCCTCGACCAGCAGCGGGTTCACCACCCGCCCGAAGTCGTCGGCGACCGAATAGCGGGTGATCTCGACCGCGCCGGTCTCGGGGTCCAGCTCGACCTCGGCCACGTGGCAGCCGTTGGGGAAGGTGGCGACCCGGTCGTTGACCTCGCCCAGCGCCTCGACGCCGCCCATCTCGGCGGCCGCCTCGAACAGGGTCACCGAGCGGTCGGTGCCCTTGATGCGGAAGCGCCCGCCGTCCTCGACCGAGTACTCGATGTCGGGCCTGGCGGCCTCGAGCAGGCTCGAGGCGCCCTCCATCGCCTTCTCGATCACCTTCTCGGCCGCCAGCATCAGCACCCGGCTCGCCATGATCAGCGAGCGCGAGCCGCCGGTGCCCCCGACCGCGGTCAGCACGTCCGAGTCGCCCGCCAGCAGGCGGATCTTCATCGGGTCGACGCCCAGCTCCTCGTGCACGATCTGGGGCCAGGCGGTCTCGTGGCCCTGTCCCGAGGACTGGGTGCCGACGGCGAGCGTGATCTCGCCCTCGGGCGTCACGTTCATCAGCGCGCTCTCGGCCGGGCCGCCGCCGGTCCGCTCGAAGTAGTAGGCCGCGGCGATGCCCGCGACCTTGCCGCGCCCGGCCGCCTCGGCGCGCCGCGCCTCGAACCCCGCCCAGTCGGCGGCGGCCAAGGCGTCGTCGACGTTGCGCGCGGGATCGGCGCTGTCGAAGACGCAGCCGCCGTGGTTGGTGTAGGGCGTCTGGTCGGAGGTGATCAGGTTGCGCTTGCGGAACTCGGCCCGGTCGGCGCCAAAGGCGCGGGCGGCTGTCTCCATCAGCTGCTCGGTGACATGGATCATCTCGGGCCGGCCGGCGCCGCGGTAGGCGTCGGTCGGCACGGTGTTGGTGAAGGCGCCCTTCACCTCGTGCCGCCAGACCGGCACGTCGTACATCCCCCCCGAGATCGGCGCCGAGAAGAACGTGTGGATCGCCGCTCCGAAGGTCGAATAATACGCGCCCAGGTTCGAGACCGAGTGGAAGCGCATCGCCAGCACTTTCCCCTCGGCGTCGAAGGCGCCCTCGGCCAGGGTCAGCAGGTCGCGGCCCTGCGCGTCCGAGAGGAACGCCTCCGACCGGTCGGCCGTCCAGCGGATCGTGGCGCCCAGGTCCCTCGCGCCGATCGCGATCAGCGCGTCCTCGGGGTGGGCCTGCAGCTTCATCCCGAAGCCGCCGCCCACATCGGGGGTCATCACCCGGATGGTCGCCGCGTCCACGCCCAGCTGACGGGCGAGCTTGGCGCGCAGATTGTGCGAGCCCTGGGTGCCGGCGTGGATCTCCCAGCGCCCCTCGCTCCAGCCGATGCGGGCGGCGCGCGGCTCCAGCGAGGCGACGACGATGCGGTTGTTCACGACCTCGACCGAGACGGTCTTGGCGGCCCTGGCGAAGGCCGCGTCGGTGGCCTCGGCGTCGCCCATCCCCCAGTCGTAGGCGAGGTTGCCCGGCGCCTCTGCGTGCAGCTCCGGCGCGGCGGGCTCGAGGGCGGCGCGCTGCTCGACCACCACGGGCAGCTCCTCGAGGTCGAGCTCGATCAGCTCGGCCGCGTCGCGGGCCTGGGCAAGCGTCCGGGCCACCACCATCGCCACCGGCTGGCCGACGAAGCGGACGCGGTCCGTGGCGAGGTGGGGCATGGTCACGGGCTTGACCGGCTCGACGCCCTCGCCGGTGCTCTCGAGCGGGAAGTCGTTGGTCAGCGGGTTCAGCCGGCCCTCGATCTCGGCGGCGGTCAGCACCAGCTCCACCCCCTCGGCCTGCCGCGCGGCGGAGACGTCGAGGCCGGTGATTCGGGCGTGTCCGGCCGGCGAGCGCAGGAAAAAGGCGTGCAGGTCGCCCGTGGCGCGCATATCGTCGACGTACTGGCCTTCGCCCTTGAGGAAGCGCACGTCTTCGCGGCGGCGAATGGGCTGGCCGAGACCAAATTTCATCAGCGGACTCCGAATTTTGCGGAAAGATGCGCGGAGGGTCGCGCGAGACCGCCGGGAAGGTTACTATTGTCTGGACAGACTGTGCAACGGGCCGATGAGTCGGTCGCCGCAAGACAGTAGCTGAAGATAGCGTGAATGATTTCGCTAGCGTTCATCGAAGCGCGACGTTAATCTTCGGGGTGTATCGAGCGTGTTGTGTGCGTGCATGCTGTGGAGTGAGTTGCGTGCGTGGTGACGACAGACTGATGACGATTCTGACCGGAGTCGTGTTGACGATCGCCCTGGGCGCCGTGGTCCAGAGCGGCGATCTCATGGGGCGTTTCGGCGCCGGACCCGGCATCCATCCCAGAGACGATGTGGTCGAACTGGCCGCCAACGACGTCTATGCCATCGACGTGGTCGCCAACGACCGCGGCGCGGTGGACGGCGACGGGCGACGGGTGCTGATCATGACCGCGCCCGCCTGCGGCGTGGCCTATCGCAGCGGCGACCGGATGATCTACCAGGGCGCGGCCGAATGCGCGGGCGTCCAGCGGCTGACCTACTGCGTCGCCCGCGGGGACGAGTGCCTGGGCGCCGAGGTCACGCTCGTGCTCTCGCCCTCCAGCGTCGCCGCAAGCCCCACCGACACCCCTGTCGCGCGCCTGGCCGAGCGGCCGGCCCGCCCCTCGGACGCCGAGGTGTCGATGGCGCCCGGCGGCGGCTCGGGCTTCACGGTGGAACTGGGAACCGCGGCCGGCGAGCGTCCGCTGGTCGGCCTCAGCACGGCGTTCGGATCGCTGGCGCCGGGCGAGGCGGCGGCCGAAGCCGGAGCCTCGGCCGAGGGGCCGGCGCGCGAGGGAACCGCGCTCGACTGACCCGCGCCCGACCGGCTGCGCCGTGAGGGCGCCCGGTCCTGAGCTCCTCGCCTGACGCCCGCCCGGCAAGCGGGGCTCAGGCCAGCGCCAGTTCCGCCAGCAGATCCGGCAGCTCGACGATCGAACCGAGGACGCGGTCGGCATGGGGCGAGAGCTCCGCCGCCTCGGCCGGTCCCGTCAGCACCCCCACCACCAGACCCGCCCCGGCCGAGCGCCCCGCGCCCAGGTCGTGAAGGCTGTCGCCGATCATCGCCACCTCGTGGGGGGCGATGCCGACGGCGCCGGCGAAGGCCTGCACCATCCCCGGCCCCGGCTTCAGCCCGTGGCCGCTGTCGTATCCGGCGATGAAGTCGAATTTCTCCAGCGCGCCCAGCATCGACATGTGGGAGCGGGCGGCGCGTTCGGAATCGTGGGTGGCCACCCCCAGCGCCAGCCCGCGCGCCCGCAGCGCCTCGAGCAGGGCGGGCAGGTCGGGCGCCGCGGCCATCGGTCCGCGCATCACCGCCGCGGCGGCGCGGTCGTCGATCTCGGCCGCGATCCCCTCCGCGTCGCGTCCGGGCAGATAGGGCGCCCACAGCGCGGCCACCTCCGCCGTCGAGCCCGCCACCACCGGCGATCCCGCCCGGAACCGCCCCGTCACGGGGTCGAGCCCGGCGAGATCCCCCAGCCGGTCGCGCAGCGCGAGGTCATCGGGGATCACGGCGGCCAGCGTCTCCTCGACGAAGCCGCGCCAGGTGGCCTCGAAGTCCAGCAGGGTGCCGTCCTTGTCGAAGAGAATGCCCCGGATCATGCCTGCGCCCCTCGCTTGTCCGCCCCACGCGCGGGGGTCCTTCCGTGTCTAGCGGCAGGCGGCGGGCGGGGAAAGCCGGCGCGGCCGTGCCGGGCGGTCGAGGCGAGGGTCCGGGGGGCGCTGTCGGCCCGGCTGAGGCCGGCCGCGCAGGGTGACGAGGGCTCGCGCGCCCGGTCGGGGACGGCGCGCTGTGCGGGCAGGCCGGGACCGACCGCCTGTCGAGCCGGCGCCGACGCGCTGCTCGGCGGCGGCGGCGCGCACCTGTTCGGCTTCGGCCCGCAGGGCGGCGAGGCGCCGGACTTCGCGCCGGGCCTTTCCCGCGCCGTCATCGCCCGCCTGACCTTCGCCGAGGTTTGCCGGTGTCGAGGGCGGCGCCCTCCTCCAGGGGCCGGTCGAGCGACCCTCCGCCCCGCGGCTCGGCGAGGGTGTGACCGAGGCGAAGCTTAACAACGCGCCCGATTTCGTCGAAGGCTGTCGTCGGAGGAGACCCCGACCCGAGAAGGAGCCCCGATGCCCCGCGATCGTCCGCTGCGCGACCAGTATCTCCGGTTCGTCCCGATGACGACCCGGTTGAAGGACAACGACCAGTACCTGCACATGAACAACACGGTCTACTACGAGTATTTCGATACCGTGGTGAACGCCTGGCTGATCGAGTGTTGCGGTCTGGTCCTGCCCAACGGCCCCTACATCGGCATCATCGCCGAGACCCAGTGCACCTACCTCTCGGAGGTGAAGTGGCCCCAGAACGTGGTGGTGGGGATGCGCATCGACCGGATCGGCAGCTCCTCGATCACCTACGGCATGGCGCTGTTCGGCGAGCATGAGGCGCGGGCCAACGCCGTGTGCCGCTATGTGCACGTCTACTGCGACGGCGCCTCGCGTCGGCCCAAGCCCCTGCCGGAGTTCATGCTCGAAGAGGCCCGCAAGCTGATGCTGCCGGAGGCGGCGACGGCCTGACGCCCAGCACGCAGGCTTGAGGGACCGGCCGCGGGCCGCGACCGGTCCCCATGCTGTGGAACAGCCAATCCGTCTCGCGGAAAGGTTGGCTGTCTGCCCGGAAATTGCCATCCCTGGCGACAGATCGCCTCCCGAGGGCCCCGCGAACGGGACCGCATTGAAGGGAGACGATGATGACCGACCTGAAAAAGGCCGAGAAAAATCCCCAGGCGCTGTTCTGGGACGAGCTCGACGACGTGACCGCCGGCATGCTGGGGGTCGAGGGCATGAAGGCCAACCTGCAGCCGATGTCCCACCACGCCGAGCCGGCGCAAGGCAAGCTGTGGTTCGTGACCCGCCGCGGCGCGGAGATCGTGTCCGAGATCGGGCAGGGCGCCACCGCGCGCTACGTGGTGGTGGGCGATGACCACGACTTCCACGCCTGCGCCTCCGGCCCGATCCGCGTGCACCGCGACGAGCGGGTGCTCGACGACCTCTGGAACCCGGTGGTGGCGAGCTGGTTCGAGCATGGCCGCGACGATCCCGACCTGGTGATGCTGGAGATGGACCTGCGCGAGGCCGACGTCTGGGCCTCGACCAACAACGGCGCCCTGTTCGGCTGGGAGATCGCCAAGGCCAACCTCAAGGGCGGCGAGCCGGACGTCGGCGTGCGCGCCAAGATCGAGTTCGCCGTCGCGGCCTGAGGCCCTGCGCAGGGACAGCTGGGCGGCCCGGGGGAGCTTCGTCGACGTGTCGAAGACTGCCCCCGGCGAGCGAGGCGGGCCGGGCCGCGGCCCGCGCTCCCTCCGGCCGCTCCCGCCGCGCCGAGACAGGGCGGCCGGGCTCAGGCGCGTCTGCCCCCTCCCTAACGCCGCGCGCGGGCTTCGGTCCGCGCGCGGCGTTGCATCTGGTCATCGACGGGTTCGCGGGCGAAGGATCGGATCCGGCGTCGCCCGTTCAGAGGCCCCAGATCTTGGGCTCGGCAAACTCCACCGAGTTGCCGGCCGGGTCCCGGCAATAGATCGAGACGGCGCCGTTGGGCCATTCCACCCGGCTTTCGATCCCGATCCCGTGGGCGGCGAGGCGCGCGGCCCAGCCCTCGATCCCCGGCCCTTGCGCCGAGAAGCAGATGTGCCCCGGGCCATGCGCGCCATGGGGCGGCACCTGCAGGGGGGCGTCGGGCTCGGGCGGGATCGGGGTGCTCAGCGGGTTGAAGATGAACACCATCCCCCCGTCCGCGCGAAAGAAGCGGTGCCGGTCTGGGACCGACTGGATCATCTCCAGCCCCAGCGCCTCGCCGTAGAACGCCGCGGCGGCGTCGAGGTCCTGGGCGTAAAGGCAGGTTTCAAGGACGCGGGGCGCGGCGGTCATGGCGCTGGACTCCTGTAGGGTGTTCTGAGGGCTCAGACCTGCTCGGCGGCCTGATCCGCGGGATCTTCGAGGGTCTGCCCGCGCGCCCGGGAAGGCAGGCGCGGCGGCGCCTGATAGCCCTCGCCCAGCGCGCCGCCGGGCAGACCCTC
Organism: uncultured Albimonas sp.; assembly: GCF_963977235.1. Taxonomy (NCBI): domain Bacteria; kingdom Pseudomonadati; phylum Pseudomonadota; class Alphaproteobacteria; order Rhodobacterales; family Paracoccaceae; genus Albimonas; species uncultured Albimonas sp. The sequence continues at coordinate 18,984 of NZ_CAXBOD010000016.1, forward strand.
GGCTGCGCCCGCCTCGGCGCCGGCCATCAGCCCGGCGAAATCGAAGAGCGTGGGATCTGCGAGATGCGAGGGGCGCACGTTGCACAGCGCCCGGAACATCACCGCGCGGCGGCCGGGCGAGCGGCGCTCCCACTCATCGAGCATCGCCTTGACCTGCTGGCGCTGCAGCCCCTCCTGGCTGCCGCAGAGGTCGCAGGGGATGATCGGATAGTTCATGGCCCGCGCAAACCGCTCGCAGTCCTGCTCGGCCACATGGGCCAGCGGGCGCAGCACGCTCAGGTCGCCGTCCTCGTTGATCAGCTTGGGGGGCATGGTCGCGAGGCGCCCGCCGTGGAAGAGGTTGAGGAAGAAGGTCTCGAGGATGTCGTCGCGGTGGTGGCCCAGGACCACGGCCTGGCAACCTTCCTCCCGCGCGATGCGGTAGAGGTTGCCGCGGCGCAGGCGCGAGCACAGCGCGCAGTAGGTGCGGCCGGCGGGGACCTTCTCCTTGACGATCGAGTAGGTGTCGCGGAACTCGATCCGGTGGGGAACCTGGCAGCGCTCGAGGAACGCCGGCAGCACGGTGGCGGGGAAACCGGGCTGGCCCTGGTCGAGGTTGCAGGCCAGCAGCTCGACCGGCAGCAGGCCGCGCCATTGCAGCTCCACCAGCGCGGCCAGCAGCGTGTAGCTGTCCTTGCCGCCCGAAAGGCAGACCAGCCAGCGATCGCCCTTGGCCGCCATGCCATAGGTCTCGATCGCCTCGCGCGTCTCGCGGATCACGCGCTTGCGCAGCTTGCGGAACTCGGTGGTTCCCGGGGCGCCGCGCAGCAGCGGCGGAAGCTCGGCGTCGGTGTCGGACATGCTCCGGCGATAGGGGATCGCGGGCGGGCGCGCAACCGGATTCCGGGGGGCGGGGCGAGGGGTTGCGGGCGGCTCGGGCTTGCGGGGGGGGCTGTGGCGGGCCTATCGTCCCGCCGTCCAGCAGGAGGACCGGGTCGATGGGAAATCACCGCGCGCCATGTCACCCCGCCGCGTCGCGCCTTGCCGCGGCCTGTGTCGGCCTCGTGGCGCTGGGCGCCTGCGCGGGCGGCAGTCCGGAGGGCGGCCCGCCGCCGCGGCCGCCGATGGCGGAGGCCGAGTGCCGGGCGCTGGTCGCCTCGGCTTCGCCCGAGGCGCTGTCGGCCCGCGGCGCGGCGCTGCTGATCGTCGAGCCGTCGCTGATCGAGGGCGGCGTCGCGCGCCCGGTCGGCCTGCGTCTGCGCGAGCAGACCTCGGGCGAGATCGCGACGCTCGACTGCCTCGAGGGGGGCACGGTCTATGGCGCGGTGCCGCCGGGCCGCTGGAACGTGGATGCGCTGATCCCGATCGGCGGCGCCTCGGGCGAGACGATCCCGCTGGCGGGCACGGTCGTGGCCACGGACGAGCTGCGCCTGGGCGCGGGCGAGACCATGCACCTGAGCCGCCCGATCTGGACCCGACAGGGCGGCGCGTTGAGCTTCCGCTCGGAATACGACGATCGGGCGCAGGTGGCCACGGTCCGCCGGCTCGCGCCCAACGTCGACACGGCGCTGCTGCTCAGGGAACTGGGCGAGGACGGCTGAGGTCGGCGCAGGCCGCGGCGCGATCCGCCCGCCTGTGGGGGCCGGACGCTCGCCGCGGCGGGTCGGCCGGGCCGCGCGTGGCGGCGGGCGCGGATCGGCGAGGGCGGCGCAGGCGGCTGGCGGCCAGCCGGCGCGCGGGTCCGCCGGTCGGCTGGTCCCGCGGGGGTCCGCGGGGGGGCTAGTCCCGCGCGGGTCCGCGGGGGGGCACCGGATCGTGACCGTCGCCGCCCCAGGGATGACAGCGCGCGATCCGCCGCAGGGCCAGCCAGCCGCCGCGCAGGGGGCCGTGGGTCTCGAGCGCCTCGAGCGCGTATTCCGAGCAGCTCGGCGCGAAGCGGCAGTTGCGCCCCAGCCAGGGCGAGATCAGCAGGCGATAGGCATGGACCGGCAGCGCCAGCAGGCGGGCGAGGAGACGGGCCGCGAGGCTCACCGTTTCCCCTTGCCGCGCGACTTGCGCGGGGGGCGGTCGGCGGGCGGGGCCGGCGTCTCGCCGCGGGCGCGGGCGGCGTCGGCCTTGTCCTCGCGCGCATGCAGGCGGGCGACGCCCTCGGCGAGGTCGGCGAGCAGCGCGGGGAAGGGGCGCGCCGCGGTGGCCTCGCGCCGGCCGATCAGGACGTAGTCCCAGCCGGGCCGGGCCGTGGCGGGCAGCACCTCGGCCGCGACGGCGCGCAGGCGGCGCTTGGCGCGGTTGCGCTGCACCGCGCCGCCGACCTTCTTCGAACAGGTGAAGCCCACGCGCACCGGCGTCTCTGCGGGCTCCTCCGCGCGGCGGCGGCGGGCCTGGAGGTTCAGCCCGGGCAGGCCGAGGCGCTGGCCGTGGTTGGCGGCCCGCACGAAGTCGCGGCGTTGCTTGATGACCGAGGGACGCCGCGCGGGGGAGACCTGCGCCGAGGGCGCGCCGCCCTCCGGCATCCGGGCGCCGGCAGCCGGGGCGTCGTCAGCCGGGGGGGCGTCAGGGCCGGGCAAGGGCCCCTCGCCGGTCGCGGCGCAATCGTCTGCGCCCGCGGGCGCGACGCCCGCACGCGCGCTGTCCGCCGGCGCTGCGCCGCGCTGGCGTTCAGGCGCGCAAACGGGTGCGCCGCCGGCCTCGCCCGACGTTCCGGAGGCGGCCGAGACGGGCTCGGCGGCTCCTGGCGGTCGGGGGGGCGCGGCGGCGGACATCACCGTCTGGCCTCTCGGCTGCGCGGCGTCGATCGTCGTCGATCCGCGGGACGGCGCCCGCGGGTCGGACGCGATCAGGCGCTCAGCTTCTTGCGGCCCTGGCGGCGGCGGCGAGCGATGATCTGCTGACCGCTCTTCGTCGCCATGCGGGCGCGGAAGCCGTGGCGGCGCTTGCGGACGAGCCGGCTCGGCTGGTACGTGCGCTTCATCTCGTGTCGCTCCTTGATCGGGGCCCTGGACCGCCCGCCTTGACGCCCCCTGGCGCCCGCCGCGATCCCGAACCTCGCCCTCCCGGCCGCGTCGCTGCGCGATCGAGGGGCCTCGAAAATTCCGGAGCCGGTCGGATAAGCGCCGTGACCCCCGCTGTCAATGGCGCAGAGGGCAGGCAGGCCGGGCTCGCCGCCTGAAAGACGACATCAAGCCGGCGTGAGGGGGCTCGTCGCCCGCGCCGGCGACCTGCATATCGCAGGGATATGGTCCGCGGCGCCCGCCGCCAGAGGGAGACGACCCATGACGCAGGCGCCGATTCCCCCAACGCCGCCGCCCGCTGCGCCTCCGGTCCCCGCCTGGCGCCGCTGGGCGCCGCTGGCGGCGCTGGCGGCCGGCGCGGCGCTGGGCTGGTGGCTGCTGGGGGACCGGCTGTCCTTCGACGCCCTGCGCGAGAACCGCGCGGCCCTCGTCGCCTGGCGCGATTCGGCCTGGATCGAGGCCGCGGCGGTCTTCATGCTCGCCTATGTCGCGGTGGTGGCGTTCTCCCTGCCCGGCGCGCTGATCATGACCCTCACGGGCGGCTTCCTGTTCGGCGCGGCGCCGGGGACGGCGCTGAGCGTGGTTGCGGCGACCCTGGGAGCCACGGCGATCTTCCTCGCCGCCCGCAGCTCGCTGGGCGCATCGCTGGAGCGGCGCCTGCAGGGGCAGGGCGGCTTCCTCGCCCGGCTGCGGGCCGGGGTGGCGGAGAACGAGGTCTCGGTCCTGCTGACCCTGCGGCTGATCCCGGCGGTGCCGTTCTTCATCGCCAACCTGGCGCCGGCCTTCCTGGGCGTGCGCACGCGCACATTCGCGTGGACCACCTTCGTGGGCATCATCCCCGGAACCGCGGTCTACTCCTGGACCGGCGCGGGCCTTGGGGCGGTGTTCGACGCGGGCGGGGAGCCCGACCTCGGCCTGATCTTCCGCATCGAGGTGCTGGGCCCGCTGCTGGCGCTGGCGGCCCTCGCCGCCCTTCCGGCGATCCTGCGCGCGGCGCGGGGACGACGCTCCGCTCTGGAGGGCGAGGGATGAGCGCCGCGGTCCTGACGCCGGACCTGTGCATCGTGGGAGCGGGCTCGGGCGGTCTTTCGGTAGCCGCGGGGGCGGCGCAGCTGGGCGCCTCGGTGGTGCTGGTCGAGGGCGGCGAGATGGGGGGCGACTGTCTCAACTTCGGCTGCGTGCCCTCCAAGGCGCTGCTTTCGGCCGGCGCCCGCGGGCTGGCGTGGGAGGCGGCGCTTGCCCATGTCCGCGAAGCCATCGCCGCGATCGCTCCCCACGATTCGCAGGCGCGGTTCGAGGGTCTGGGCGTCACCGTCCTGCGCGGCTGGGCCCGCTTCACCGGCCCCAGGGAGCTGGCGGTCGGCGAGACCCGCATCCGTCCCCGCCGGGTGGTGATCGCCACCGGCTCCTCGCCCGCGGCGCCGCCGGTTCCGGGGCTGGAGACGGTCCCCCACCTGACCAACGAGACGCTGTTCGAGCCCCGCCCCCGCCCCGACCGCCTGCTGATCCTCGGCGGCGGTCCCATCGGCATCGAGATGGCGCTCGCCCACCGTCGCCTGGGCTGCGCGGTGACGGTGATCGAGGCGGGGCGCGCCCTGGGCCGCGACGACCCCGAGGCCGCCGCCGTGGTGCTCGAGGCGCTGCGGGCCGAAGGGGTGGAGATCCGGGAGCGCACCTCCGTCGCCCGGGCCGAGACGACCGCGACGGGCGTCGCCCTGATCGACGACACCGGCGCCCGGCACGAGGGCGACGCGCTGCTGGTCGCGGCGGGGCGCAAGCCCAACCTCGACCGCCTCGACCTGCCCGCCGCGGGGATCGAGGCGGGTCCCGCCGGAGTCACGGTCGACCGGGGCCTGCGCAGCTCCAACGCCCGCGTCTACGCCATCGGCGACGCGGCCGGCGGGCCGCAGTTCACCCATGTCGCGGGCTGGCACGGGGGGCTGGTGGTCCGCTCGGCCCTGTTCCGCCTGCCCGTGCGCACCGACCGCAGCCCGATCCCGCGGGTGACCTACGCCAACCCCGAGCTCGCCCAGGTCGGCCTGACCGAGGCCGAGGCGCGCGAAGCCCATGGCGACAGGCTGGAGGTGATCCGCGAGGCGTTCACCGGCAACGACCGCGCGGTGACCGAGGGCGAGACGGCCGGCTTCCTGAAGCTGATGGCCGTGAAGGGCCGTCCGGTGGGCGTGACCATCGTCGGCCGCGGGGCGGGCGACCTGATCCTGCCCTGGGTGCTGGCGATGTCGGCGGGTCTGAAGCTGACCGCCCTCACCGGCATGATCGCCCCCTATCCCACCCGCGGCGAGATCTCCAAGCGCGCGGCGGGGTCCTATTTCACCCCTCGGCTGTTCGGGAGCCCCTGGCCGAAGCGGGTGGTGCGGCTGTTGTCGAAACTGCCCTAGGTCGGCGCCCGGGAGCGGCGTCGGGAGAGGCCCCGGGGGCAAGCCCGGGGCGCCCGTGGGGCGAGCCGGGGCCTCCTGCCCGCCGCCGGCCGCCGGCGCGGCCTGCGAGGTCTTCAGCCCGCCCGCACCGCCTTGCCGGACTCGTCGAAGAGACGCAGCGCGTTGGGGTCGGTGGCGAGCCGCATCCTGTCGCCTTTCCTGGCGGGCAGGGCGCCAGGGAGGCGGGCGACGAGGGGCTCGGCCTCCGGGCCCATGTCGAAATAGACAAGCTGGCTTTCGCCCAGCTTCTCGACCAGCGTGGCGTCGCCCTCGTAGAACGGCGCCTCGTCATCCTGCGCCAGGCGCAGGTCCTCGGGGCGCACGCCGAGGCTCAGTCCCCGGGCGCCCGACGGCGCGGTCAGGGGGACGGGGGCGAAACCCGCGACCTTCACGCCCGCCTCGGTCGCCTCGGCCGCCAGCAGGTTCATCGAGGGCGAGCCGATGAAGCGCGCGACGAAGGTGTTGGCGGGGTGGCGATACAATTCCATCGGGGCCCCGACCTGCTCCACCCGCCCCTCGCGCAGCACCACGATGCGGTCGGCGAGCGTCATCGCCTCGACCTGGTCGTGGGTCACGTAGATCATCGTGGTGTCGGCCATCCGCTCATGCAGGCCCGCGATCTCGATCCGGGTCTGCACGCGCAGGGCGGCGTCGAGGTTCGAGAGCGGCTCGTCGAACAGGAACACCCGCGGATCCCGCACGATCGCCCGCCCGATGGCGACCCGCTGGCGCTGGCCGCCGGAGAGCTGGCGGGGGAGGCGGTCCAGAAGCGGCTCGAGCTGCAGCATCCGGGCGGCCTCGCGCACCCGCTCCTCGACCGCGCCCTTGCCGGCGCGCGCCAGCCGCAGGCCGAAGGCCATGTTTTCGTAGACCGTCATGTGGGGGTAAAGCGCGTAGGACTGGAACACCATCGCGATGCCGCGCTCGGCCGGGGTCAGCTCGTTCACCCGCTCGCCGTCGAAGGCGAGCTCCCCCTCCGAGATCTCCTCCAGCCCCGCGATACAGCGCAGAAGCGTGGATTTCCCGCAGCCCGAGGGCCCGACGAAGACCACGAACTCGCCCGTCTCGATGGTCAGGTCGATGTCGCTCAGCGCCTGCACGCGCCCGTAGCGCTTGCCGAGTTTCTCCAGCGTCAGGCGAGCCATGGGGTTCCTTTCTTCATGCGGCCTCCGGCGCCTCGGCCCCGAAATAGGCGTCCCAGGGCCCCAGCCGCAGGGAGCCATCGATCAGGCGGCCCGAAAAGCCGTGCCCGTTCAGCCCGTGCGCGTCCCAGGGCGCGCGCAGGGCGCGGGTCTCGGGCGAGAGATTGAAGGCGCAGAGGATGCGCGAATTGCCCTCCGCCCGGGTGAAGGCGACGACGGGGTCGGGCGCCTCCTCCATCTCCAGCCGGCCGCGGGCGAGCGCGGGGTGCGCGCGGCGGAAGGCCAGCAGGCGGCGATAGGCGTGCAGGACCGAGGCGGGGTCGGCCTCCTGCACGTCGACGGCATGGGCCACATGCTCGGGCGCCAGCGGCAGCCAGGGGCGCGCGTCGGAGAAGCCGGCGTGGGGCGCGTCATGGACCCAGGGCATCGGCGTGCGGCAGCCGTCGCGGCCCTTGAACTGGGGCCACAGGCGCAGGCCGTAGGGGTCGCGGATGTCCTCGTAGGGGAGATGCGCCTCGCCCAGGCCCAGCTCCTCGCCCTGGTAGAGGCAGACCGAGCCGCGCAGGCTCAGCAGCAGGGCCGCCAGCAGGCGGATCTGCTCGGGCTCGTGCATCTTCCAGCGGGAGGGGTGGCGCACGGTGTCGTGGTTCGAGAACGCCCAGCACGGCCAGGCGCCGCCCCCCGTCCCGGTTTCAGTCTCGATCCCCGTCCCGGCCCCCGGCCCGCGCGCGTCGGCGGCGGCGTGCTGAACGCCCGCGATGATCGTCTTGACCCGGGCCGCGTCGGGCGGGTCGGGGGCGAGGAAGGCGAAGTCGTAGCACATGTGCAGCTTGTCGCCGCCGGCGGTGTAGTCGGCCATGACCTCGCTGCCGCGCTGGCTCTCGCCGACCTCGCCCAGCGTGGCGCGGGCGCGGCCCCCGGCCCCGAACTCGTCCAGCAGGGCGCGCAGCCGCCTGAGGAACGCCAGGTTCTCGGGTCGGGTCTTGTCGTGCAGGTGCTCCTGCCAGTTGTAGGGATTCTCGGAAGGGGCGGTGTTGGCGTTGCGCAGCGCGGGATCCAGCACCGGATTGTCGGTCAGCGCAGGGTCGTGGAAGTAGAAGTTCACGGTGTCGAGGCGAAACCCGTCCACCCCCCGCTCCAGCCAGCGCCGCGCCACGCCCAGCACGGCGTCCTGCACCTCGGGCTCATGGAAATTCAGGTCCGGCTGCGCGGCGAGGAAATTGTGCATGTAGTATTGCTGGCGGGTGGTGTCCCACTCCCACGCCGGGCCCCCGAAGATCGACAGCCAGTTGTTCGGCGCCGTCCCGTCGGCCTTGGCGTCGGCCCACACGTACCAGTCCGCCCTCGGCCCCTCGCGGCCCGAGCGGCTCTCGACGAACCAGGGGTGCTGGTCGGAGGTGTGCGAGAGGACCAGGTCGATGATGACCTTCAGGCCCAGGGCATGGGCCTCCTCGACCAGCGCGTCGAAATCGGCGTCGGCGCCGAACATCGGGTCCACCTCGGTGAAGCCCGAGACGTCGTAGCCGAAGTCCTTCATCGGCGAGCGGTAGAAAGGCGTCAGCCACACCGCGTCGGCCCCCAGCTCGGCGACATGGTTCAGCCGGGCGCGCACGCCCGCAAGGTCGCCGATCCCGTTGCCGTCGCTGTCCTGGAACGAGCGGACGTAGACCTCATAGATCACCGCCCCGCGCCACCACTCCGCATCGGTCATCCCTTCACGCCTCCCGCGGTCAGGCCGGCGACGATCTTGCGCTGGAAGATCAGCACCATGATCACCAGGGGCGCGGTGACGATCACCGAGGCCGCCATGATCTCCCCCCAAGGCACCTCCTTGCCCGAGGAGCCCGAGAGCAGGGCGATCGCCACCGGCACCGTGCGCGTGTCGTTGGACGACACGAAGGTCAGCGCGAACAGGAACTCGTTCCACGCCTGGATGAAGGCCAGCAGGCCGGTGGTGACCATGGCCGGCCACAGCAGCGGCAGGAACACCCGGCGCACGATCTGGAAGGGGGTGGCGCCGTCGACGATGGCGGCCTCCTCCAGCTCGGCGGGCATGTCGCGCATGAAGGTGGTCAGCACCCAGACCGTGAAGGGCAGGGTGAAGATCATGTAGCTCAGGATCAGCGAGCCCAGCGAGTTGTAGAGGCCGAACGCCCGCACCATCTCGAACAGCCCCGCCAGCACCGCGATCTGGGGGAACATCGAGACCGACAGGATCGTCAGCAGCAGCAGCCCCCGCCCCCGGAAGCGCACGCGCGACAGCGCGAAGGCCGCGGTCACGGCCAGGAACAGCGAGATCGCCACCACCGCGACCGCCACCATCACCGAGTTGAGAAAATTCAGCGGAAACGGCCCCTTGGTCAGCACGTCGACATAGTTGCCGAGGTCCAGGGTCGAGGGCAGGTAGTTGACCTCGAACAGCGCCGAGCCCTGCTCGAGGCTGGTCAGGATCGCGTAGTAGAACGGGAACACCGAGAACAGCACGATGAACACGACCAGCGCCCAGAAGCCCACCGCCTTGGCGGCCTTCGTGGCCCGGCGAAGCGCGAGGTTCGGGCGCGGCGCGGCGGCGCGGCGTGCGGAGCCGGTCATCGTCCGCTCCCTTCCAGGTCCAGCCGCGCCACCTTGATGTAGCCGATGGTGATCAGCGCGATGGTCAGGAACAGCATGGTCGAGGCGGCCGAGCCGTAGGCGAACTTGTCGAACTGGAACAGGTTCTGGTAGGCGAGCACCGACATCGTGGTGGTGTCGGCGTTGTTGGGCGTCAGCACGTAGACGATGTCGAAGACCCGCAGCGCATCGAGCCCGCGGAAGATCGTCGCCACGATCAGCGCCGGCGCCACCAGCGGCAGGGTCACCTTCCAGAACACCTTCACCGGGTTCACCCCGTCGATCTTCGCGGCCTCGTAGATGTCGCGCGGGATCATCTGCAGACCCGCGAGGATCAGCAGCGCCATGAACGGCGTGGTCTTCCAGATGTCGACCAGCATCACCGCGATCATCGCCGTGTCGCCCGAGGCGAGCCAGGCGATCGGCCGCTCCATCAGTCCCAGGCTCATGCCGAGGTCGTTGATCACCCCGAACTGGTCGTTGAGCATCCACGCCCACATCCGCGCCGAGACGATGGTCGGGATCGCCCAGGGGATCAGCACCGCGGCGCGCACCCAGCCGCGGCCCCGGAACTCCTGGTTCAGCACCAGCGCGATTGCCATGCCCAGTACCGTCTCGACGCTGACCGTGACCAGCGCGAAGCGCACCGTGTTCCACACCGCGTTCCACCAGTCGGCCGAGGCGAGCAGGCCGAAATACTCGCCCTCTCCGTCGCCATAGTCGAACCACTCGAGATAGTTCTTGATCCCGTACCACTGCGCGCCGGCCAGATCGTCCAGCGAGGCGTCGGTCAGGCTGAACCAGATGGTGCGGAACAGCGGCCAGCCGGCCACGAAGGCCAGCACCGCCAGCATCGGCAGCAGGAACAGCGCCGCCGAGCGCAGCCGCTGCGCCCGCAGGCGCGAGCGGCCGGGCCGGCTGGCGGGGGCGGAGGGGGCGGGCGCGCCGCCGCCCTCGGTCGCGGGCCGGGTCACGCGCCGATTACCAGCCCGAGCCCTTGATCCGCTCCAGCTTCGCCGACAGGCGCTTCAGGCTGGCCTCGGCCGGCCGGTCGCCCGACAGGGTGGCGTGCACCGCGTCCCAGAACTCGTTCGAGACCTCGTTGTAGGCGCCCTGCGTGGGGGCCGAGGGGCGGGGCACGGTGTTGAGGAAGATCTCCTTCCACTGCGGGATCGAGGGCTGCGCCTCGGCGATCTCGGGGTCGTCGTAAAGCGCCTCGATGGTCGGCAGGCGGGTCAGCTCGATGGCGCGGGTCTTCTGCGCCTCCTCGCCGGTGAGGAACATCACCAGCTCGATCGCCGCCTCCTGCTCGTCGGAATACTTCGAGACCGCGAGGTTCCAGCCGCCCAGCGTCGCCGCGGACCCCGCGCCGCCCGAAGGCAGGGGGGCGATGGCGAACTTGTCGGCCACGGCCGAGTCCTCGCCCTGGCCCAGCGCCCAGGCGTAGGGCCAGTTGCGCATGAAGGCCGCGTTGCCGGTCTGCCAGACGCCGCGGCTCTCCTCCTCCTTGTAGGCCAGCACGCCCTCGGGGGAGATCGTGCCGATCCAGCTCGCGGCGGTGTCTAGCGCCTTCGCCGCCTCGGGGTTGTCGATCGAGATGGTCCCGTCGGGCTCCACGATCTGGCCGCCGCCGTGGGACATCACCCACTCCAGCGCGTCGCAGGTCAGCCCCTCGTAGGCGGCGCCCTGGAAGACGAAGCCGTGGAAGTCGTCCGCGCCCTCGCCGCGCTCTCCGTCCTGGATGGCCCTCGCCTGCTCGGCCATCTCCTCCCAGGTCTCGGGGGGTTCGAAGCCGTATTTCTCCATCAGGTCGGTGCGGTAATAGAGGGCCGGCGCGTCCGAGAACATCGGCATGGCCACCAGCTTGCCGTCCACCGTCTGGCTCTGGATGATCGACTCGAAATGCTTGTCCGCCTGGCCCTCGGCCGCCGCCGACAGGTCGGTGAAATGCGAGGCGAGCTGCGGCGCCCAGACCACGTCGGTCCGATAGACGTCGATGTCCGAATTCCCCGCCGACAGCCACAGCCGGTATTGCGCGAACTGGTCGGTGGTCGAGGAGGGCATCTCCACGATCTCGACGCTGTGCCCGGTCTGCTCCTCGAACTTGTCGAGGTTCATGCGCAGCACCTCGTTGTCCCGGCCCACCGGGCCCGAGACGATCGAGAGGTCGGCGGCGAATGCGGGGCCCGCGAGCGCGACGAGCGCCGAGGCGAGCGCAAGGGGATGGCTGGGGGGACGGGTGGGGCGGCTCATGCGGCGGTTCCTCCTGACGGCGGGGCGTCGGGTCGGGCCGGCGCTCCTGTCCAGATCTCGAGTCACGACGCCCCCGGGCCGGGTGTCTTCCCGGCCCGGGACCGCCGCGCATGTGCAATGGCTTTAAACATGCGGGGATGGGGAGGGATGTCAAACCGCCCGATGCAAGCGCATCCCGACAGACGGCGCCGCGAAACCGGGCAGAAGACTGGGCGCGCTGGGGATTTCACGGCCGCGAGCGGTTTCTGCCAGGCGGAGGCGTTTCCGCACGATGGCGCTTCGGCCCCTCGGCGCCCTGAAAAGAAAAACGCCGGCCGGGCGCAAAGGCCCGTCCGGCGATGGGCGGATCGGTCCGGACCAAAATCGTGCCGGCAGGAGGGAGGTCCCATCGCCACTGGTCCAGACATCGCGACCGCACAGGGAGGAGCGGGCGCTTTGACGATCCGTTGGTTCCCTTACTAACTGCCGACCGACCGCCCGGCAAGTGTTCTTGACGCGCCATTCGACCGCAGCGAACCTCCCGGGCGAAGACGGCGGACGTGACCGGCCGGCGCGCCGGGCGATCCGCCCCCCAAGATCCCGTCGCCATGGGAGGAGACGACCGCCATGCCGCTGCATCCGTTCATCGAGGTGATGCTCGAGAAGCTCGCCCAACAGCCCGGCCTGTCCGAGCAGTCGCCCGAAGCCGGCCGCGCCCAGGTGGCCGCCGGCCGCGAGGCCGTGGGCAAGGGCCCCGAGATGGCGGAGGTCCGCGACCTCGAGATCCCCACCCGCGGCGGCTCGATCCCCGGGCGGCTGCTGGTCCCCTCGGCCGATCCGGCCGGACTGGTCGTCTATCTCCACGGCGGCGGCTGGGTGCTGTGCGACATCGACGACTTCGACACGATGGGCCGCCGGCTTGCCGCCGACAGCGGCTGCGCGGTGCTGATGGTCGACTACCGCCTCGCGCCCGAGCATCCGTTCCCCGCCCCGCTCGAGGACAGCGAGGACGCGGTCGTGCATGGGGCCGAGCTCGCGGCCTCGGCCTTCTCGCGCCCCGTGCCCCTGGCGGTGGCGGGCGACAGCGCGGGCGGCAACCTCGCCACCATCGCCGCGCGGCGTCTCAGGTGCCGGGTGACGCTGGCGATCCAGGCGCTGATCTACCCGGTGACCGACTGCGACTTCGACCGCCCCTCCTACCGCGAGCGCTCCGAGGGGATGCCGCTGAAAGGGCGCGACATGGAGTGGTTCTTCGCCCACTACGCCCCGCGCGAGGCCTGGCCGACCCCCGACATCTCGCCGATCCGCGCGCAGGACCTCTCGGGCCTGCCGCCCGCGGTGGTGACGCTGGCCGAATACGACGTGCTGCGCGACGAGGGGCTGGCCTACGCCCGGGCGCTCGAGGCCGCCGGCGTCCCCGTGACCCTGCGCGAGATCCCGGGCCTGACCCACGGCTTCATCCGCCTGCACAACCTGTGCGAACCCGCGGCCGAGGAGCTGGCCGCCATCGGGCGCGACATCGCCCGCGCCTGCAAGGCCGCTCGCGCCGAGGCCTGAGGCCGGGACGGGGGGCGGGCGCCCGCCCCCCGCTCACGCCCATGTCAGTTGCCCTGCCGCTGCGTCGCCCCAATTCCTAGGCCGCCGGACCACTCCAGGTCGGAAGAGGGAGATCGACATGACACGCACGCGTCGCGAAGCGCTGAGGATCGGGGCGGCCGCGCTCGCCGGCATCGGCACGATCGGGATCATGCCCTGGCGCGCCCGGGCCGAGGGCTATTCCCACGACACCCAGGGCGGCGAGATCGGCATCCACCCCGTCTCCCACGCCTCGTTCGTGATGACCACGCCGGGCGGCCCGGTGATCTATGTCGACCCGGTGGGCGAGCCCTCGGCCTACGAGGCCCTGCCGGCCGCCGACGTGATCCTGATCACCCACCAGCACGGCGACCACTACGCGCCCGAGACGCTGGCGGCGCTGGCTGCGCGCAACGACGCGAGCCTGATCGTGAACCCCGCGGTGATGGAGATGCTGTCGGCCGACCTGAAGCCCCGGGCCACCGCCGTCGCCAATGGCGAGACCGCCGACGCCGGCGGCATCCCGCTGCGCGCGATCCCGGCCTACAACCTCACGCAGGAGCGGCTGCAGTATCACCCCAAGGGGCGCGACAACGGCTATATCCTCGAGATCGACGGCATGACCGTCTACATCGCCGGCGACACCGAGGACATTCCCGAGATGCGCGCCCTGACCGGCATCGACATCGCCTTCGTGCCGATGAACCTGCCCTACACGATGGACGAGACCGCGGCCGCCTCGGCCGTGGCCGAGTTCAAGCCGACGGTCGTCTACCCCTACCACTACCGCGATTCCGACCTCGACAAGTTCGAGGCCGCCCTCAAGGACGCCTCGGGCGAGAGCGAGGTGGTTCGCGGCCCCTGGTACTGACGCCCCCCGCCCGCCCCCTGACCCCGGGGGCGGGCCCCGTAGGGCGCATTTCAATGCGCCATGCCGGGGGCCGGCGTCCTCATCGCCCCGAGAGCCGCCCGATCCGCTCCAGCATGATCTCGGTCGAGCCGTCGGCGAAGCTTGCGGCCTGCATCCCGGCCATGTGGCGGGCGAACATCGAATTGGCGCCCAGCCCCGCGGCGCCATGCGCGTGCAGCAGCTCGGGCACCCAGCGGTTGGCGAGCTGGATGCCCACATATTTCGCCTGCGCCGCGATAAGCTGGGTGTCCTCGCCCGCCGAATGGGCGACCTCGGCGTTGCGGACCAGCGCCCGGGCGGCGGCCAGCTCCGCCTCCGCCGCCGAGAGTCGCCAGCGCCAGCCCTGCCGCGTCTCCAGCGCCGCGCCGAAGATCTGGCGGGAGCGGCCGTGCGCCGCGGCCGAATCGAGGCCCGCGTCCACCATCCCGAGGCACATCGCGGCCACGTAGATCCGCGCGCCGTTGATCTCGGTCAGGATCTGCTTGAAGGCCGTGCCGGGCTGGCTGATCACCGCCTCGGGCGGCGCCTCGTAGTTCTCCAGCCGGTAGCCGCCCAGCCCGTTGGCGAAGATCCCCCAGCTTCCCGAGCCCGCGACCCGGCTGAACCCCGGCCTCTCGGCCTGCACCAGGAAGGCCGCGATGCCTGCGCCCTCGCCGATCTCTCCGGTCTGGGCAAAGCAGATCGAGGTCGAGGCGTGCTCGGCGTTGGTGATCCAGGCCTTTTCGCCGTTCAGCACCCAGGAACCGTCGTCGAGCCGCCGCGCGGTGGTGCGGATCGCGGCGAAATCGGATCCCGCGCCCGGCTCGGTCAGCGCCGCGCAGCCGGTGGCCTCGCCGCGCAGCATCGGGGCGACGCGGCTCTGGGCCAGCGGGTTGTCGGTCAGCCGCGCCAGCCGCCAGGCCGTGTTGTGGGTGTTCAGGATCGCCATCGAGAAGCCGAAACAGGCGCGGGCGAACTGCTCGGCGATCTCGGACTTGCAGGCGAAGGAGAGGCCGAGGCCCCCCAGCTCGGTCGGGACCTGGATGCCGGCGAACCCCGCCTCGGCCGCCAGGCGGAGGGCGTCGAGGTCGGCGCGCCGCTCGCGCTCGCAGCGTTCGGCGGCGGGGACCAGCACCTCGTCGGTGAAGGCGCGCGCCTTGTCCACCAGCGCCCGCTCGGCTGCGGTCAGCGTCATCGCTCATCCTCCCTTGGGCGCGCCGCCCTCGCGCGGCGCGATGAGGGCCGCGCCCGGCGCCGCCCCGGCGCGCAGACTAGGCGCCGACCGGCCGCCCGGCAAGGCGCCGGCGATCCTGCCGCCCGGCGTCGCGCCAGGGGCGCCGCACGTCTTCGCCTGCTCTCGTGGAGGTTGACTGTGCGCGGCCCAAGCCTCACCTTGTGGGCGAGGGAGACGTGGGGCGGTCCTGCAGGGGAGCAGGATGGTCCGAGTGTTGGCACGCGGCGCAGAAAGCGTCGATCTTCTGGTTCTCTCGGCCGGTTTCGGTCGCGAGGGCGCCGGCGAACTGACCGGCAATCTCGTCATGGACCGCTATTCCTGGACGACGTCCGACGGACTCGCGGCGAAGGCGACGGGCGAGGCGGGCACGCTCCGCGTCAATCTCTCGGATGTGCCCTCGGGCCGGGCCGAGACGCTGACCCTCGCGGTCGCCGAGGCGACGAAGCTGACGATCGAGGCCGACCGCCCTTGGATCCGTCTGGGGCAGCTGGCGGGGGGCGATCCGCCCGGTCTCGCCTTCGACCCTATCCTGCGCGGCAAGGACCGGTTTCGCGCCGAGGGCGGGGGCGACGTGCGCCTGTTCGGCGACGGGGTGATGGCGCAGGATCACGACAAGGCCCGCGCCGACGTGTTCGAGCTTTCGGGCGCGGGCGGCCGGCAGGCGGTGGGCGACTTCTGGCTGGTTCCCTCGACGCTGTTCCAGGTCCGCATGGGCGACGACGACTTCCGCATCGACTCCCGCGGCGCGATCCACGTCTGGGGCGACGCGGCGATGCTGCTCGACAAGGCCGGCGACGACGGCGCGCAGGTGCGCGGGGGCGACGACCGCCTCGATGCGCGCGACGCGCTCGAGGGGGTGCGCCGGCCCGGGTCGCCGGTGCTGGTCGGCGACGTGGGCGAGGTCGGCGTGGGCTGGCTGCTCCGCGGCGGCGACGACCTGCTGATCGCCCCGCGCAAGGCCGGCGCCTCGCTGCTGGGCGACGTCCTCTCGGGCGACGGGCAGGCGCGGCTGTTCTGCGGCGACGACGTGCTGCGCGGCGGACGGGGCGACGACTTCCTGTTCGGCGACGCCCAGAACCTGGTGGAAGAGGGGGTGGGCTTCCGCCCCGGCTCGGACGTGCTGCGCGGGGGGCGGGGGGCCGACACGCTCTATGGCGACGCGCGCGAGATCTCGGATCACACGGTGCGGCTCGGCCGCGACCCGGGGGCCGACCGCCTGTTCGGCGGCGCGGGGCGCGACCGCGCCGAGGGCGGCTGGGGCGACGACCGCATCTTCGGGGGCGAGGGCGGCGACCGTCTCTACGGCGACCAGGGCGGCGACCGGCTCGAGGGCGAGGCCGGCGGCGACCGGCTGTGGGGCGGCCTTGGCGCCGACCGGCTGACGGGCGGGGCCGACGGGGACCGCCTCTATGGCGAGGCCGGCGAAGACGCGATCTTCGGCGGCGCCGGCTCGGACGCGCTGTGGGGCGGCGCCGGGGGCGACCGCCTGCTGGGCGAGGGCGGCAAGGACCGCCTGCGCGGCAATGGCGGCCGCGACGAGCTGCTGGGCGCCGCGGGCGGCGACCGGATCGACGGCGGCTCGGGCCGCGACGCCCTGTTTGGCGGCGGCGGCGGCGATGTTGCGCGGGGCGGGCGCGAAGACGACGCGGTCCATGGCGGCGGCGGTCGGGACCGGCTCCGCGGCGGCGGCGGCGAGGACGAGCTGTTCGGCGGCGGCGGGGCCGACACGCTGTCCGGCGGCAACGGCGACGACTGGCTCGAAGGCGGGGCGGGGCGCGACCTGCTTATCGGAGACGCCGGCGCCGACGTGTTCCGCCTGGCGCGGGGCGGGGGCGACGACGTGGCCGAGGACTTCGATCCCGACGTCGACTGGCTGTCGGTCGCGCGCGCGCTGGGCGCGGTCGACGTGCACGAGGCCGCGCGCGGCGTCTACGTCTCGGCGGGCGGCGCCTCGATCCTGCTGCTGGGGGTGGCGCTGGGCGAGCTCGACCCTGTGGCGCACGACTGGCTGGGCTGAGGCCCCCTCGCCCGAGGCGGAGCGGCCGGCCGGCCCCCCGGACAGGGGGCGGGCGGCGAGGCCCTCAAACAGCGAGCGGGCGGCGAGGCCCTCAATCGGGAGGCGGGCGGCGAGGCCTTCGAACGGGGGGCGGGCGGCGCGATCCCCGGAGGGGGATCAGGCGGCGAGGCGCCGGGCGGCGCGTGCGCGGGCGGCTTCGCCGAAGGCGGTGTAGACCGCCTGGCCGACCGCGCTCTCCCAGGCCATCCACTCGACATGCCACTGGGCGCCCAGCGCAAAGCCCGGCGCGTCGCGGATCGACAGCGCCTCGGGGGTGCCGTCGGGGGCGGTGCCCTCGATCACCACGCGCGGGCCGGTCTCCATCACGCCCTGGCCGTGCAGCGTGTTGGTCATCGCCTCGGTGACGCCGAGGATGCGGTGGAATTCGCCGCCCTCGACGAACTCGACCTTGTGGCGCAGGGCGAACTTCTCCTCGACCGTGCCGTCGGGGGGCATGCGGTGGTTGAGGCGGCCGGGGATGTCGCGGATCTCGGGGTGCAGGGTGGCTCCGAAGGCGACCGCCATCTCCTGGAAGCCGCGGCAGATGCCCAGCACCGGGACGCCGGCCTCGACCGCCGCGCGGATCAGCGGCAACGAGACCCCGTCGCGCTTGGGATCGAAGGGCTTGTGGGCCTCGGTCTCGTCATGGCCGTAGTGCGAGGGATGCACGTTGGCCCGCCCGCCGGTGAACACGAACCCGTCGCAGGCCGCCAGCAGGTCGGGCACCGACAGCGCCTCGGGCAGGGCGGGGATCACCAGCGGCAGGCAGTCGGCCGCCTTGGCGACCGCGTGCAGGTTCATCTCTCCCGCCGCGGACACCGGGAAGACGTCGTTGATCATGAAGGCGTTGGCGATGACCCCGATGACGGGGCGGGAGGCTCTGCCGGGCATGGGCTCTCGGGGCTCTGGGTCCTGAACTGCCCGCGCCGGCGTCGGCGAGGAGCCGACACGCGGGCCGTTGCGTCTGTGAACGGCGAGGATAGCGGCGCCCGGCCCCGACGTCGAGGCCCCCTCCCGCCGCGGCCCGAGGGCGACGACCCGGGGGCGGATTGACCGGGATCAAGACGCCCGGGCGGACAGGGCGCCGAGCCTCGCGAGGCAGGAGACCCCTGATGTCCCACGTCCCCCACGATCTCGCCGAGGGCCTCCCCGAACACGCCGCCCGGCCTGCCGAACGGCGCGGCGAGGCCCCGCATCTCGCCCGCCTGTCGGACGACGACCACCTGCCAAACCGCGAGATTCACCGCGCCGAGATCAACGTCCGGCCGATGGAGCGCCTCGCCCTCGAGGCCCTGAAGAAGCGGCGCCTGGCGCTGGCCGACGAGATCAGGGGGCTGCCGGCCGCGGCCTGAGACGCCGCGCCTCCCGCCCGCGGGCGGGAGGCGCGCGTCCCGATTCCCGGCCGATCTGCCCGGGTCCGGGCCCGGGCCCGGACCTCGTCCTCAGCTCGCCCGCTTCATCGCCTTGAGCTGCAGGCGGCGGCGGTGGAGCACCGGCTCGGTGTAGCCCGCGGGCAGGGAGCGGCCCATGAACACCAGGTTCCAGGCCGCGGCGAAGGCCGGACCGCCGAAGCTGGGCGCCATGGGCGTGTAGTCGGGATCGTCCGCGTTCTGACGGTCGACGACCTCGGCCATGCGCTTCATCGTCTCCATCACCTGATCGTCGCTGACCACCTCGTGGCGCAGCCAGTTGGCGATGTGCTGGGACGAGATCCGGCAGGTCGCGCGGTCCTCCATCAGCCCCACGTCATGGATGTCGGGCACTTTCGAGCAGCCGATCCCCGCATCCACCCAGCGCACCACGTAGCCCAGGATCCCCTGGGCGTTGTTGTCGAGCTCGGCCTGGATCTCCTCGGGCGACCAGTTGGGCCGGTCGGCGAGCGGGACCGTGAGGATGTCCGAGAGCTTCGCGCGCGGCCCGCCGGCGGCGATCCCGGCTTGCACGGCGCGGGCGTCGACCTTGTGGTAGTGCGTCGCGTGCAGGGTGGCCGCGGTCGGGCTGGGCACCCAGGCGCAGTTGGCGCCGGCCTTGGGGTGGCCGATCTTCTGCTCGAGCATGTCGGCCATCAGGTCGGGCGCCGCCCACATCCCCTTGCCGATCTGGGCCTTGCCCGCCAGCCCGCAGGCCAGCCCCACGTCCACGTTCCAGTCCTCGTAGGCCTTGATCCAGGGCTGGCCCTTCATGTCCGCCTTGCGGACCATCGGACCCGCCTCCATCGAGGAGTGGATCTCGTCGCCGGTTCGATCGAGGAAGCCGGTGTTGATGAAGGCCACCCGATGCTTCGCGGCCCGGATGCACTCGGCGAGGTTCACCGTGGTGCGCCGTTCCTCGTCCATGATGCCCATCTTGACCGTGTGGCGCGGCAGGCCGAGCGCCTCCTCGACCCGGTCGAAGACCTCCGAGACGAAGGCCGCCTCGTCGGGCCCGTGCATCTTGGGGCACACCACGTAGATCGAGCCGGCGGGCGAGTTGCCCCCCTCGCGCTTGAGGTCATGCAGGGCGCAGAGCACCGTGCACATGGCGTCCAGCGCCTCCTCCGAGATCTCCTGCCCGCCGGGGCCGTGCACGGCGGGCGTGTCCATCAGCAGGCCGACGTTGCGCACCAGCATCAGGGCGCGGGCGCGGACCGCGAAGGGGGCGCCGTCGGGGTCGGTCGCCTGGAAGTCCTCGTTCAGGGTGCGGGTGAAGGTCTCGCCGCCCTTGCTCACCTGCTCGGACAGGTCGCCCTTCATCAGGCCCAGCCAGTTGCGATAGGCCAGCGCCTTGTCCTCGGCGTCGACCGCGGCGACCGAGTCCTCGCAGTCCATGATCGCGGTCAGCGCCGATTCCAGCTTCACGTCGGCGATGCCCGCGGGATCGGCCGCGCCGATGGAATGCCCCTTGTCGATCACCACCTGCGCCAGCAGCCCGTTGCGCCTCACCAGCACCGAGGCGGGGGCGCCGGCCTCGCCCGTGTAGCCCGCGAACTGGGAGGGATCGGCGAGGCCCGTCTCGCCCGCCCCCCCGTCCACGATCAGCGCCCCGCCCTCGACCCGGATCGAGGTCACGTCGGCCCACGCGCCGCCCGCCAGCGGCGCGCTCTCGTCCAGGAACCCCTTGGCCCAGGCGATCACCCGCGCCCCGCGCTCGGGGTCGTAGCCCCCGCCCGCGGGCAGGTCGCCCAGCGCGTCGGTGCCGTAGAGCGCATCATACAGCGACCCCCACCGCGCGTTCGCCGCGTTCAGCGCATAGCGCGCGTTCATCACCGGAACCACCAGCTGCGGGCCGGCGAGCGTGGCGATCTCGGGGTCGACGTTCTGCGTCTCGATCTCGAAGGCCGGGCCCTCGGGCACGATGTAGCCGATCTCGTCGAGCATCGCGCGGTAGGCGGCGGCGTCCCAGGGCTTGCCCTTCGCCTTGCGGCACCAGGCGTTCAGGTCCGACTGGAAATCCTCGCGTTTCTCCAGCAGCGCGGCGCGCTTGGGGCCCAGTTCGGCGACGATGCCCGCCAGTCCCGTCCAGAACGCCTCCGACGTCACGCCGGAGCCGGGCAGCGCCTCGGTCTCGATGAACTTGTGCAGCGGGCGCGCCACGCGCAGGCCGGCGACGTCGATGCGGTCGGGCATGTGAGGTTCCTGGAAGTTGAGTCGTCTTTTGCACCATGACCTTGCCAGGCCCGCGCTGCCAGCTTTTGCGGGTCGGGTTTTCACCTGTCGGGATCGCCCGCAGCCGGCGACGGGCGTCTGCAAACGCGCCGGGGGCGCTTGCGCCGGCCCGGGGGGGCTGCAAGTCTGTGTCCCGTTCGCTGAAAGGAGACCTCCATGCGTCCCGACGCCCCGCAGCCGATCCGCCTCGCAGATTACACGCCGCCGAGCTGGCGCGCCGAGACGGTTCGGCTGGTCTTCGACCTCGCGCCGCGGGGCGCCAAGGTGCACGCCAGGATCCGCTTCGTGCGCGGCGAGGGGCCCGAGGGGCCGCTGCGCCTCGACGGGCAGAAGCTGATGCTGATGGCCGCCCGCCTCGACGGGCGCGACGTCTTCGACGAGGTGGCGCTCGATACCGACGGGATGACCCTTCCCGGCCCGCTGCCCGACGCCTTCGACCTCGAGACCACGGTCGAGATCGACCCCGAGGCGAACACCGAGCTCGAGGGCCTCTACCTTTCCGGCGGGGTCTACTGCACCCAGTGCGAGGCCGAGGGCTTCCGCAAGATCACCTATTTCCCCGACCGCCCCGACGTGATGGCGACCTATTCGGTGCGCATCGAGGCCCCCGCCTCGACCCCCGTGCTGCTCTCGAACGGCGAGCCGGGCGAGAGCGGCGCCCTTCCCGACGGCCGCCTGTTCGCCGAGTGGTCCGACCCCTGGCCGAAGCCCAGCTACCTGTTCGCGCTGGTCGCCGGCAACCTCGTCGCCCACCGCGACCGCTTCACCACCGCCTCGGGCCGCGAGGTCGACCTGGGCATCTGGGTGCGGCCCGGCGACGAGAGCCGCTGCGAATACGCGATGGACGCCCTGAAACGCTCGATGCGCTGGGACGAGGAGGTCTATGGGCGGGAGTATGACCTTTCCGTCTTCAACATCGTTGCGGTGGATGACTTCAACATGGGGGCGATGGAGAACAAGGGCCTCAACATCTTCAACTCGAAATACGTGCTCGCCTCCCCCGAGACCGCCGGCGACCGCGACTACGAGCTGATCGAGGGCATCATCGCCCACGAGTATTTCCACAACTGGACCGGCAACCGCATCACCTGCCGCGACTGGTTCCAGCTCTGCCTGAAGGAGGGGCTGACGGTCTTCCGCGACCAGCAGTTCAGCGCCGACATGCGCTCCGAGCCGGTCAAGCGCATCGACGACGTGAAGATGCTGCGCGCCCGCCAGTTCCGCGAGGATGCGGGGCCCCTCGCCCATCCCGTGCGCCCAGAACAGTTCATCGAGATCAACAACTTCTACACCGCCACCGTCTATGAGAAGGGCGCCGAGCTGATCCGGATGCTGCACCTTCTGGTGGGCCCCGAAGCCTATCGCCAGGCGCTGGACCTCTATTTCGAACGCCACGACGGTCAGGCCTGCACGATCGAGCAGTGGCTGGACGTGTTCCAGACCGTCACCAACCGCGACCTGACCCAGTTCAAGCTGTGGTATTCCCAGGCGGGCACCCCCCGCGTGACGGTCTCGGAGGGCTGGAAGCCCGGCAAGTACACGCTGACCCTGCGCCAAGACGTGCCCTCGACCCCCGGCGCGCCCTCGAAGAAGCCGATGGTGATCCCCATCGCCTTCGGCCTGCTGGGTCAGGGCGGAACCGAGCTGGTCGAACCCGGCGTGCTGGAGCTGACCGAGCCCGAGCAGACCTGGACCTTCCCGCTCGACGAGCGTCCGGTCCCTTCGCTGCTGCGCGGCCTGTCGGCCCCGGTGATCCTCGAGCGCCGCTCGACCTCGGCCGAGCGGGCCTTTCTG
This sequence comes from uncultured Albimonas sp., assembly GCF_963977235.1. Classification (NCBI taxonomy): domain Bacteria; kingdom Pseudomonadati; phylum Pseudomonadota; class Alphaproteobacteria; order Rhodobacterales; family Paracoccaceae; genus Albimonas; species uncultured Albimonas sp. Next base: position 41,588 of record NZ_CAXBOD010000016.1, read on the forward strand.
CTCGCCCATGACGCCGACCCGTTCAACCGCTGGGAGGCCGCCCGCGCCATGGCGCTCGAGGCGCTGATGGGCGCCGAGCCGGTCGCCCCCTTCGCCGAGGCCCTGCGCCTGGCGGTGGCCGACGCCTCGCTCGATCCCGCCTTCCGCGCCCTGCTGCTGACCCTGCCGGGCGACGACGAGCTGGCGCGCGAGACCTGGTCGCGCGGCCGCCAGGCCGATCCCGACGCGATCCACGCCGCCTCCGAGACCGCCAAGGCCGCCATCGCCGAGGCGCTGGAGCCCGAGCTGCGCGCCCTCTACACCGCGATGGAATCGCCGGGCCCGTATTCTCCCGACGCGGCCTCGGCCGGGCGCCGGGCGCTGCGCAACGCCTGCCTCTCGCTGCTCTCGCGCCGTCCGGTGGGCCCCGCGCTCGCCGAGGCGCAGGCCAGGGCCCCCAGCATGTCCGAGCGTCTGCCCGCGCTCGCCGCCCTCCTCCACGCCGGCGCGCCGGCCGCCGAGCCCGCGCTCGCGGCCTTCGCGCAGGAGTGGAAGGGCGACCCGCTGGTGATGGACAAGTGGTATCTCCTGCAGGCCACCACCCCGGCCGAGGGCACGCTCGCGCGCGTGAAGAGCCTGTCCGAGGATCCGGCCTTCGCCTGGAAGACGCCCAACCGCTTCCGCTCGCTGGTGGCGGCGTTCTCGACCAACCACTTCTGCTTCCACGCCGCCGACGGCGCCGGCTACCGGTTCCTCGCCGACTGGCTGTTGAAGCTGGACCCGCTGAACCCGCAGACGGCCGCCCGCGTCGCCGGCGCCTTCGAGACCTGGCGGCGCTACGACGACGCCCGCCAGGCCCTGATCCGCGCCGAACTGGAGCGCATCGCCAAGACCCCCGGCCTGTCGCGCGACCTGACCGAGATCGTGACCCGCATGCTCGGCGCCTGACCCTTCTGCGGCGCGCCTGTCGCCGGGCGCGCCGCAGGCGACCTTCCCCCACGCCACCCACCCCGCCTCTTGCCCGCGGCCCGATCCCCGCCCATCCTCCCGCCAACCACAAGGGAGGGAGGGCGCAATGCTCCAGATCGACCCCACGCTGTTCACCGACGAGGCCGTCTCGGCCGAAACCCGGACCTTCCTCGAGAAGATCGAGGCGACGCTGGCCGAGTTCCCCGCCACCAACGAGGTCCCCATCGAGCTGACCCGCAAGGCGCGCGAGGAAGGCAAGGGCCTGTTCCCCATCGACGGCCCGCTCGAGGGGTCGGACTGGATGGACTACCCCGGCGGCCAGCGCCGCGTGCGCGTCTCGCTGCCCGAGGGCGAGCCGCGGGGCGTCTACCTGCACATCCACGGCGGCGGCTGGGCGCTGGGTTCGCCCAAGTACAACGACGGCGAGAACCAGCGCCTGGCGAAGGCCTGCGGTCTCGCCGTGTGCTCGATCGAATACCGTCTCGCGCCCGAGCATCCGTTCCCCGCCGGCCCCGACGACTGCTTTGCCGCCGCCAAATGGGCCATCGAGACGCTGCCCTGGGGCGACGTCCCGTATTTCATCGGCGGCGAGAGCGCGGGCGGCCACCTCTCGGCCGTCACCCTGCTGCGCCTGCGCGAGGCGGGGCTGCTGGATCGCATCAAGGGGGCGGTGCTGACCTACGGCTGCTACGACATGCGCATGGCGGCCTCGGCGCGGAACTGGGGCGAGCGCAAGCTGATCCTCAACACTCCGGTGATCACCTGGTTCGCGGAGATCTCGATCCCCGAGCCTGCGGACCGTGAGAACCCGATGTTCTCGCCGATCCTGGCCGACCTGCGCGGCATGCCGCCGGCCCTGTTCTCGGTCGGCACGGCGGACCCGCTGCTCGACGACACCATGACCATGGCCGGGCGCTGGGTCGGGGCGGGGAATCTGGCCGAGATGGCGGTCTATCCCGGCGGCATCCACGCCTTCGACGCCTTCAGGGACCTGGGCATCGCGCGAGGCTACGCCGCGCGCAAGACGGCGTTCCTGAACGGCCTGCTCGAGCTCTGAGGCGATCCCGGGCGGGCCGCGCCGGCCCGCCCGGGCGATTCCCCCAACCCGTCGCCGACCCGCCGCGGACCTGTCGCCGGCCCGGAGTCGCGCGCGCGCCCTGCGCCTGCGCCCCGGGAACAGGCGCGCGGGCGGCGTCGTGGCCGCGTCAAGAAAGCGTCACCGAGCGTCAAGCTGGGCAAGCGTCCATCAAACCCGCCATCGCGGCGCCCAATGCCGCGCCATTCGGCGGGAAATAATCCGACCATATCGATTTGTCTTTGGTTCAAACCTTCCCGCGGGGACAGGCTTACCTTCGCGTGATGCCGCAGCGTCGCGCAGAGGGACGGTCTGCCGATGTCCGGCGCCGAAAGCGCGGAGGGTGCTCCCACCATGATCGAGGAGATCTACGTCGTCGCCTTCGAGGGCGATGAACGCCACCACGTGCTCGACTACGCCACAGAGCAGGCGAAGAAGTCGGGCGCGCGCCTTCACATCCTGCACGTCCTGGAATGGTCGCCCTACGCCTTCCTGACGCCAGAGGAGCTCGAGGAACGCCACGGGCGCCGCAAGGACGAGCTCGCCCGCGCTCATTCCGCCATCATGGGGCCGGCGCTGCAGCGGGTGGCGGCCGCCGACGTCTCGGCCGAGGGCGAGATCCGCTACGGCCAGGTCGTCGAGCTGGTCTGCGACACCGCCGAGAAGCTCGGCGCCTCGATGATCTTCGTCGGGCGGGCCGGGGGCAACGCGCTGGGCGCGCGGATCTTCGGCTCGGTGCCGCTGGGGCTTGCCCAGGCCGCCACCGTGCCGACCGTCATCGTCCCCTGAGCGAGAGAGAACCCATGCGATTTCATCCCGAAGCTTCCTCGCGCGTCCCGGGCGGCGCCCTCATTCCCATCCTCGCGCTGGCGGCCCTGCTGGTTGCGGCCGCCGGTCCCGCCGCGGCGCAGTCGCTGGACGAGACCATCAACACGATCTTCGCCGACTACACCGGCTGGTACGTGGCGCTGATCTTCGCCGACCTGCCGGGCACCAACTTCAGCTGGATCGCGCTGTGGCTGGTGGTCGCCGCGCTGATCTTCACCGGCTATTTCGGCTTCATCCAGATCAAGGGCTTCGTCCACTCGATCCGGCTGGTGCGGGGCGACTACTCCGACCCCGACGACGCGGGCGAGGTCAGCCACTTCCAGGCGCTGGCGACCGCGCTCTCGGGCACGGTGGGCCTGGGCAACATCGCCGGCGTCGCGGTGGCGGTCGGCATCGGCGGTCCGGGGGCGACCTTCTGGATGGTGATCGCCGGCCTCTTCGGCATGGCCACCAAGTTCACCGAGTGCACGCTGGGCGTGCGCTACCGCAACGAGTATCCCGACGGCCGCGTCTCGGGCGGGCCGATGTACTACATCACCAAGGGCTTCAAGGAGCGTGGGCTGCCCGGCGGACCGTTCCTGGCGGTGCTGTTCTGCATTTTCACCATTCTCGGCGCGCTGGGCGGCGGGAACATGTTCCAGGCCAACCAGGCGCATGCGCAGCTCGCGGGCGTGGTCGGCGACTACCCGGGCTTCATCACCGGCTGCATCCTGGCCGTGGTGACCTTCGCGGTGATCGCGGGCGGGCTGAAGTCGATCGCCAAGGTGACCGAGAAGGTGGTCCCGTTCATGGGCATCTTCTATGTCGCGGTCTCGGTCCTGATCCTGCTGATGAACTACGACATGATCGGCTGGGCTCTGGGCCAGATATTCCTCGGCGCCTTCACCGGCCTGGGCGTGGTCGGCGGCTTCACCGGCGCCCTGATCCAGGGTTTCCGACGCGCCGCCTTCTCCAACGAGGCCGGCATCGGTTCGGCCGCCATCGCCCACTCCGCCGTGCGCACCAAGGAGCCGGTGACCGAGGGCTACGTCGCCCTGCTGGAGCCGTTCATCGACACGGTGGTGATCTGCACCATGACCGCGCTGGTGATCATCATCACCGGCGTGCTGACCATGGACCCCGAGACGGGCCACTATGTCTGGAACGCCGAGGCCGGGCGGATCGCGACGATGGGCGAGGTGTCGGGCGTGCAGCTGACCTCGGCGGCCTATGCGCAGGCCTTCGGCTGGTTCCCGGTGCTGCTGGCGGTGGCGGTGGTGCTGTTCGCCTTCTCGACGATGATCTCGTGGAGCTACTACGGGCTGAAGGCCTGGACCTACCTCTTCGGCGAGGGCAAGACCAAGGAGGTCGTGTTCAAGGCGATCTTCTGCCTGTTCATCATTGTCGGCGCCTCGGCCAACCTGGGCCCGGTGATCGACTTCTCCGACGCCATGCTGTTCTCGATGGCGGTGGTGAACGTGATCGCGCTCTACCTGCTGATGCCGATCGTGCGGGGCGAGCTCGACAGCTACGTGACCCGCCTGCGCTCCGGCGAGATCAAGCGCTACAAGGGCTGAGGGCCCCGAGAGACCGACGCGCGCCCAGGGCTCTCCGGGGCGCGCGCGAGGTCTCAAGGCTGGTTCGGACGGGACGCCGGTCCCGGGCGCGAGGCGGCCCGGCCCGCCCGCTGGGCGCCTGCAGACCCCTGTTTCAACAAGCGGACTACAGGCGCCCTGCGGGCGGGCTTTGACCAGGGATGGGCGTTGTCGCCCCGCCGGAAGGGGGGGCGTGGACACCGTTGCCCCGGGGAACGGCTCAGACGTCCATCGCCTCCAGTTCGCCGATCATCCGGTCGATCAGGCCCAGGCCCTTCTGCCAGAACTCCGGGTCCGTGGCGTCGAGGCCGAAGGGCGCCAGCAGCTCCTTGTGGCCCTTCGAGCCGCCGGCGGCGAGCAGGTCGAAATACTTCTTCTGGAAGCCCGGCTCCCCCTCCTCGAACACGGCGTAGAGCGCGTTCACCAGCCCGTCGCCGAACGCGTAGGCGTAGACGTAGAAGGGCGAGTGGATGAAGTGCGGGATGTAGGTCCAGTAGTTCTCGTAGCCCTCGGCAAACTCGAACGCCGGGCCGAGGCTCTCGGTCTGCACCTCCATCCAGATGCGGCCCAGGTCCTCGGAGGTCAGCTCGCCCTCGGCGCGGGCGGCATGGACCCGGCACTCGAAGTCGTAGAAGGCGATCTGGCGCACCACGGTGTTGAGCATGTCCTCGACCTTGCCCGCCAGCAGCGTGCGCCGCTTCTTGGGGTCGGTCTCGGCATCCAGCAGCTTGCGGAAGGTCAGCATCTCGCCAAACACCGAGGCCGTCTCGGCCAGCGTCAGGGGGGTGTTGGACAGAAGTTCGCCCTGGTCGGCGGCCAGGATCTGGTGCACGCCGTGGCCCAGCTCATGGGCGAGCGTCATCACGTCCCGCGTCTTCCCCAGGTAGTTCAGCATCACATAGGGATGCACGTCGGTCACCGTGGGGTGGGCGAAGGCGCCCGGCGCCTTGCCGGGCTTCACCGGCGCGTCGATCCAGCCCTTGTCAAAGAACGGCTCGGCCAGCGCGGCCATCTTCGGATCGAACCCCGCGTAGGCGTCGAGCACCATCGACCGCGCCTCGTCCCAGGAGACCTTGCGGTCGGGCTCGTCGGGCAGGGGGGCGTTGCGGTCCCAGTGCTGCAGCTTCTCGAGCCCCAGCCACTTCGCCTTCAGCGCGTAGTAGCGGTGCGAGAGACGCGGGTAGGCGCCGACCACCGCGTCACGCAGGGCCTCGACCACCTCGGGCTCGACGTGGTTGGCCAGATGCCGCGCGGTCTGGGGCGTGGGCATCTTGCGCCAGCGGCACTCGATCTCGTGCTCCTTGGCCAGCGTGTTGGTGATGCGGGTGAAGAGGGGCAGGTTCTCGGCGAACACTTCGGACAGCGCGGCGGCCGCGGCGGCGCGGCGCGAGCGGTCGGAGTCCGACAACAGCGTCAGCGTCGATTCCAGCGGCAGCGGCTCGTCCTCGCCCTCCACCTCGAAGGTCAGGCGGGCCATGGTCTCGTCGAACAGGCGGTTCCAGGCGGTGGCGCCGACCACCGACTGGTCGTGGAGGAACTTCTCGAGCTCGTCCGAGAGCTGGTAGGGCCGGTAGGCGCGCACCCGCTCGAGCCACGGCAGGTAGCGCGCGAGGGTCGGGCTCTCGCCCGCCATCTCGGCCAGCCGCTCGTCCGAGAGGCGGTTGATCTCCAGCGTCAGGAACACGATCGGGGCGGTGATCTCTGTCACCTCGGCCTGGCGGTCGCCCATGAACTTGGCGCGCGCGGGGTCGGAGGTGTTCTGGTAAAGGCGCAGCCCCGCGTAGCTCATCACCCGGCCCAGCTTCTGCTGCAGCGCCTCGTAGCGGGCGACGGCCCAGCCCAGCTCGTCCCCGGTCAGGGTCTCGAGCTTGCCCTCGTAGTCCTCGGCGAGCTTGGCGGCCTCCTCCCTCGCGGCGTCGAGATCGGCGCGCAGGGCCTTGTCGTCGGGGCCGACATAGAGGTCGTCGAGGTTCCACTCCGGCAGCTCGCCCAGCGGCGTCGCGCCGCCCGAGGCCTCGGCCACGTCGCGCAGCGGCGCGGCCTGCGGAATCGGCCCCAGCGGAGTCGGACGGGCGTGGATCATGAGAGGTCCTTTCGGGTCGGTCGAAGCGGGCCGGTCGCGACGCGGCGCGGGGCCGGGGCTCCGCTCGGGGATGGGTCGGGTCCAGTGATAGACGCCGGGAGAGGGGGACGGAAGGGCGCGGCGCCCGCCCGGATCAGAGGTCGATGGCCGGCGCGGGCGTGTCGGGGGCGGCTTTGGGCGCCTCCTGGGGGCCCGCGTCGGGCGCGGAATCTTCGAGCCCTTCGGCGCCGCCCTCGCGCCTGGGGATCAGGATGTCGCCATTCGGCAGCATCTCGGGCGGGCCGTAGTCGTCGAGCATGGCGACGGCGTCGCGCATCTGGCGCAGGGCGGGGCCGAGCTGCTCGCGCAGGCGCTCGATCGCCTCGCGGGCGGCGTCGGTCATCTCGTCGAGGCCCGGGATCTCCGGCAGCCAGCCGTCCTGGGCCTCGGGGGCGGGCGCCTCGGGCGTCTGTTGCGCGGCGAGCGGCGGGGCCGCGAGGGCCAGCGCCAGGGCAAGCGCGGGAAGGGCGAGCGCGGGGAGGGTGCGGGCGGTTGTCATGGCGCTGATGTGGGGCGCGGCGCCCCATCCGCCAAGGCGGGCGAGGCGGCGGGCCGCAAGCCGCGGCGCAACGCGCGCGCCGGTGGGGGCGGTCCGCCCGCCGCGGCGGGGTCGGCGTGGGCGCCTGTTGCGGAGCGAGAGCGGCGGGCGAGGGGCGCCGGGCCGGCTGGCGAGGGGGCGCCCGGGCGGCAAGGCGCGGGCGCGTGGGCCGGCGCCGGGCCAGGGCCCCACCGCCTCCGGCTGCAAGGGGAGACGTCGGCCACCTGCGCCGCGCTGGCCGCGCCGCGGCGGGCCAAACGGTCCGACCGGGCGCATCCGTTGCGCCGCGGCTTTCGGGACACGGGCGCCAGGGCCCCCAAAAGAGAAACGCCCCGCGGGAGACCCGCGGGGCGTTCCTGTTTCTGACCGTCCGGCGGGCCTCAGGCCCGGCCGGCCGTCGCGATCACTCGGAGATCGCGATGGTGGCGCGACGGTTGCGCGGCTCGCGCACGTTGTCGCCGGTCGGGACGGCCAGCTCGAGCTCCGAGCGGCCGGCCTTGGTCACGGTGCCCACGTTGACGCCATCGGTCGACGCACGGGCCAGGATGGCGCGCTCGACGGCGGTGGCGCGACGCTCGGACAGACGCTGGTTGTAGGCGACCGAGCCGACGGTGTCGGTGTGGCCAACGATCGAAACCAGCGGCGAGCCGTAGGCGGACAGCAGGGTCACGACCTCGTTGATCACTTCCTGAGCGGCGGCAGTGATGTCAGCGCGGTCGAAGCCGAAGTACACGGTCAGGTCGCCGGCCGCGCCGATGCAGGCGGCGAGCGCCTCCTCGTACATGGCCATCGCGTCCTCGGCCGAGACGCACGCGTACGCGCCCTCGACCAGCGACTCGAGGTACTGATCCCAGTAAGCCTGGGCTTTGGCGCACGCCTCGGGGCGGGCGGCCTTGTTGGCGTTCACCGCCGCGACCATCTCGGAGTAACCGGTCGCGGAAACGCCGATCTCCTCAGGGGTCCAGGGGGCGACGCCGCCGGCGGCGGCGGCCTGGGACTTGGCCACGTAAGCGGTCGAGTCCATCCAGTTCACGTCGGTGCGCGCGGAACGCACGGCCAGAGCCTGATACTCACGAGCCAGCGCGGCGTCGAAGGACGAGCCCTCGATGCTGGTCCCGAGGTAGTCCTCGGCCGTGAAAGTCCCAGCCAGGTTCGCGCCCGGCAGGTACGAGCAGCCAGCCAGAGCCAGCGCAGAGCCCGCCATGACAATCCGGGAAATGTAGTTCATCCCTCTCTCCGTCTCGGTTCGCCCGGCTGCGGCCGCCGGGACTGTGGGGTTCGGGCGACGGCCTGACGGTTGGCACCCTCAGGGACCGGATCGCACGTTCGCGCTTGACGATCAACCTTTCCGAGTCGCCGCAAGCCACGCCCGTGCCGCAGATTTCACATCACGTCGCGTTTTAACAACACATTCGGGACTGAGGGCTAGGTTCGCGGCGATTCTGTGGAAGACCGGGGCCGCCAAGGCGGGTGGCGCCGTGTTTTCCGCTCGGGGTGATACGGGAAAGCCACATGAGGACGCGCTTCGGAACTGGGGAATCGGATGCGGCTGCAGCCGACGTCCGCCTGCAGCTGGTCGGAACAGACGGCCATGTCAGATCGCTCGGGGAAATCGAATCGGAAACGATCCGCTTCGCCATAAGCCGCTACGGGGGCAATCTTTCAGAGGCGGCGCGGCGCCTGGGGATCGGCCGCTCGACCCTCTACCGGCGATTGGGCGGCGACGACTGATCCGCGCCGCCGCCGGCGGACGCTGCGCGGCGCGCTCGACGTTGCCGCCGGGGGGCGGGCCCGTCTAGGGTCGCGCCTCCCCCCGTGCGGCCCGTCGGAGCAGCGTCATGCCGGAACCAGACCCCCGCGCCGGCGCTCCTCGGGGCGCGTCCCGCCCGCCCGAGGCCGCCCGCAGCGCTCGGCCTGCGGCCGACGGCGAGGCTCTGCCCCCCGGAGCGGACGGCGAGGCTCCGCTCCCGCCGATGTCCAGGCGCGAGACCTCGCCTCCGCCCGCCGCCGCCCCTGACGACGCGCGGCCGCCGGCGCAGGCGCAGGCGCAGGGGGCGGCGCAGGGGCAGGGGTCTGCGACGGGAGGCCGGACGGACGGGGCGCGAACCGAGGCGTGGCGGGGCGGCGGGCTCTCGTGGCTGGTGCTCGCCGCGGGGCTGGGGGTCTGCGCGCTGGCCTTCTCGCCCTCGCTGATCCCGCGGCCCTGGCCGTTCCAGGCGCTGCTGGCCGGGGTCTCCTTCGCGCTGGGTGCCTGGCTCGCGATCGCCGTGCGCTGGCTGTGGCGCTGGCTGGAACTGCCCGAGCCCGCCGCGCTGGCCGCCCGCCGCACGGGGCAGGCGCTGAGTCTCGCCGCCGCGGCGGGGCTGGCGGCCGGACTTTGGCGCTCGGCCGGGTGGCAGAACGCGACGCGCGCGCTGATGGGCATGCCCCCGGTCGAGAACATGTTTCACGTCCGCACCCTTCTGGCCGCCGCGGCCGTGGCCGCGGTGTTGCTGGGGCTCGGCGCGCTGCTGGCCTGGGGGCTGCGGGCCGCGGCGCGCGCGCCCCTGCGGGTGTCGCGCCGCCGCGCGGCCTCGGCCGCAGGGGTGGCGCTGTTCCTGGGCCTGCTGGTCACCGCGGTCGATGGCACGCTGGTGCGCGGCGCCATCGGCCTGATCGACCAGGTGCAGGCCGCCGTCGACGTCGCCGACCCGCCCGGGGCCGAGCCGCCCATCCTGCCCGAACGCTCCAGCGGTCCCGGCTCGCTGATCGCCTGGGACGGGCTCGGCCGCGCGGGCAAGCGCTTCGTCCACGAGGGGCCGCGCGCCGCCGAGATCTCGGCCGCCACCGGCCGCCCGGCGCGGGAGCCGATCCGCGCCTATGTCGGCCTGCGCGCCGCCGACGACGTCGAGGCGCAGGCCCGCCTCGCGCTCGACGAACTGACCCGCGCCGGCGGGTTCGAGCGCAAGATCCTGGTCATCGCCACGCCCACCGGCACCGGCTGGCTGCAGAACGAAGCCATCGCTCCGCTGGAATACATGCACGACGGCGACACCGCGGTGGTCGGGGTGCAGTATTCCTACCTGCAGAGCCCCCTGTCGCTGATCCTCGAGCCGGGGCTGGCCCAGGCCTCGGCCCGCGAGGTCTTCGCGGTGATCCATGAGCGCTGGCGCAGCCTGCCCGAAGCGACGCGCCCGCGCCTCTATGTCTTCGGGCTGAGCCTGGGCTCGCTGGGCTCGGAGGCCTCGCTGCCGCTCAACGCCTGGGTGCGCGACCCGATCAAGGGCGCGCTGTGGGCCGGCCCGACCTTCCGCAACCCGTTCTGGCGTCAGGTGCGGCGCGACCGGCGGGCGGGCTCTCCGGACTGGCGGCCGGTGTTCGAGGACGGGGCGCTGGTGCGCACGCTGGGCCCCTCGCTGCCGGGCGCGGCCTATGCCGAGGGCTGGGGGCCGCTGCGGATCGTGTTCCTGGCCAACCCCTCGGACCCGATCGCCTTCTTCGAGGAATCGATGTGGTGGCGCGAGCCGGCCTGGATGAAGCCTCCGCGCGGCGCCGACGTGACGCCGCTGTTCTCCTGGCGGCCGCTGACCAGTTTCCTTCTGACCGCGGCCGACATGCTCTCGGCCGCGGACGCGCCGCCCGGGCATGGCCACGACTACGCCGCCCAGGACTATGCCGACGCCTGGGCCGCGGTCACCGCGCGCGAGGGCTGGGGGCCGCTCGACAGCGCCCGGATCGCCGCCCGGATTCGCGAGACCGACCCTGACGTGGAGCGCTGACCACCGCCCGTCCCCGTCCCCGTCCCCGTCTGTGGAATGCAAACGGCCCCCGGCGCCTGGGCGCCGGGGGCCGTCGGGTCGCGTCGCCGGGCCGGGGCCCTGCGCGCTCACATGTTGGGATAGTTCGGCCCGTCGCCGCCCTGGGGGGTTGTCCAGTTGATGTTCTGCGGCGGATCCTTGATGTCGCAGGTCTTGCAGTGCACGCAGTTCTGGAAGTTGATCACGAACCGCGGGTTCGAGCCGTCGTCGTCGCTCACCACCTCGTAGACCCCGGCCGGGCAGTAGCGCTGCGCGGGCTCGGCGAACTTGGGCAGGGTCCAGCCGATGGGGATCTCGGGATCCTTCAGCTGCAGGTGGCAGGGCTGGCTCTCGGCGTGGTTGGTGTTGGCGAACGAGACGTTGGTCAGCCGGTCGAAGCTCAGCTTGCCGTCGGGCTTGGGATACTCGATCGGCTCGTAGTGGCGGGCGCGGCGGGTCGCCTCGGCGTCGTTCTTGCCGTGACCCAGCGTGCCCAGCAACGTGCCCCCGAAGATCGACGAGAACCACATGTCCGCGCCGCCCAGCGCCAGGCTGCCCCAGAGGCCGTAGCGGGACCACAGCGGCTTGACGTTGCGCACGGGCTTGAGGTCGGCCGCGATCGGGCCGGTGCGCACGTCTTCCTCGTAGGCGGCGACCTCGTCGCCCTGGCGACCCTCGCCGATGGCCGCGAACACGGCCTCGGCCGCGGCCTTGCCCGAGAGCATGGCGTTGTGGTTGCCCTTGATGCGGGGCAGGTTGACCATGCCCGCCGAGCAGCCGAGCAGCGCGCCGCCGGGGAAGGTCAGCTTGGGCATCGACTGCCAGCCGCCCTCGGTGATTGCCCGCGCGCCGTAGGCGACGCGCTTGCCGCCCTCGAGCAGCTCGGCCACCGCGGGGTGATGCTTGAGGCGCTGGAACTCCTGATAGGGGCGCAGGTAGGGGTTCTGGTAGTTCAGGTGCACCACGAAGCCGATGAAGATCTGGTTGTTCTCGGCGTGGTAGATGAAAGACCCGCCGCCGGCGTTGTTGCCCAGCGGCCAGCCCATGGTGTGGGTGACCGTCCCCTCCTTGTGCTTGGCGGGGTCGATCTCCCAGATCTCCTTCATGCCGAGGCCGTATTTCTGCGGCTCGCGGCCCTCGGCGAGGCCGTACTTGTTGATGGCGACCTTCGAGAGGCTGCCGCGCACGCCCTCGGCCAGCAGCACGTACTTGCCGCGCAGCTCCATGCCCGGCTCGTAGCCCTCGCCCGGCGTGCCGTCGGGGTTCTTGCCGAACTCGCCCGCCACGACGCCGACGACTTCGCCGTTGTCGCCGTAGACCAGCTCCGAGCAGGACATGCCTGGGAACACCTCGACGCCCAGCTCCTCGGCCTGCTCGGCCATCCAGCGGCAGACGTTGCCCATCGAGACGATGTAGTTGCCGTGGTTGTTCATCAGCGGCGGCATCGGGAAGTTGGGGATCTTCACGTCCCCGTTCTCGCCCAGCAGCAGGAAGCGGTCGTCGGTGACCGGCGTGTTCAGCGGCGCGCCCTTGGCCTTCCAGTCAGGGATCAGCGCGTCCAGCCCGCTGGGATCGAGCACCGCGCCCGAGAGGATGTGCGCGCCGACCTCGGAGCCCTTCTCGAGCACCACGACGTTCATGTCGTCGCCGCCCAGCTGCTTGAGGCGGATCGCGGCGCTGAGGCCGGCGGGCCCCGCGCCGACGATGACGACGTCGACGTCCATGGTTTCGCGTTCGATCTGGCTCATGTCTGGCTACCTCGTCTCGTGGCTCGTGCGCGGAGGCCGGGCCGCCGAAGGGCGGGGGTCCGCCGCCCGGCCCCGCCGGCGGTTCGGCGGGGGCGGGCGCATCTATGGGTCACCCCCAAGGGGCGTGTCTCTGTGGCGCCCCGTCAGGGCGCGTCGTCAGGGTCGCCCCGGCGGGGCGCATCGTCAGGTCGCCCCTGGGGGCGGGTCAGGCGAGCGCTCCGGAACGGGCCGGAGCAGGGTCGTCTTCGGGGTTAATGACCGCTCGGCAAGCCGTCAACAGGCAGCCGCGGGGACAGCGCGCCCGTGACGCAACGGTGGGGCGGAGCGGCGCGGAGTCCAGCCCTGCGCCCGTTCGCGCAACCGCGCTCCCGGCTGGCGGCGCGCGGGCGCGGCCGGGAGAGAGGGGCGGGGCGCCGCGACCCAGACCGCGCTTTCTCCGCGCCCGAAGACCGGGTTAGGTAGGGCGCATGGAACATGAGACGGAGTCGGGCGCAGGCGGAGCCTTGTGGCAGGCCGCGGGGCGGGACGCCCTGCTGGCCGCGCTGGCGTTTCAGCTCGACTGCGGCGCCGACGAGCCCATCGCCGAGACCCCCTGCGACCGCTTTGCCGAGACCGCCGCGGATCTCGCGGCGCGCGCGGCCCGGGCGGCGGAGGAGGGCGCGGGGCGGGAGGGGGCCGGCGGCGCCCCCGCCGGGACAGAGCGCTCCCGCCCGCCCACCCCGCGCTCCGCCCCGGCGGGGGCGCCGCCGGCCGGGCGCGGGACGCCGGCCGCGGGCCCTGCGATCGAGCGTCCGGCCGTGGATCTCGCGCGCGAGGCCGCGGCCGCCTGCTCCTCGCTCGAGGCGCTGCAGGCGGCGATCCGGGGGTTCGACGGCTCGCCCCTGAAGAAGGGCGCGCGCAACACCGTGATCTGCGACGGGCATGCCCAGGCGCGGGTGATGATCGTGGGCGAGGCGCCGGGGCGGGACGAGGATCGGCTGGGCAAGCCCTTCGTGGGGCGCTCGGGACAGCTGCTGGATCTGATGCTGGGGGCGATCGGGCTCGACCGCGCGTCGCAGGCGGCCGAGACCGGCTGCTACATCACCAACGTCGTCTACTGGCGCCCGATCGAGAACCGGCGGCCCTCGGGGGACGAGGTCGCGATGCTGACGCCGTTCCTGGAGCGGCACGTGGCGCTGGCAAAACCGGAGTTTCTGGTGCTGATGGGCGCCTCGCCCGCCCAGGCGCTGCTCGAGACGACCATGGGCATCACCCGGCTGCGGGGGCGCTGGCGCCTCTGGAACGGGACGCCCTGCCTGCCCACCTTCCATCCCGCCTACCTGCTGCGCCAGCCCGACAAGAAGCGCGAGAGCTGGCGGGACCTGCTCTCGCTGCGCGCCGCCATGGACGGCGCGAAACCCTGGGAGGACGAGACATGAGCCCCTCCGACGCGACCGCCCACGGCGGCCCGGCCGAGCGCGCGTTCATTCCGCTGCGCATCGCGGTGCTGACGGTCTCGGACACGCGAACCGCGGGCGACGACCGCTCGGGCGACACGCTGGCCGCGCGGATCGAGGCGGCGGGGCATTCTGTGGCCGCGCGCGCGATCGTGCCCGACGACCGCGCGCGCATTGCCGAGGTCCTGCGCGGCTGGGTGGCCGATCCGGGCGTGGACGTGGCGATCTCGACCGGGGGCACCGGCCTGACCGGGCGCGACGTGACCGTCGAGGCCCACCGCGACGTCTACGAGAAGGAGATCGACGCCTTCGCCACGGTCTTCGCAGTGGTCTCGATGGGCAAGATCGGGACCTCGGCGGTGCAGTCGCGGGCCTGCGGAGGCGTGGCGGGGGGGACCTACCTGTTCGCGCTGCCCGGCTCTCCCGGCGCCTGTCGGGACGCCTGGGACGAGATCCTGGCCGCGCAGCTCGACTACCGCCACAAGCCCTGCAACTTCGTCGAGATCATGCCGCGCCTCGATGAGCACATGAGGCGGAAATGAGCCTGCAGCCCGGCCCCGTCGGCGAAGCCCAGGGAGACCTGGACGAGGCCTTCGCCCTGACCGGCCCGTGGGAGGGCGCGGGCGTCGAGGCCGGCGCCGCCGTCTATGCGCTCGACGCCGCAGGCCGCATCCTGCTGCAGCTTCGCGACGACCTGCCGGGTCTGGCGGGGGCCGGCCTGTGGGCGCCCTTCGGCGGCGGGGTCGAGCCGGGCGAGACCCTGCGCGAGGCCGCAGCCCGCGAGTTCGAGGAGGAGACCGGCCTCGTGGTTTCCGCCGCCTCGCTGGTCCCCTATGTGCGCGCCCTCTCGGCCCGGCCGGGGCGCCCGCGCCTCTACACCTATCTTGCGCGTCTGCCGGGGCCGGCGGACGCGATCCGGCTGGGGGAGGGGGCGGGGTTCGCACTGTGGACGCCGCGCCAGGTGCGGGAGATCGCGCTCTCGGACGCGCTGGCGCCGGCCAGTCTGCGGCTCGCCGACCTGGTCGAGGCCGGGGCGCTGCCGCCGCTGGATTGAACCGGGCGGGGCGAGGCGAGGCCGCAGGACCGCGTCCGGCGGCGCCGATCCCGCTCCCGGGACGGAGGGCGGAGGCCGTCCGTGGCCGCCGCCCGGATCCAGGGACTTCGGGCCCCCCGCAGCTTGCCTGCCGCCGCGGCGTCCGGAGCGCGCCGCGTCAGGCCCCGGGAGAGGCCCGGGGCGCGGCGTGGGGTTCGCGATGCGCGCTCATCTTCTCCGGAGGACCGAGGGGGCGGGCGCGGGGAGCGCGGATCGCGGGCCGAGCCAGACCGATCTTCGGCACGGGCGGCCGCGCGGGGCGGGCGCCACGTCGTCCCTTCGCCGTCGACGGCCGCGCAGGACCGCGAACGGAAACCGCCCGCGCCTTGGGGGCGCGGGCGGTGTTCGGTGTCGCGATCAGCGGAAGCTGCGACCGGCGTCAGCCCGAGACGGCGGCCGTGTCGGCGTCGCCCTTGGGCTCGTCGCTGGCCGCGGCCTCGCCGTCGGCGGGCTTGTCGCGCCGGGTGCGGCGGCGACGCGGGCGGGGGCGGGGCTGCTCCTCGGTCGCCTCGGGCGTGGCGACCAGCGCCGAGCCGTCGCCGCCGTCGGCCTCGATCGTCTCCATCCCGCCGGAGGGCTCTTCGCCCTTGCGCGGCTCGGACTTGCGGCTGCGGGCGCCCTCGGACCGGGCGGCGCGGGGGGCGTCTTCCTTGCGGGGCTCCTCGCGACGAGCCTCTTCGCGACGGGGCTCCTCCCGGCGGGTTTCCTCGCGGCGGGGCTCGTCCTGGGCGTCGTCGTCGGGCTGATCGGACGAGGACCGGTCGCGGTAGTCGTCGTCGCCGTCGCGACGCCCGTGGCCGTTCATCGGCGGCTGCTGGCCCTGCGACTGCTGATGAGCCTGCTGCTCGGCCTGGGCGGCCGACAGCATCCGCAGATAGTGCTCGGAATGCTGCAGGAAGTTCTCGGCGGTCACGCGGTCGCCGGCGGTCTGCGCGTCGCGGGCCAGCTGTTCATACTTGTCGATGATCTGCTGGGGCGTGCCGCGCACCTTGCCTTCTGGGCCCGCGCTCTCGAAGACGCGGTTGACCACGTTTCCAAGGCCCTTGGGCCGGTTGTTCTTGCCGCGGTTGCGGTTCGACTTCTGCGATGGTCTCATGTCGTCCGGTTCTCTGCCCGATCCATGCCCAGCCGACCCCTGAAACGGAGCGATCGGCCGGTCACCGTGGCGGTTCGGGGCCAGAGACCCACCTTCCGCGGCTACGATGCGATTGGCTGTTCGTCACGCCCGGCGCCTGCAAACCCCTCGCGCAGGGGGCGTCTCCGACGAACTCGTCTAGTGTTATATGCGGTTGGGGCCTCGGCGCAAGGGCGCGAGGGCGGTAATTAGGTCAAAATCGACGCGGACCCTCGGTTTCCCGGCGGAATTCCAGCGCGCGGGGCCGGTCGTCCAGGTCGCGATGCGCCGCGCGCAACGCGAAACCGCGCTCGGCGAAGATCGCTTCGACCTCGTCCTCCTGGCCGGCGCCGATCTCGAGGATCGCCCGGCCCTCCGGCGCCAGCGCCCCGTCGAGCCCGGCCGCGATCGCCCGGTAGGCCGCCAGCCCGTCCTCCCCGCCGGCGAGCGCGGCGAAGGGCTCCCAGCCGCGGACCTCGGGATCGAGCGCCTCGACCTCCCGCTCGGGGATGTAGGGGGGGTTGGAGACCACCAGCTCGAACCGCCCCCGCACCGCGTCGAACCAGTCGCCGGGCTGCAGCTCGGCCCGGCCCGCGAGGCCCAGCGCCTCGGCGTTGCGCCGGGCCACGGCGAGCGCGGCGGGGGACCGTTCGACCCCCAGACCCGCGGCGCCGGGCCATTCGGCCAGCAGGGTCAGCAGGATGCAGCCGCTGCCCAGCCCCAGGTCGAGGATCCGCCGCGGCGCGGGCCCCTCAAGCGCCGCAGCGATCAGCGTCTCGGTCTCCGGGCGGGGGTCGAGCACGTCGGGGCCGACCTCGAACCGGCGGCCCCAGAACTCCCGCGCGCCCATGATCTGGGACATCGGCTGGCGCGAGAGGCGTTTGGCCAGCCCGGCGGCGAAGCGGGCGGCCTCGGCCACGCCCGGCGGCTCGTCCAGCCGGGCGGCGAAGGCCGCGGCCTCCAGCCCCGAGGCCCAGCGCGCCAGCAGGCGGGCGTCGCGGGCGGGATCGCCCACGCCCGCCGCGCCCAGCAGCCGGGCTGCGTCCGAGACCAGGCCGGCGCGGGAGCTCGAGCCGCTCACGCCTCCATCTCCGCCAGGCGCGCGGCCTCGTCGGCCTCGCTCAGGGCTGCGACGATCTCGGAGAGGTCGCCCGCCATCACCTCCCCCAGCCGATAGAGCGTCAGGTTGATCCGATGATCGGTCACCCGTCCTTGCGGGAAATTGTAGGTGCGGATCCGCTCCGAGCGGTCGCCCGAGCCGACCTGGCCCTTGCGCGCCGCCGCGCGGGCCGCATCGCTCTCGCGCCGTTGCAGGTCGAACAGGCGCGCGCGCAGCACCTCCATCGCCCGGGCGCGGTTCTGGTGCTGGGATTTCTCGGAGCTGGTGACCACGATCCCCGTCGGCAGGTGGGTCAGGCGCACCGCGGAATCGGTGGTGTTCACGTGCTGCCCCCCCGCGCCCGAGGCGCGCATGGTGTCGATGCGGATGTCGGCGGCGGGGATCGCGATATCGGTCTCCTCGGCCTCGGGCAGCACCGCGACGGTGGCGGCCGAGGTGTGGATGCGCCCGCCGCTCTCGGTCGCGGGGACGCGCTGGACGCGGTGCACGCCGCTCTCGTGCTTCAGGGCCGCGAAGACGCCCTCGCCGCGGACCGCCGCCACCGCCTCCTTGATCCCGCCGAGCTCGGTGGCGCTTTCCTCCAGCAGTTCGAACCGCCAGCCGCGGACCTCGGCAAAGCGGGCGTACATGCGCAGGAGATCGGAGGCGAACAGCGCGGCCTCCTCGCCCCCGGTCCCCGCCCGGATCTCGAGGATCGCGGGGCGCGGGTCGGCGGCGTCGCGGGGCAGCAGGGCGCGGCGCATGGCGGCTTCGGCCTCGGGTAGGCGCTCGCGCAGCTCGGCCAGCTCCTCCTCGGCAAGCGCCCGCATCTCGGGGTCCGCCAGCATCGCCTCGGCCTCGGCCCTGGCGGCCAGCAGGCCAAGGTAGGCGCGGGCCTGCTCGGCGACCGGGCGCAGCTGGGCATAGTCGCGCGACAGGGCCGCCACGTCGCCCGCCCCCTCGGCGAGGGCGGCCTCGAGGTAGTCGAAGCGGGCCAGCAGCTGGTCGAGGGCGTCGCGCGCAATCATGCAGACGTCTTCGCGCCGGGGGCAGGGGGCGTCAAGCGGCCCAAACGGCGCGGAGGGGCGGGGTCGGCGAAAACGCTTTGTGTCGCTCGCGGGCGCGCGTATCGTTGCGTCATGCGGACCCTGCGCCTGATCCCGGCCGCGCTCGCGGCCTTCCTGTTGCCCTCGCTCGCCGTGGCAGGGCCGGCCTGGACGCGCCCGCCCGCCAAGGACGGCTTCGCCTATCCCGACTGCTACTGCACCAACCGGGGCGAGCGGGTGGAGCTGGGCGCCACGACCTGCATCCGCATCGGCTCGGTCGAATACACCGCCGTGTGCGGCATGTCGCTCAACAACCCCGCCTGGCGGAAGCTCGAGGACGGCTGCGCCCCGCAGCCCGGCGCCTCACTGCTCCAGCGGCTTGAGCAGCTCCAGCCAGGTTGAGACCCGTTCCGCGTTGACCCCGAAGTCGGACTTGCCGTAGCGCGAGCGCGACCAGATCGCGAGCGTCGAGCCCCCCGCCGCCGGCATCGCGCGCACCGAGACATAGTCGGGGAACCCGAACACCAGGCTGCGCTGGCGGTAGGTCATCAGCCCCTCGGCCGGATCGCCGGCGATGCGCTGCACACGGGGCTGCGCGAGCACGGCCGCGTCGAAGGCCACCGCCAGTTCGTCGGGGGGCACGGAATAGCTCGGCGCCCGCCCGTCGGGCGTGCCCGCCGCCGCCTCCGGCGCGGCGCGCCAGGAGTTGTCCGCGGGCCCCACGTCGGCCGCCATCGGGTCGACGTGCCAGGCCTCGGGCGTGTCGGGGGCGAGCCGGATCGCGGCCGCGGCGCCGGCGGCGAGCACCAGAAGGGCCAGCGCGCCGCCGGTGAGGATGCGCGAGGCCATTATTGCGCCGCCTGACCGGCGGCGGCCTCTTCGGCCTCCGCCGCGGCCCGCTCGGCTTCCAGCGCCTCGGCCTTCTGTTCCACCAGGTCCACGATGTGGTCGATCATCTCGCCATTGCCGATCTTGTGGTCCGCCGCGCCGGACAGATACACCATGCCGGAGCCCGCGCCGCCGCCGGTGAAGCCGATGTCGGTCTCGCGCGCCTCGCCCGGGCCGTTCACCACGCAGCCGATGATCGACAGCGTCAGGGGCGTCTTCACATGCTCGAGCCGCTCTTCCAGCATCGCCACCGTCCTGATCACGTCGAACCCCTGCCGCGCGCAGGAGGGGCAGGAGATGATCGTCACCCCCTTGTGGCGCAGGTTCAGCGATTTCAGGATCTCGTAGCCGACCTTCACCTCCTCGACCGGATCGGCCGAGAGGCTGATGCGGATCGTGTCCCCGATCCCCGCCCACAGCAGGTTGCCCAGCCCGATGGCGGACTTGATCGAGCCCGAGACGCGCCCGCCGGCCTCGGTCACGCCGAGATGCAGCGGCGCGTCGGTGGCCTCGGCCATCGCCATGTAGGCGGCCGAGGTCAGGAACACGTCCGAGGCCTTCAGCGAGATCTTGTATTCCTGAAAGTCGTTGTCCTCGAGCAGGCGGATGTGGCGCAGGCCGGATTCCACCATCGCCTCGGGGCAGGGCTCGGCATAGCGCTCGAGCAGGTCGCGCTCGAGCGAGCCCGCGTTGACCCCGATGCGGATCGAGCAGCCGTGGTCCTTGGCGGCCTTGACCACCTCGCGCACCTTGGCGTCCGAGCCGATGTTGCCCGGGTTGATGCGCAGGCAGGCGGCGCCGGCCTCGGCGGCCTCGATGGCGCGCTTGTAGTGGAAATGGATGTCCGCGACGATCGGCACGGGGCTCGCCGCCACGATGGTCTTGAGCGCCTTCGTCGAGGCCTCGTCGGGGCAGGAGACGCGCACGATGTCCGCGCCCGCCTCGGCGCAGGCGCGCACCTGGGCGATGGTGCCCCGGATGTCGTGGGTCAGGGTGTTGGTCATGGTCTGGACCGAGATCGGGGCGTCGCCCCCCACCTCGACCTTGCCCACGCGGATCTTGCGGCTGGGGCGGCGGGCGATGTCGCGCCAGGGTCGGATGCTCATGCAGGTCGTCCTCGTCCGGTCGCGCGAGGTCTGCGCGACTCCATGGCCGGTCGCCGCGCAACATAGGCGCTCGCCGGTCTTCTGACGACCCCCAGCCGCGCGGCGCGGCGTCATCGCAGGCCCCCGCGCGCCGCGCGACCCCGCCACGGGCTCGCCGCGCCCGGACGGGGGCGGCCCGGGAGAGGGCGGCCCTGCGCCGCGCCGGGCCCGCGCCGATTGCCCGGGCCGCCGGCGCAGGGCAGGGTGGAGTCCTCTCCAAGCAAAGGACCCTCCCGATGTCAGACGACGGCGAGACGCTGGATTTCTCCGACCCGATGCAGCGGCCGCGCTTCGCCGGCCTCGCCACCTTCTTCCGCCTGCCCTGGACCGAGGACTTCGAGGCCTCGCCCCCCGATATCGGCGTGATCGGCGTGCCCTTCGACGGCGGCGTCACCAACCGCCCGGGCGCCCGCCATGGCCCGCGCGAGGTCCGCTCCCAGTCCAGCCTGATCCGGCGCATCAACCAGGCCACCGGCGCCAGCCCCTTCGAGGCCAGGCGCATCGCCGACCTCGGCGACGTGATCATCGCCAGACCCTATGAGCTGACAGGCGCCCATCTCGAGATCCAGCGCTTCTACGAGCGGGTGGTCGCCGCCGGCATTCGCCCCCTGTCCTGCGGGGGCGACCACTCCGTCGCCCTGCCGATCCTGCGCGCGGTCGCGAAGGACCGCCCCGTCGGCCTGATCCAGATCGACGCCCATTGCGACACCGGCGACAACTACATGGGCTCGCGCTTCCACCACGGGGCGCCGTTCAAGGTCGCCGCCGACGAGGGGCTGCTGGACCCCAAACGCTCGGTCCAGATCGGCATCCGCGGCTCCCTCTACGACCGCGACATGTGGAAGTTCTCTCACGAGTCCGGAATGAAGGTCGCCTATATCGAGGAGGTCGAGGACAAGGGCTGGAAGCAGGTGATGACCGAGGCGCTGGCGTTCGCCGGCCCCGGCCCGGTCTATGTCTCGGTCGACATCGACAGCCTCGACCCCGCCTTCGCGCCCGGCACCGGCACGCCCGAATCCGGCGGCCTGACGATGCGAGAGCTGCAGGGCATGATCCGCATGCTGAAAGGTCAGGAGATCGTGGGCGCCGACCTCGTCGAGGTCTCGCCCCCCTTCGACGTCGGCGGGCTGACCGCGATCAACGGCGCCAACGCGATGTTCGAACTGCTCTGCGTGATGGCCGAGTGAGCCCTCCCGGGCGTGGCGCGAAGGCCGCGCCCGGGGACCGTTCGACCACGCAAACGTCGCGCCGGGCCGCCGGATCGGCCATATGGACGAAGTGCGACGGGCGAACCGCGGGGGAGCCGGGCCGGTGAAACGCAGGCTGACGACGATCTTCTACGCCGACGCGGTGCGTTTCGGCGCCCAGATGGAGGCGGACGAGGACGCGACCCTCGCCCGCCTGCGCCGCGCCCGCGCCATCATGCGCGAGCAGTTCGACGCCCACGACGGGCGCGAGGTGAACACCTGGGGCGACGCGGTGATCGCGGAGTTCGCCTCGGTGGTCGAGGCGGTCCGCTGCGCCGTGGCCGTGCAGGAATCCCTCGAGACCGCCTTCCTCGACCAGCCCCCTGCGC
Organism: uncultured Albimonas sp.; assembly: GCF_963977235.1. Taxonomy (NCBI): domain Bacteria; kingdom Pseudomonadati; phylum Pseudomonadota; class Alphaproteobacteria; order Rhodobacterales; family Paracoccaceae; genus Albimonas; species uncultured Albimonas sp. The sequence goes on from NZ_CAXBOD010000016.1 coordinate 63,594, forward strand.
GTCGGATGCGCTTTCGCATCGGCGTCAACCTGGGCGACGTGATGATCGACGGGGCGTCCGGGGGGGCGCCGGGGGCGGGCGACCTCCATGGCGACATCTACGGTGACGGGGTCAACGTGGCCGAGCGGCTGCAGGGTCAGGCCGAGCCCGGCGGGGTGATGGTCTCGGGCACGGTGCGCGAGCTCGCCCGCAAGCAGCTCGCGGTCGAGTTCGACTTCGCCGGCGACCTCGAGGTCAAGAGCCTCGAGGAGCCCGTCCCCGGCTGGCGCGTGCGGATCGAGCGGCGCAACGATCCCGATCCGGCGCCCGATGCGGACCCCGAGGCGCCCTCGCCCTCCTGGGCGCCGCCCCGCCGCGGCGTGGTGGCCGAGATCAACCGCTGGTCGGCCTGGTCGGCCGCGCAGCCGCGCCGCGTGCGCCGGGCGGCGGGGATGATCGTGTTCTTCTTCGCGCTCAACGTGCTCAGCGGGCTGTCCTCGCCCTGGTTCGTGTTCCCCGCAATCCCCTTCGCCCTCTACATCCTGCGCTACCGCGACCCCCGGGTCCTGCCCTGGCGCTACGGGCGGGAGCCGGCCGACCTCGGCTGAGCCGCTGGCGGCGGGGCGGCGGTTGCGGGGGCGGTTTCGGGGGGGCGATTCTGTCTCGCCCCGAAACAGTCTCCCGGCGCCGGGAGGGCCTGTCCCGGTCGGCGGCGGGGCTGACCGCGAGGCGAAAAAGGGTGCGGCGTGTCAGCCGCGCCCCCGCGCCCGGGGCCGGTTTTCTTAACGTTGTTTTCACGAAAAACGCTTTATTCCCTTAGCTGGGCCCGGGTTTTCGCGCGCGAATCGTAAAATTCGGAGTATGGTCTGCTATGCGCGCGGAAGGTTGCGACCCTCGTGCGTGACGACTAGAGAAGCGCGCGAATGCGTCACCATCTGCGGCAGGGCAGAGCAGGCGATGGACACCGACCAACCCACCGCGCTGCGCGGGTTCGATTCCTATGAGGTCCGGCTCGGCGACGAGCTCCGGGGCCACCGTGCGACGCTGGGCAAATCGCTGCTCGACGTCCAGCGGGAGCTGCGGATCAAGGCATCCTACATAGACGCGATCGAAAACTGCGATGCGTCCGTGATCCCCAACAAGGGGTTCGTGCCCGGATACGTGCGCGCCTACGCCCGCTATCTCGGGCTGCAGGGCGACGTGATCTACGACCGTTTCTGCGGCGAGAGCGGCTTTGTCGGCCAGACCACGCGCGCCAGCACGCCCGGCGCCGCGCCGGCCGGCGGCTTTCGTCTCGGCGGCGGGCTGGGCGGCGCCGCCAGCCCCTCGCGTCGTCCGGGCCAGGACCCCGCGCTCACCCGCTCCCATTTCGCCGCGCCCGTCGGGCGCGCCCGACCGGTGGGCCTGGGCGTGTCGCTCTCCGACCTCGCCTCGGTGCTGGTGCTCGCCGGGCTGATCGGCGGCCTCGGCTATGGCGGCTGGGCGCTGGTCAAGGACATCCAGCGGGTTGACTTCGCCCCCTCGAACGAGGCGCCGGCGATGGCCGAGGCGCCGCCGAACGTGGCGCTGCCGGGCTTCGACGCCCAGGCCGCGCCCGGCGGCTGGCCGGGCCTCGACGTCGCCCCCCGCCGCGACTGGGACCCCCAGAAGGAAGCCGCGCTGGCCGAGCTCTACGCCCCGCGCGAGATCGCGCCGCCGGTGGTGGAGCTTCGCGACGGCCCGATCGCCTCGATCGACCCGTCCTCCTCGGGCCTCTACGCCGGCCCCCGCCGCGAGGCGGCCGCGGTGGACCCGGCCTCGGCCCCCGCCGCGGGCCCGGTGCAGGGCCCGCCGGCGCTCGACGCCGGGACCCTTGGGCTTGCCGTCCCCTCGACGCTGGCCGGCGCCGACGCCGCGGCCGAGACCCAGGGCGGGGCGCTGATCGCCTCGGCAGGCGACGCCACGCTGCCGCGCCCCGCGCCCGGAGCGCCCGCCGCCGCGCCCGAGGCCGCCGAGGGCGTCTGGCTTGTGGTCACCGATCCCGCCTGGGTTCAGGTGAAGGCCCGCGACGGCTCGATCCTGGTGCAGCGGATCATGGAGTCGGGCGAATCCTGGCAGGTGCCGCTGGACGAGCCGGGCGCCGAGCTTCGCGCCGGCAACGCCGGCGGCGTCTGGCTTCAGGTCGAGGGCGCCCTGCACGGGCCGCTCGGCCGCCCCGGCGAGGTGGTCAAGCGCATCTCGCTCGCCCCCGCCCGCGTGGCGCAGGAGTGGCCCGCGGCCGGCGCGCCGCAGGCGGCCGCCCGGAACTGAGGGCCCTGCGCCCGGTTCGCCGGGGCCCTCCCCTGGCGCGCCGAGCGCATCGCCTCCGCATCCGTCTCAATCCCTTGCAGACAAGACGACAGGCCCCGCCCCGGGGCGCGCCGGACGCATCCCGGTCGCCGGATTCCCGCCGCGAATCCACCCATTCGCCGTCCTGAAATCGTCCCCGCATGTCCGATTTCCCGCCCGAAAGCGGCCGTTTCCCCGCGTCATCGTGTTCCCCAGACGTCGCCCGCCACAGGCGACGCCGGAGGGAAGCCGGAGCCCCGGCCGCCCGTGCGAACAGAGAGGACCCCGAGATGACCCGTCATGCTCACATCCTGCGCCGCGCAGCCCTGCCGCTGATCCTCATGGCCGGCCTCGCCGTCTCGGCCTGCGCGCCGGTTGGCCCGGCCGTGCCCGCGTCGGAGGCCGACGGCGGCCTCGTGATCGCGCCGTCCTACCCGGGCTACCAGAAGACCTACTGAGCCCGGATCCCTCCCGTCGCGGTCCTCCGGGACCGCGGCCAGCGCGACGCCCCGGCCGCCCAGCGGCCGGGGCGTCTGCGGTTGCGGCCTGACCGCGTCGCCGAGGCCCGACGCAAAGTCACCTGCCGTTCACTCTTGCGGCGCCCGCAGGCCTGCCGGCAGGTTGTCGCCGAACCGACGCCAACCGACGCCGCCCCGAACAGGCCCATACCCAGACTCCGGATTGATCTGATGCTGAAATTTCCCGCCGCGCCGCGCCGCCGCTCGCCCTCCGCCCGCGCCCTCGGCGCGCTCGCGGCCCTGGCGCTGCTGGCGCCCCTCGTCTCCGCCTGCGCCGGGCGCTTCGCCGAGCCCGTGGCCGGCGAGAGCGTGACCAACGCCTACCGCCTCGGCGGCATCCGCTTCGACAACGAGCGCGGGGACGAGAGCATCTTCTTCGTCGTCGCCCGCCTGCGCGAGGAGGCCGGCCGCACCGCCGTCTGCGGCGCCTACGGCATCAGCGGCGCGCAGGACTTCGCGATCTTCGGCATCGACCGCCTTCCCGCCGTGCTCGACCGCAGCCGCGTGCAGTTCGACGGCGAGACGCTGATGTGGGACGCCACGCCCTTCGCCGGCCCCCACCCGGTCGGCGAGATCAAGGAGATCCTCGGCAAGCCGGCCAACTGCCTGGTCCTCGACCGCCCCTGGTCCCCCGACTACGAGGACCGCGAGCGGCTGGAGGTCGACATGCCCAACCGCCTGTTCTTCACCGGCTGAGGGCGCCCGGCGGCCGGGCTCAGACCACCGCGTCCGGCAGCGCTCGCCCGTCGAAGAAGGCCGCGAGATTGTCGAGGCATTTCATCCCCATCGCCTCGCGCGTGGCGCGGGTGGCCGAGCCCAGATGCGGCAGCAGCACCACGGTCTCGAGCGCCCGCAGCGCCTCGGGCACCTGCGGCTCCTGCGCAAAGACGTCGAGGCCGGCGCCCGCGATCCGGCCCGCCTGCAGCGCGGCGATCAGCGCAGGCTCGTCCACCACGTCGCCGCGGGCGGTGTTGATCAGGTAGGCCTCGGGCTTCATCCGGGCGATCAGCTCGGCCGAGATCAGGCCGCGGTTCTCGGGCGAGGCCGGGGCGTGGACCGAGATCACGTCGGCCTGCGCCATCAGCTCGGGCAGCTCGCGCCGCTCGGCCGGCATCCCCGGATCCACCTCCGAGCGGTTGGCGTAGAGGATCTTCATGCCGAAGCCATGGTGCGCGCGCGCGGCGGTCGCCCGCCCGATCCGCCCCATGCCCACGATTCCCAGGGTCGCGCCGGTGGGATCGCGGCCCAGAAGCTGGGTCGGGGTCCAGCCGCGCCAGGCGCCGGCGCGGACCATCCGCTCGCCCTCGCCGCAGCGGCGCATCGCCATCAGGATCAGCGACAGGGCGATGTCGGCGGTGGCGTCGGTCAGCACGCCCGGCGTCGAGCTGACCCGCAACCCCGCCGCGCGGCAGGCCTCGAGGTCGATGTGGTTGGTGCCCACCGAAAAGGTGGCGACCATCTTCGCCCGCGGCGCGGCGCCGATCGCGGCCGCGTCGATCCGGTCGCCGACGGTGCACAGCACCGCGTCGGCCCCGGCGAACGCCTCGGCCAGCGCGCCCGCCTCCATCTGCGTGTCCGAGGGGTTCAGCACCGCCTCGAACCGCTCGCTCAGCGCGGCTTCGACCGCCTCGGGCAGGCGGCGGGTGACGACGATGCGGGGTTTGGGCTCTGACATGCGGCGCTCCGGGGTCCGAGGGGGGCGGGAAGGCGCAGGCTAGGCGCGCCGCGACCGGGACGAAAGAGGGGGGGCGCAAACGCGAAGGCCCGGCGTTGCGGCCGGGCCCTCGGGGCGTCGCGCAAAGATCGGGGGGGGCGTCAGGCCAGCGCGCTGCGCACCTCGGCCCCGGCCTTGCAGACATCCATCCGGCCCGCGTAGCGATGTTTGAGCCGCTTCATCACCGCGCCCATGTCGCGCAGCGAGCTGGCGCGGGTCTCGGCGATGGCTGCGGCGATGGCCGCGCTCATCTCGTCGTCCGAGAGGGGGCGGGGCAGAAACTCGCGGATCACCTCCGCCTCGCGGGTTTCCTCCTCGGCGAGGTCGAGCCGGCCCGATTCCTCATAGCGCCGCACGCTGTCCTCGCGCTGGCGGAGCATCTTGGCCAGAATCTCCTGGACCTCGGCGTTGCCCAGCGCCTCGCGCGCCTCGGCGTCGCCCGCGCGGGCGGCCTCGCGGTCCTGAATGGCCGCGCAGATCAGGCGAAGCGTGCAGAGGCGGGTGGCGTCCTCGGCTTCGGTCGCGTCGCGGAGGGCCGCGATGAGACGGTCACGCATGGGGGGCTCCCGTAGGGGGCGTTGAACGGAGGATGATCCTACACCGCGCCGGCCGAGTCGCCAATGCGGCGAAAATTTGGCAAGCCTTTGATTTCATTTCGTTCCCGCGATGCAGCATCCGAGTCGCACTCTGCGCCCGCGCTCGGACCGATTCCGGGCGCTGTGGTCGTCGCCTGAGGTCCTCGCCGCGCCCTGTGGGCGGCGGCGGGGGCCCTCCTCGCATTTCGCGCCGGGGTTGGTCCAGCCCGGCGTCGTTTTTCTCGGCTGCTCGGCCCGAGGCGCGGAATCTAGAGCATCCTCGCCGTTTCGCCAGACCCGCGTCGATCTTCCCTGCGGCTCCTCCGGCAACCCCGCCATGCTTCACGGGCGCGCCTTGACGCGCCGCAGCGCCGGACATAGCTTCCGCGCGCTTCGCAAACCCCTGCAACCCGATCCCGCGGTCCGCCCCAGCGGCGGGCCCGGCAAGGAGGCCGCCATGTCGCCCGCGACCCCGACCGCCGCACGCCGCGACGCCGCCGATCTGCCCGTTCCGCCGGGCGCCACGGCCTGCATCGCGCTTTCCGACGGCACGGTCCTGTTCGGGCGAGGCTTCGGGGCGACGGGCGAATCGGTCGGCGAGCTGTGTTTCAACACCGCGATGACCGGCTATCAGGAAATCATGACCGATCCCTCCTACGCGGGCCAGGTCGTGACCTTCACCTTCCCCCATATCGGCAACACCGGCGCCAACCCCGAGGACGACGAGACCGCAGAGCCGGTCGCCCTGGGCATGATCGCCCGCTGGGATCCGACCGCGCCGTCGTCCTGGCGCTCGGCCGAGCCGCTGTCTGAGTGGCTGGCCAGGCGCGGCCGGATCGGCGTCGGCGGCGTCGACACCCGCCGCCTGACCCGCGCGATCCGCCTCAACGGGGCGCCGCACGTGGCCATCGCCCACCATGCGGAGGGCGACTTCGACCCCGCCGCCCTGGTCGAGAAGGCCCGCGCCTTCGCCGGTCTCGAGGGGGCCGACCTTGCGCGCGACGTCTCCTGCGCGCAGTCCTACCGCTGGGACGAAACCCGCTGGGCCTGGCCGGGCGGCTTCCCCAGGCGCGAGGGGACCGGCCGGCGCGTGGTCGCCATCGACTACGGCGCCAAACGCAACATCCTGCGCTGCCTCGCCTCGGCGGGCTGCGACGTGACGGTGCTGCCCGCCACCGCCACCGCCGAGGACGTGCTGGCCCATGACCCCGAGGGGGTGTTCCTCTCGAACGGCCCCGGCGATCCGGCCGCGACCGCGGAATACGCCGCCGCCACGATCCAGGGCGTGCTGGGCAAGGGGCTGCCGCTGTTCGGCATCTGCCTCGGCCACCAGATGCTGGCCCTGGCGCTGGGTGGTCGGACGGTGAAGATGTCCCACGGCCACCACGGCGCCAACCATCCGGTGAAGGACCTGGTGACCGGCAAGGTCGAGATCACCTCGATGAACCACGGCTTCGCGGTCGACGCCCAGAGCCTGCCGGCCGGGGTGGACGAGACCCATGTCTCGCTGTTCGACGGCTCCAACTGCGGGATCAAGGTCGACGGCAAGCCGGTGTTCTCGGTCCAGTATCACCCCGAGGCGAGCCCCGGCCCGATGGACAGCCACTACCTTTTCGACCGCTTCGTCGCCTCGATGGGGTGAGGCCGGGCCGCAAACCGCGAGGTCCAACGAAGGCCGCCCCCCGGGGCGGCCTTCGTGTTTCTCGTGGGGTCGTTTCAACGCTGAACGAAGTTGACAGCTGTCAACTTCCGGGCGAGCGCGCTCAGAGCGCCGGCAGGTCCAGCGGATCGAGGATCGAGCGGCCGCCGTCCACGTCCACGATCTGGCCCGTCACGAAGCCCGCCGCGGGCGAGGCCAGGAACAGCGCCGCCTCGGCCGCCTCGGAGGCGTCGCCGATCCGGCCGAGCGGCGTGGCGCGGATGATGTCGGCCCGCGACTCGGGGTTGGCGCGCAGCGACTCGCGCATCGCAGCGGTCATCAGCGAGCCCATCGCCACCGCGTTCACCCGGATCCCCTCGGGCGCCAGCGCCACGGCCATCGAGCGGGTCATCTGCTCGATCGCCGCGCAGGCGACCGAATAGGCGATGGTCCGCGGCGCCGCGCGCCGCGCGGCCACCGAGCTGAGGTTGACGATGGCGCCGGTGCCGGCCCCGGCCGAGGGCGGCTCGGCCGCGCCGCCGCGCTGGGCGATCATCCGCCGCGCCGCCGCCTGGCACAGCTGGAACGACACCCGCACGTTCATGTCGAAGCTCTTGCCCACGGCGGCGGGATCCATGTCCAGCAGGTCGCCGGCCTCGACCATCCGCATGGCGTTGGCCAGCACGTCGACCCGGTCGTAGGCGTCCAGCGCCGAGGCCATCAGGTTCTGCACCCCCAGCGCCGCCGAGAGGTCGGCGGCGAAGGCGGTCGCCTCGCCGCCCTCCTCGCGGATCCGCTCGATGGTCTGGGCCAGCGAGGCCTCGTCCCGGTCGCAGGCCACGACCCGCGCCCCGGCGGCGGCGAACCTCAGCGCGATGGCGCGGCCGACGCCGCGTCCCGCCCCGGTCACCACCGCGGTCTTCCCCTCCAGCGCCTGCGCCATTCGGCTCCCTCGTCGCAGCCACGTTTGCGCGCACCCTAGCCCTGCGCGGCGCGGAACGGAACGATGGAAAAAGCAGGCCCGCCAGCCAGGGGACAGAGAGCGCCGGGGCGGCCCTTGCCATCCCCCGCCTGCGGGAGTGTATTCGGGGTCCCGTTGTCCAGGGAGGACGCCCATGACCTCGCCCTTCGCCGTCGGTCTCGAGCGCGGCCGCGCCAATCACCGACCGCTCACCCCGCTCAGCCTGCTCGACCGGGCCGCCGACGCCTTCCCCGAGCACATCGCGGCGATCAACGGCGAGGAGCGGCGAACCTATGCCGAGCTGCGCGCCCGCGCGCGCCGGCTGGCCTCGGCGCTGGCGGGGATGGGGATCGGCAAGGACGACGTGGTCTCGGCGCTGCTGTTCAACACGCCCGCGATGCTGGAGTGTCACTACGGCCCCGCGATGATCGGCGCGGTGCTCAACGCGGTGAACACCCGGCTGGACGCGGCCGGGATCGCCTTCATCCTCGACCACGCCGAGGCCAGGGTGCTGATCGTGGACGCCGAGCTGGTCCCGCTGGCGCGCGAGGCGCTGGCCCGCGCCTCGGTCAGCCCCCGGATCGTGGCCTATCGCGACCCCGCCGCGCCCGAGACCCATGCCGCGGCCGGCGAGACCGAGGACTACGACGCCGTGCTCGAGACCGGCGATCCGGAGTTCCAGGGCCCCGGGCCGCAGGACGAGTGGGACGCGATCGCGCTGAACTACACCTCGGGCACCACCGGCGATCCCAAGGGGGTGGTCTACCACCACCGCGGCGCGATGCTGCTGGCCACGGGCAACGTGATCCATGCGGGGATGGGCCAGCACCCAGTCTATCTGTGGACGCTGCCGATGTTCCACTGCAACGGCTGGTGCTTTCCCTGGACGATCTCGGCCCGCGCGGGGACCCATGTCTGCCTGCGGGCGGTGCGCGCCAAGCCGATCTACGACGCCATCGCCGATCACGGCGTCACCCACATGTGCGGCGCGCCGATCGTGATGTCGGCGCTGCTCAACGCGCCCGAGGCCGAGAAGCGCCCGCTGCCCCAGGCGGTCTCGTTCCTCACCGCCGCCGCCCCTCCGCCCGAGGCGACGCTGGCGGCCATGGCCGAGGCCGGCTTCAAGGTCACCCATGTCTACGGCCTGACCGAGGTCTACGGCCCCGCCGTGATCAACGAGTGGAAGCCCGAGTGGGACGACCTCGCGCCCGCCGAGCAGGCCCGCCTGAAGGCGCGCCAGGGGATCCGCTACGCGGCCCTCGAGGCGCTGGACGTGCTGGATCCCAAGACCATGGCCCCGGTGCCCGCGGATGGCGAGACGATGGGCGAGGTCGCCTTCGCCGGCAACGTGGTGATGAAGGGCTATTTCAAGAATCCCTCGGCCACCGAGAAGGCGCTGAAGGGCGGCTGGTTCTGGTCGGGGGATCTGGCGGTGAAGCATCCCGACGGGTGGATCCAGCTCAAGGACCGCTCGAAGGACATCATCATCTCGGGGGGGGAGAACATCTCCTCGATCGAGGTCGAGGAGACGCTCTATCGTCACCCGGCCGTTGCGATGTGCGCGGTGGTGGCGCTGCCCGACGAGAAATGGGGCGAGACCCCCTGCGCCTTCGTCGAGCTGCGCGAGGGGCGCGAGGCGACCGAGGCCGAGATCGTCGCCCACTGCCGGGCCGAGCTCGCCCATTTCAAGGCGCCGCGGAAGGTGATCTTCGGCGAGCTGCCCAAGACCTCGACCGGCAAGGTGCAGAAGTTCGCCCTGCGCGAGGCGGCCAGGGCCATGGCCGAACGCGGCGCCGCCTGAGCCGCCCCCCGGCCGCCCGGATCGCGCCGTAGCCGAACGCCCGGCCGCGGCCGGGCGGCGCGGCGGCTGGCGGCGCGCGGAAGACAAGCCCTCGGGACCCTTGAGACGGCGCGGGCGCGCGATGCGGGCGCCCGGCGCGCGAGGGTCGGGTCAGCTGCCGGGGCGGGAGCGCGGGGGCGTGTCGACGGGGCCGCGGGCGACCGCCTTCACGCCCGGCTTGGGCGGGGCGTCGGGGGCCGCGACCGGGGCGGGGGAGGCCGCGGGCGCCGTGGCGGCCAGGCGCTGCTCGGCCGCATCGGTGACGTCGCCGTTGCCTTCCTTGAGCGCCGTCACCACCCGCGCGAGATGCCCCAGCTTCGCCCCGTCGCGCATCGAGGAGCTGTCGAACACCCCCAGCGAGGCGATGGTGGCGCGCTGGTTGATCTCGGTGAAGGCCCGCCAGAAGCGCTCGCCCAGGATCGGCACCGCGTTGCGGCCCTTGTCCTCGACCAGCACATAGAGGGTGTCGGCCACCTGCCGCGTCTCGACGATGGTCACCGCCGAGGCCTCGCCGCCGAGCCCGGCCGAGGCGCGCCCGTCCTCGGAGCGCAGGAACACCTCGAGCGCCTTGAACCCGGCCTCGGGCGCGCTCTCGAACAGGGGGCTGTCGCCGATCGACAGGGTCACCAGCCCGTCGATCAGCGCGGGCTGGACGCGGGCCGTTTCGGGGTCGACGTCGGGATCGGTCAGCACGTCGGCTGCGCCGGCAAGGGCGCAGTCCTCGATCAGCACGAAGGCGGCGGCGCCCTGGGGGCGGACCGAATCCTGGTCCACGCAGAAGCCCGTGGGCGGGGTGATCACCACCGTCCGCCCGCCCGCGTTGACCGCGGCGGCGGCCTGCGAGGGCGGGGTCTGGCCGGGCTTCGGCGCGCCCGGCGGCACGCAGCCGGCCAGCGCCAGCGACAATGCCAGGACGGAGACGGAAACGGGCAGGCGCAGCGCGCGCGGCGCGGGCGCGCCGGCGCGGGAGAGGCGTCGCGGGGAGGTCTGGGTCACTCAGGCGTCCCGATCAGAGGTCGGCGTAGACATGCGTTTCGGCCGCGGCGCCGGGATGGGTCACCGCGCCGTAGCGGGCCGAGCCCACCAGCCTGGCATATTTCCACAGCGCCCCCGAGGCGTAGTTGGTCGGCCGCGGGCCGGCCCATTCCGCCTTGCGGGCGGCGAGCTCGTCCTCGCTCAGGTCGACCGAAAGCACCCCCTCGATGGCGTCGATGGTGATCGTGTCGCCGGTGCGGATCAGGGCGATGGGGCCGCCGTGGGCCGCCTCGGGCCCGACGTGGCCCACGCAGAAGCCCCGCGTGGCGCCCGAGAATCGCCCGTCGGTGATCAGCGCCACCTTCTTGCCCATGCCCTGGCCCGAGAGGGCGGCGGTGGTGGCCAGCATCTCGCGCATGCCGGGGCCGCCGGCGGGGCCCTCGTTGCGGATCACGATGACCTCGCCTTCCTTGTAGGTGCGGGCGCGGACCGCCTCGTAGGCGTCCTCCTCGCATTCGAAGACGCGCGCGGGGCCGGTGAAGACCTGATGCTCGGCCGCGATGCCCGCGACCTTCACGATGGCCCCGTCGGGGGCGAGGTTGCCCTTCAGGCCGACCACGCCGCCGGTGGGGGTGATCGGGTTCGAGATCGGGCGGATCACCCGGCCGTCAGGCTCTCCGGTCACGGCTTCGAGGTTCTCGCCCATGGTCTTGCCGGTGACGGTGAGGCAGTCGAGGTGCAGGAGCCCGGCCTTGGCCAGCTCCTTGAGCACGATGGGCACGCCGCCGGCCTCGTAGAGATCCTTGGCCACGAACTGGCCGCCGGGGACCAGATCGACGAAATAGGGGGTCGAGCGGAAGATCTCGCAGACGTCGTCGAGCGTGAACTCGATCCCCGCCTCGTGGGCGATGGCGGGCAGGTGCAGGCCGCCGTTGGTGGACCCGCCGGTGCAGGCGACCACGCGGGCGGCGTTCTCGAGGCTCTTGCGGGTGACGATGTCCCGGGGGCGGAGGTTCGATTCCACCAGCGCCATCACCGCGCGGCCCGATGCCTCGCAGAACTGGTCGCGGCTTTCGTAGGGGGCGGGCGCGCCGGAGCTCAGCGGCAGGGCGAGGCCGATCGCCTCGGACACGCAGGCCATGGTGTTGGCGGTGAACTGGCCCCCGCAGGCGCCGGCCGAGGGGCAGGCGACCCGCTCGATGATCGCGAGCTCGGCGTCCGACATCTCGCCGGCCTGGTGCTTGCCGACGGCCTCGAACACGTCCTGGACGGTCAGGTCGCGGCCCTCGTGGCGGCCGGGCAGGATCGAGCCGCCGTAGACGAAGACCGACGGCACGTTGAGGCGGACCATGGCCATCATCATGCCGGGCAGGGACTTGTCGCAGCCCGCGAGTCCCACCAGCGCGTCATAGGCGTGGCCGCGCATGGTCAGCTCGACCGTGTCGGCGATCGCCTCGCGGCTGGCGAGCGAGGAGCGCATGCCCTCGTGGCCCATGGCGATGCCGTCGGTGACGGTGATGGTGGTGAACTCGCGCGGGGTGCCGCCGGCGGCGTTGACCCCGAGCTTCGCCGCCTGCGCCTGGCGCGAGAGGGCGATGTTGCACGGCGCGGCCTCGTTCCAGCAGCTGGCCACGCCGACGAAGGGACGGTGGATCTCCTCGTCGGTCAGGCCCATGGCGTGGAAGAAGGAGCGGTTCGGCGCGCGCTGCGGCCCCTCGGTCACGTGGCGAGAGGGCAGGCGGGACTTCAGGCTGGTCTTGGCGTCCATCGGCTTCGCATGCATGAGAGGCTTCGGAACGGGGGCCCGAAACGGACGGTCATCCTCCCGGCGGACGGCGAGCCCGTCCCTGATCATTGCGGCCGGACGATACGCCCGTGTCGGCGACGAGGAAAGGCCTGCCGCCGGGAGAGTCTTCCGCGGCCTCCCGTCGCCGGGACTGGCGCATCCTCGCGCGGGGCGGGACCTTGCGCCGGGCGGGGTCTGGCGCGGCCTCGGGGAGGGGGGGGCGGAGCGTTCCGCCGGGCCGGGCCGGGCCGGGGCTGGCCGGGCGTCGGGCGGACGCGGCGCGGCCTCGCGTCGGGGAGCGCGGCGACCGCGGGCGACGGGTTCCGCGTCCGGGGTGCCGGGGGCGAGGCGCGGGCGGCGACGCTCGCGCGCATTTGCTTTTAATATGAATGGTTAATGAATAATCCGACTGGACGCAGCGGCGCGCGAGTCCTATTCTAGCGCGATATGGCCCGCCGCGCGGGCCGTTTCCCGTGGCGGCGCGACATGACCCGATTCACCCATCCGCTGGTGGCCTATGCCGCCCCCGCCGTGCGGGGCGCGAGCCTGGTGCGCACGGTCGTGGGCGTGGCGCTGACCGTCGGCTTCGTGTTCCTGTTCGTGAAGGTCGCGCGGCTGGGAATCGCGGCGGCGCTGCTGGGTCCCGACGGGATTGCGGCGCGCGACGCCTCGACCGTGCATTCGCCGCTGGGGGTGCTGCTGACGCTGGGCGCGTTCCTGGCGGTCTGGCCGGCGCTGTGGCTGTCGCTGCCGCTGGTCCACCGGCGCCCGGCCAACACGCTGTTCGGGCCGCAGGGGCGGATCGACTGGCGCCATTTCCGGCTGGGCCTGGCGGTGGCGCTGGCGGTGGGGGCGGCGGCCTGGCTGCCGCTGATCCTGGTTCATGGCCGCGAGATCGCGGTGTTCCCCTCGCTGAGCGGCTGGCTGGGGCTGGCGCTGCTGGCCGCCCCCCTGATCTTCGTGCAGTGCGCGGCCGAGGAGATGCTGTTTCGCGGCTACCTCCTGCAACAGTTCGCGGCGCGCTCGCTGTCGATCATCGGCTGGTCGGTGGCGCCCTCGATCCTGTTCGGATTCGCGCACCCGACCGAGGGGGCGTGGCTCGGCTTCTCCTGGTATCACTTCTTCTTCGGGCTGATCATGGCGGCGGTGACCTCGCGCACCGCCAACCTGGGCGCGGCGATCGGGCTGCATTTCGGGATCAACCTGGTCAACATCGCCTTCGTCTCCCCGCAGGAGCTGGTCAGCGGCCTGGCGCTGTTCGTCGTCCCGCAGACGGTGGACAGCTTCGCCCCGCGGGTCGCCTATGTGGTGATGATGTTCATCGGGGCGGTGGTGTTCATGGGCTACATGGACTTCCGCTTCCTGCGCGCCTGGCGCGCCGCCCGAAAGGCGGAAAAGGCCGAGCAGCTCGCGCGCGCCACCGCCCCCCCCGCCAATGGCGATCCGCCCGGCCCGTGGCCGCGAGGGTCCCTCGACCCCGACGCGCCGGGACCGGACCCCGACCATGGCCCTCCGGTGCCGGCAGAGTAGCCTCCGCGCGATCCCTGAATGTCTGAGACTGAGTCTGGCTGAGACTGCGCCTGTCTGAGACGGTCCGAGAGGCGCCCGTCGCGCCTGGATCGGTGACGCGCGGCCCCGATCAGGCCCGCACGATCCATTCCAAAGCCATTCTCAAGGCAGGCGCGGCGCTTGCCGCGGCAACGTCGTTGTGGCTGTCGGCCACTGCCGAGCCTCGGCCATCCACGCGTAGAGCGCGCGGGGAGCGAGGGAGACCATGTGGCTCCCTCCGCCCCCGATGTCGCCCCCCCCCCGATGTCGCCCCCCGCGCCCTGGTCGGCGTCCATGGACCAGAGCCCTCAGAGCCGCGCCGCCGCGGCAAGCGGACCGAAAAAGGGCCCGCGGGGAGATCCCCCGCGGGCCCTTGTCCTCTCGCCGGGGCCATGTCAGCCGCGCAGCGTGCCGCCGGTGGCCTTGGTCACGGCGGCGACCACCTTGCTGGCCACGGCCTCGATCTCCTCGTCGGTCAGCGTGCGGTCGCTGGGCTGCAGGCGGACCGAGACGGCGAGCGACTTCTTGCCCTCGCCCAGCGACTGGGCGGCCTTGGGGCCGTCGAAGACGTCGAAGACCGCCGCGCTCTCGACCAGCTTCTTGTCGGCGCCGCGGGCGGCGCGCAGCAGGGTCTCGGCCTCGGTCCGGGCGTCGACCACGAAGGCGAAGTCCCGCTCGACCGCCTGGTAGTCCGAGGCCGCCAGCGCCGGGCGGGCGATGGCGCGGGCCTTGGGGGCGGGCACGTTCTCGAGGAACACGGTGAAGCCGACCGCGGGGCCCTTCACGTCCATCGCCTCGAGCGCGCGGGGGTGCAGCTCTCCGAACGCCGCCAGCGGGTTCTTGGGCCCCAGCCCCAGCACGGCCGAGCGGCCGGGGTGGAACCACTCGGGCGCCTGGCGCAGCGGCATCAGCCGCTCGACGTTGACGCCCAGCGCCGCAAGCGCCGCCTCGGCCGCGGCCTTGGCGTCCCACAGGTCGGGGCCGCGGCGGGCGCCCGTCCACTCGCGCGGGGCGGTGGCGCCCACGAACACGCCCGAAGCGGTGATGCGCTGGTTCTCGGGCTCGCCGCCCGACCAGCCGGGGCCGATCTCGAACAGCGCGATCTCGGCCGCGCCGCGGGCCTGGTTGCGCGCCGCCGCGGCCAGCAGGCCGGGCAGGGGATCGGGGCGCATGTGGCTCATCTCGGACGAGATCGGGTTCTCGAGCCGGACCGCGTCGTCGCCGCCGCCGAAGGCCGCCGCCTGTTTCTGCGCGATGAAGGAGTAGGTCACGCACTCGTTCATGCCCTGGGCCGCGAGGGTCCGGCGCACCCGCGCCTCGCGCCGCTGGCCCAGCGTCAGGGTCGGCCGCGTGACGCCGGTCGAGATCCGGGGCAGGGGCTTTGCTTCCAGCCTGGTGAGGGAGGAGACGCGGGCCACCTCCTCGACCAGGTCGGCCTCGCCGGTCACGTCGGGGCGCCAGGAGGGCACGCCGACCATGATCCGCCCGTCCTCGTCGCGGGGGGCGAAACCCAGCGCCTCGAGGATGCGGCGCTGCTCGGCCTCGGGGATGTCCATGCCCACCAGCGAGGCGCAGCGGGCGGGGTCGAGCCGGTAGCTGCGCGCGGTGTCGGGGGTCCGGCCGGCGACCAGCACCTGCGAGGGCTCGCCCCCGCAGAGCTCGAGGATCAGCTTCGTGGCGAGCTCGATCCCCTCCACGCAGCTTTCGGGGTCCACGCCGCGGTCGAAGCGGTAGCGGGCGTCGGAGTTGATCTTCAGCTTGCGCCCCGAGAGGGCGGTGCGCACCGGGTCGAACCAGGCGGCCTCGACGAAGACGTCCACGGTCGCCTCGGTGCAGCCGGAGTGCTCGCCCCCCATGATCCCGCCCAGCGATTCCACCCCGGCGTCGTCGGCGATGACGGTGACGCCCTCGGGCAGGACATAGGTCTTGCCGTCGAGCGCCAGCAGCTCCTCGCCCTCGCGGGAGAAGCGCACCACCAGGTCGCCCGTGACCTTGGCCGCGTCAAAAACGTGCAGCGGGCGGCCGCGGTCGAAGGTGATCAGGTTGGTGATGTCGACCAGCGCCGAGATCGGCCGCAGGCCGATGGCGCGCAGTTTCTTCTGCAGCCAGGCCGGCGAGGGGCCGTTGCTCACGCCGCGGATCAGGCGGCCGGCGAAGACCGGGCAGGCGGCGTCGGCCACCTCGTCGGCGAGCCGCACCTTGAGGGGCGACTCGAAGCGCCCGGCCACCGGCTCGATCGCCGGGGTCTTCGCCCGGCCCAGCCCCCGGGCGGCGAGATCGCGCGCCACCCCCGCCACTCCCAGCGCGTCGGGGCGGTTGGGGGTGATGGCGATGTCGAAGACCGGGTCGTTGAGGCCGGCGTAGTCGATGTAGCGCGCCCCCAGCGGCGCGCTCTCGGGCAGGTCGATGATGCCGTCGTGGTCGTCCGAGACCATCAGCTCCCGCTCCGAGCACAGCATGCCGTTCGACTCGACCCCGCGGATCACGCCGGGCTTGAGGTCGACGCCGGTGCCGGGGATGTGGGTTCCGGGGCGCGCGAAGACGCCGATCAGCCCGGTGCGCGCGTTGGGCGCGCCGCACACGACCTGCACCTCTTCGGACGGCGAGCCCGGCCCGTTGGGCCAGGTCTCGACCCGGCACAGGCGCAGGCGGTCGGCGTCGGGATGCGGCCCGGCCTCGATCACGCGGCAGATGGTGAAGGCGCCGAGCGACGCCGAGGGATCCTCCAGCGACTCGAGCTCAAGCCCGAGGTCGGTGAGGGTCTCGGCGATCTCCTCGGCGGTGGCCTCGGTGTCGAGGTGCTCCTTGAGCCAGGAGAGGGTGAACTTCATCGCGTCGCTCCGCTGCGCCAGTTGCCCTGCGCGTTCTACCCCTCCCGCGCCCCATGTCCACACCTTGCCGGCCTGGCGCCCCTGGCGCCACGCCCGAACCCGCCTCGCAAAGCGCCTGTTCTCCGGAGCCGTCTCTCGCGGATGCCGATCAGAGCGA